>NZ_NCTE01001429.1:0-528 GCF_002114215.1 Streptomyces sp. 13-12-16 | reverse complement strand
GCACGCGCACGTCACCGTCAAGACCGTCCGCTACTACTCCGACCGCGGGCTGCTGCCGGAGGCGTCCCGCAGCGCCGGCGGGCACCGCCGGTACGGACCCGACGCGCTGGACCGGCTGCGCCTGATCCGCTCCCTGCGAGCCCTGGACCTCCCGGTCCCCGAGGTGCGCCGTGTCCTCGACGAGGAGGACGCATGGGACGCCGCCCTGGAGGACGCCGTCGCCGGACGGTTGCGCGTACTCGGCTCCCAGCTCACGGCCCTGCGCTGGCGTGAGGCGGCCCTGCACCTGGTGCGGGAGTGCCCGCCCGGGGAGCGAGCCGACCGGCTGCGGCTGCTCGGCGCGGTGGACACCCCGCCGAGCACGGCCCCGCTGGTCCGGTTCTGGCGGGCCTGGCTGCCGCCGCGGATGTCGGCCGGGCCGACCGCCACGTTCCTGGAAGTGACGGTCCCGCAGCCGCCCGACGATCCGGAGCCGGCCCAGGTGCTCGCCTTCGCCCGGCTGAACGCCCTCGTCACCCGCCCCTGCCC
>NZ_NCTE01001428.1 GCF_002114215.1 Streptomyces sp. 13-12-16 | reverse complement strand
CGTCCGGAGCCGCCGCGCCCCGCGCGTCCGACGGGGCGGGGGAGGGCGCCGCCGCACCCCCGTCGGCCCCGGGCGCCACGATGAGCCGTACGCCGAGCCGCGCCAGCGCCTTCGTCACCGGCTGGAAGTACGTCGTACCGCCCGTCCGGCAGTCACCGCTGCCGCCCGACGTGACACCGAGCGCGATGCCCTCGGAGAACATCGGACCACCACTGTCCCCGGGTTCGGCGCACACGTCGGACTCGACGAGACCGCTGACCGTGCCCTCGGGATAGTTCACCGTCGCGTTGAGCGCGGTCACCTCACCGTCCCGCAGCCCGCTGGTGCTGCCGCTGCGGAACACCCGCTGGCCCACCGTCGGATCCGCCACCCCCGTGATCCGCACGCCCTTGCCGTCGCCGACGGCCACCACACCGGCACCCTCGCCGGCCCGGCCGCCGGCGTACTCGATCAGTGAGTAGTCGTCCCCGGGGAAGCTGCCGCCGACCGTCGTCCCGACCTCCTGCCGGCCCTGGTTGTCGGCGAACCACACCGACCCGTCGGGCCCGCAGTGCCCGGCCGTGAGGATGAAGTCCCGCTCCCCGTCGGTCACGTTGAAGCCCGCCGAACAGCGGCCGGCCGTCGACAGGATGGGCAGCGCCCCGTTGAGCCGGGTGGTGAAGGTGCCCTCGCTCCGCTCCATGCGGACGAAACCGCCGATGCCGTCCGCCACTTCGGTCAGCTCGGACCAGTCGTCCGCCGACACCGTGCTGTCGCCCCGGACCACCACCTCGTTGGTCCGGTAGTCCATGGCCCACGCCGTCCCGGGCACGCGCGGCGCCGAACGCAGCGTCTCGGTCGCGGACTTGAAGTCGTCCATGCTGTGCCGCACCATCCTCGGCTCGGCGCCGGCCGCGCGCACCTCGGCCGCCGCCGCCTCGTCGGTGACCGCGACCACCGTCCTGCCGTCGTCGGCGATCCAGCTGCCCGCCGTACGGGACGTGCCGAGCTTCGACACCAGGCCGGCGCCCGGCCCGGCCGCCGTCTCCTGGGCGGTGGCGAACGGGACCGCGTCGGGCGCGCGGGGCTCACTGGCGACGGCGTGGGTGACCATCGTGGCCCCCAGGAGGAGTCCGCCGACGGCCGCCAG
>NZ_NCTE01001427.1 GCF_002114215.1 Streptomyces sp. 13-12-16 | reverse complement strand
GGTCGGCCTGACCCGCCTGGTGCGCGAGCAGCGCCGGCCGCGGCCGTCCGGGGCGGCCGCGGTCACGGCCGCCGCGGTGCTCGCCGAGGTGCGGCGCGGTCTGCGGATCGGCGCGCCGATGGCCGTGCAGTACCTGCTGATCGGCGTCGGGGTGCTGGTGCTGGTGTGGATCATCACGCCGTTCGGTGAGGAGGCCCTCGCGGCACTGACCGTCGTCGCCCGGCTGGAGCTGCTGACCAGCGTGCTGTTCCTCAACCTGTCCGGCGCGCTGATGGTGTTCACCGCGCAGAACACCGGCGCCGGCCAAGCCGTCCGGGTCCGCGAGGGGGTCCGTCACGCCGTGTGGCTGGGCGTCGCGCTCACCGCGGTGGTGTCCCTGCTGCTGCTGGTCGGACGCGGGCCGATCGCCGCGCTGTTCTCCGGCAGCCCCGAGACCCGGATGGTGACCGAGCGGTACATCCTCATCACGGCACCGTTCTTCCTGTGCTACACGCTGACGGTCGTGCTGCACGGCTGGTTCAACGGCATCGCCCGCACCGTCGTACCGCTGATCTGCACGGTGGCCTCGCTGGGCGTGGTCCGGCTGCCGTTGTCGTACGTACTGGGCCACGCGTGGGGGGTCGACGGCATCATGTGGGCGACGGTGATCGGCTGGGCCGTGGGGCTGGGCTGCACGCTGCTGGCCGGCCGGCCCGCGGTGACCGCACCGCGGGCCGGCCCCGACGGGGAGGCCGGCCCGGTGGCGCGGCCGGACGGGAGG
>NZ_NCTE01001426.1 GCF_002114215.1 Streptomyces sp. 13-12-16 | reverse complement strand
GGGGGAGACCGCGTCGACCGTGGCGAGGGTGCCGTGGCCGACGGGGCCGGGGGGACGGCCGGAGCCGGTCCCGGCCACCCGCAGCAGGCGCAGGGCGGTCGCCACGTCCCCGCTGAGCAGGGCGACGGCCCCGCACTGCCGGAACGTCGGCGCCACCGCGCAGGCCGCCTCGTACGTCTCCGCCACCGGGGACGCGGGGGAGGCTGCGGCCGTCTCGGCGAGGCACACCACGTGGATCCCGGCCCGGGGTCCTTCCAGGGCCAGCCGCGCCACCGCCTCGCGCGCGTCGGGGCCGCCGGGGTCGCCGTCCACGACGACCACGGTGTACGGCCCTTCCCCGCCGGATATGCGGGGGGCCGCGTGGTCGTGGTCCGCCAGCCGGCGCAGCAGTTCCTCGGCGCGGGCCGTGGCCTGTTCGGGGTCGTGCGCGAGGAGCAGGCGGCAGTCCTGGCCGTGCCCCGGGCGTACGTGCGGCAGCCAGCCCAGCCAGGACCACTCGGCGGTGCGCTCCGCCAGGGGGCGGGAGCGGTCCGCGGCGATCAGGACGATCTCCAGGGAGTCGGGTGAGTGCAGCGCGGCGAGCTGGGCGAGCACCGCGCGGGCCAGCCCGGCGAGCCGCTCACGCGGGCCGGCCAGTCCCAGCGCGCCGACCTCGCGCAGCCCCGAGGTCACCGGTACGGCGGGCAGCAGGCCC
>NZ_NCTE01001425.1 GCF_002114215.1 Streptomyces sp. 13-12-16 | reverse complement strand
CGAGGAAGCGGGGGCCGTTCTCGCACGGGGGGCCGTCGGCGTGAACGAGCCGGCGCAGCAGTGCGCACCGCGTCTCCGGCGGCAGCCGGAGAGCGGCCCAGAAGGCGGGCCCCAGCTCCGGCGGCACGCCCCGCCGCTGCTCCCGCCAGGCCACGAGACGGTCGGCCAGCAGCCGCAGCACGTCCGTGTACGGCGTCGCGTCGGCCACGCGCGTGAGGGTCCCGCTGAGCAGCCGGGCGGCCCACCAGGAACCCGGATCGGCGTCGAGGGCGTGCACCAGGTCCGTGAGCCGGGTGGACAGCCGCCGGCTGCCGTGCCGCCGCGCGAGAAACAACAGGGCCTCGACGACGACACCGACGCGGTGGCGCGGGACGGGGGTACCGGCCGGAAGGACGGCCTCGGCGCCGGGGGAGGCCGGGAGAGGGCTGGCGGCGGGCAGTACCGGGTGTCCGACGGCCACGCCGGCTCCGCCGTCATCGGCCGTCACACCGCTGTGCTGGAAGAGGCGATCGTCAGCAGGCCGGTAATCGGCATCGGCGACGGCCCAGGGGTCGGGACCGGCGACGGTCCAAGGGTCGAAGGCGACAGCGGGCAGAACACGACGGTCACCGGCCGCACCGGCCCAGCGGCCGGACAGCGGGCGAGGCCCCTCGGCGGCGTCCCGGTCACCGGAAGCGGCGGCGGGCCGGGGCCGGTCGCCGGACAGCGGGAAGCCGCCCTCGGCGACGGCCGGCCGCGGG
>NZ_NCTE01001424.1:2359-6046 GCF_002114215.1 Streptomyces sp. 13-12-16 | reverse complement strand
CGACCGCTCCCGCGGCTCCGGCCGTCCGGGCGGCGCTGCGCAGGGGCGCGCGGACCAGCCCGCGGAACACGGGCGGCACGGGAGCGGACGCGGCACGGGCACGCAGGCCCGTGAGGTCGAGCCTGGCCGGGACCAGTACCGCCTGCTCCGCCCTGAGCGCCGCGTCGAAGTGCCCGAGGGCCTGGTCGGCGGGCATCGGCAGCAGTCCGTTGCGGTTCATGCGCGCCAGGTCCTGCTCGTCCAGGGTGTCGGCCATGCCGCTCTCCCACAGGCCCCAGGCCAGGGACGTGGCGGGCAGTCCCGCCGTGCGCCGCTGCTGGGCGAGTGCGTCGAGGAAGGCGTTGGCGGCGGCGTAGTTGGCCTGGCCGGGGGAGCCGAGGACACCGACCACCGACGAGAACAGCACGAACGCGTCCAGGTCCAGGTCCCGGGTCAGCTCGTGCAGGTTCCACGCCCCGTCCACCTTCGGACGCAGCACCCCGTCGAACCGCTCGGGGCTGAGCGCCGTCACGACGCCGTCGTCGAGCGTGCCCGCGCAGTGCACGACCGCGCCGAGCGGATGCTCCTGCGGCAGGCCCGCGAGCAGGGCCTCCAGCGACCGCCGGTCGGCGACGTCGCAGGCCGCGACGGTGACCTCGGCGCCCAGCTCGGTGAGTTCCGTGACGATGTCGCTGCCCGCCCGCGCACCGTGCCGGCTGGTCAGCAGCAGCTTCCTGACGCCGTACGTGTCGACCAGGTGACGGGCGAGGAGCGTGCCCAGCGCGCCGGTGCCACCGGTGATGAGCACCGTCTTGTCCGGGTCGAACGGCGCAGGTGAGGCGACCGGCCCGGTGTCCGGTGCGTCGGTACGGACGCGGCCGATGCGCGGGGCGAGGAACTGACCGTTGCGCAGGGCTAGTTGCGGCTCCGAGGTGGAAACGGCAGCCGGGAGGGCCCGCAGGGAGGCGTCCGAGTCGTCGAGGTCGATCAGCACGAACCGGTCGGGGTGTTCCGTCTGAGCGGTGCGGATCAGGCCCCAGACGGCGGCTCCGGCCAGGTCGGCCGACTCGTCACCGGCACCGGTGGACACCGCGCCCCTGGTGAGGACCACCAGACGGGAGTCCGGCCGTTCGTCGGACACCATCGCCTGGACGAGACCGAGCAGGTGATGTGTGAGGGAACGCGTGGTCCGCACCGGGTCGGCGTCGGGCCCGGACAGGCACCAGGTGACGAACACGTCCGGCCCGGCGCTCCCGTCCTCCCGCACCGCCGGGAGCGTCACCGGGTCCGGGAGGACGTCGACCGCGGTCCCGAGCCGGGACGGCGAGACCGCCAGGTGGTGTTCCAGCGGATCGGCGACCACGGCCCACGTGGCCCCGGTCGCGTCCCGGGCGTCGTCCTCGGGCACCGGCACGGCGAGCCAGTCGACCTCGTACAGCTCTCCGGCGTCGGCGGCCCGCGCGACGGCGAGCTGGTCGGGGCCGACCGTCCGCATGACGAGGGAGTCGATCGTCATGACCGGCGCACCCGTCTGGTCGGAGACGACCAGGGACGCGGTGTCCGGGGTGGGCCACAGGAGGCGTATCCGCAGGGCCCTAGCCCCCGTGGCGTGGAGGGACACACCGGCCCACGAGAACGGCACCCGGATGGAGTCGTCCGCCGCCTCGTCCCCGGCGATCAGCGCCGCCGGCTGGAGGGCCGAGTCGAGCAGGCCCGGATGGATGCCGAAGGCGCCGGGGTCCGCGTCGTCGGGAAGGGAGACCTCCGCGTACGTCGTGCTCCCGTCCCGCCAGGCCGCCCGCATCCCGCGGAACAGAGGTCCGTAACCGAAGCCCGCGCCGGTGACCCGGCGGTAGAACTCCTCCGTGTCCACGGCCTCGGTACCGGCCGGGGGCCAGACCTCGTCCGCCAGCACGTCGATCGCGGCGGGGGCCTCCCGGCGCTCGGCCGCGAGCACTCCCGTGGCGTGGCAGGTCCAGTCGGTCTCGGCAGGAGCGTCCTCGGGCCGTGAGTGGACCGTGAAGGAACGCCGCCCGGAGTCGTCCGCCGCCTCGACGAGGACGCGCAACTGCAGCGCGCCGTCGTCCGGTACGGCGAGGAACACGTGGTGGGTGAGCTCTTCGATGTGCTCGCAGCCCACATGCCCCGCGGCGTGCAGGAGGAGGTCGACGAAGGCCACGCCCGGCACGATCATCGTGCCGAAGATGACGTGCTCGGCCACCCAGGCGGGGTCGGTCCCGGAGACGCGGCCGGTGAAGAGGTACCCGCCCCCGTCGGGGAGTTCGGCCAAGGTGGTCAGCACCGGATGGCCGGTCGCCGTCAGTCCCAGACCGTCCGCGCCCGAGGTCGGTGTGGGTGCGTCGAGCCAGTAGCGCCGGCGCTGGAAGGGATAGGTGGGCAGGTCGACCGGCGTGGTGGCAGCCGTGGTGAGCGGGGTCCAGTCGACGGACGTGGTGGTGCGGGCGTGGACGCCGGCTATCGCGGTCAGGAGGGTGTGCTGCTCGTCGCGGTCGCGGTGCAGGAGGGGGGTGAGGGTGGTCTCGGTGTCCTGCGGCTCCGGCTCCGGGAGGTTGTCCTGGGCCATCGTGCTGAGGGTGCCGTCGGGGCCGAGTTCGAGGTAGTGGCGGACGTCGTTGGTGTGGAGGGTGTGGATGCCGTCGGCGAAGCGGACTGCCTGGCGGATGTGCTGGACCCAGTAGGCGGGGGTGGTGATGTGGTCGGGGTCGGCGAGGCGGCCGGTGAGGTTGGAGACGATGGGGGTGGTGGGTGGGTGGTAGGTGAGGGTCTCGGCGACGTGGCGGAAGTCGTCGAGCATGGGGTCCATGAGGGGGGAGTGGAAGGCGTGGGAGACGGTGAGGCGCCTGGTTTTGACGCCGCGTTCGGCGAGGGCGGCGGCGATGTGGGTGGTGGCCTGTTCGTCCCCGGAGACGACCAGGGACGTGGGCCCGTTGACGGCCGCGATGGCGACCTGGTGTTCATGGCCTTCCAGCAGGGGACGGATGTCGTCCTCGCTCGCGCGTACGGCGATCATGGCGCCGCCGGTGGGCAGGGCCTGCATGAGGGTGCCGCGGGCGGCGACGAGGCGGCAGGCGTCGTCGAGGGTGAGGATGCCGGCGGCGTGGGCGGCGGTGATCTCACCGATGGAGTGGCCGGTGAGGTAGTCGGGGGTGATGCCGAAGGAGGTGATGAGGTGGTGGAGGGCTGTTTCAAGGGCGAACAGTGCTGCCTGGGTGTAGCGGGTCTGGTCGAGCAGGGCGGGGTCGTCGTCGAAGACGACGTCCTTGACGTTGTGTCCGGTGTCGAGGTGGCGGTCGAGGGTGGTGCAGACCTCGTCGAACGCCTCGCGGAAGACGGTGTGGGTGTCGTACAGGGTGCGGCCCATGCCCGCACGCTGTGATCCCTGACCGGTGAACAGGAACGCCGTCGCACCTTCGCGTGCGACTCCCGTCACCACCGTGCGCGACGTCTCCTGCCTGCTCAGCGCGCGAAGACCGGAGATCAGCTCGTCGCGCCCGCTGCCGAGGACCACGGCCCGCTGCCCGAAGCGCGCGCGGGTGGCCGCGAGGGCATGGCTGATGTGGACGGGGTGGAGGTGGGGGTGCTCGGTGACGTGGTCCAGGAGCCGTTCCGCCTGCTCGCGGAGGGCCTGTCCGGTCTTGGCGGACAGGACCCAGGGAATGACGGTCCCCTCGGGGGCGTCCGGTTCCC
>NZ_NCTE01001424.1:1782-2349 GCF_002114215.1 Streptomyces sp. 13-12-16 | reverse complement strand
TCCTCGGTGGCCTCGACGGCGATCATGGCGCCGCCGGTGGGCAGGGCCTGCATGAGGGTGCCGCGGGCGGCGACCAGGCGGCAGGCGTCGTCCAGGGACAGGACCCCGGCGACGTGGGCGGCGGCGATCTCACCGATGGAGTGGCCGGTGAGGTAGTCGGGGGTGATGCCGAAGGAGGTGATGAGGTGGTGGAGGGCTGTTTCAAGGGCGAACAGTGCTGCCTGGGTGTAGCGGGTCTGGTCGAGCAGGGCGGGGTCGTCGTCGAAGACGACGTCCTTGACGTTGTGTCCGGTGTCGAGGTGGCGGTCGAGGGTGGTGCAGACCTCGTCGAACGCCTCGCGGAAGACGGTGTGGGTGTCGTACAGGGT
Organism: Streptomyces sp. 13-12-16; assembly: GCF_002114215.1. GTDB lineage: Bacteria > Actinomycetota > Actinomycetes > Streptomycetales > Streptomycetaceae > Streptomyces. The sequence goes on along the minus strand of NZ_NCTE01001424.1, from coordinate 1,981 downwards.
GCGGCCCATGCCCGCACGCTGTGATCCCTGACCGGTGAACAGGAACGCCGTCCGGCCGGGAAGGGGCGTGCCGTGCACCAGGGCGGCGGAGGGTTCGCCGTGTGTGAGGGCGTCCAGCGCGCTGTCGAACGCCTCGCGCTCGTCGGCGATGACCACGGCCCGGTGCGGGAAGAGGGTGCGGGTGGTGGCGAGGGCGTGT
>NZ_NCTE01001424.1:0-1772 GCF_002114215.1 Streptomyces sp. 13-12-16 | reverse complement strand
GACCTGGTCAGGACGTGCCCCGGGGGCGTGCGCGAGATGCTCGCGCAACTGCCGGGCCTGGTCGCGGAGCGCCTGCTCGGTCTTGGCCGACAGCATCCAGGGAACGACGGTCCCCTGCGGGGCCCCCTGCTCCCGACGGACGGCCGCGGGCCGCCGCACGGGCGGGGCTTCGAGGATGAGGTGGGCGTTGGTGCCGCTGATGCCGAAGGAGGAGACGGCGGCGCGGCGGGGGTGGCCGGTCTCGGGCCAGGGCCGGGCCTCGGTCAGCAGCCGTACGTTGCCGGACTCCCAGTCGATGTGAGGGCTGGGTTCGTCGACGTGGAGCGTCTTGGGCAGGACGCCGTGGCGCATGGCCTGGACCATCTTGATGACCCCGCCAAGACCGGCGGCGGCCTGGGCGTGACCGATGTTGGACTTGAAGGAACCGAGCCACAGGGGCTCTTCACGGTTCTGCCCGTAGGTGGCCAGCAGGGCCTGCGCCTCGATCGGGTCGCCCAGCGAGGTGCCGGTGCCGTGGCCCTCGACCGCGTCGACCTGGTCCGGGGTGAGGCCGGCCCCGGCCAGCGCGGACTGGATGACGCGCTGCTGGGAGGGGCCGTTGGGTGCGGTCAGGCCGTTGCTGGCGCCGTCCTGGTTGACGGCGGAGCCGCGGATGACGGCCAGGACGGTGTGTCCGTTGGCCTCGGCGTCGGAGAGCCGTTCGAGCAGGACCATGCCCGCGCCCTCCGCCCAGGCGGTGCCGTCGGCGCCCGCCGCGAACGACTTGCACCGGCCGTCCGGGGCCAGCCCGCGCTGCCGGCTGAACTCCATGAACATGCCGGGGTTGGCCATGATGGTGGCGCCGCCCGCCAGGGCCATGTCGGACTCGCCGTTGCGCAGCGACTGGCAGGCCAGGTGCATGGCCACCAGTGAGGACGAGCACGCGGTGTCGACGGTGACCGCCGGGCCCTCCAGGCCGAGCGTGTAGGCGATGCGCCCGGAGGCCACGCTCGCCGTCGTACCCGTCAGCAGGTACCCCTCGACGGGCTCGCCGCCGTGGTGCGTCAGCGAGACGTACTCCTGGGCGGCGACGCCGGCGAAGACGCCGGTCGCGGTGGAGCGCAGGGTGTCGGGCCGGATGCCCGCGTTCTCGAACGCCTCCCAGGCCGTCTCCAGGAGGAGCCGCTGCTGGGGGTCGAGCGCGAGGGCCTCGCGGGGGCTGATGCCGAAGAACTCGGCGTCGAAGCGGTCGGCGTCGTACAGGAAGCCGCCCTCACGGGCGTAGGTCTTCCCGCGGACGTCCGGGTCCGGGTCGTAGAGGTCCTCCACGTCCCAGCCGCGGTTGTCCGGGAACCCGCCCACCGCGTCACGCCCGTCCGCCACCAGTCGCCACAGTTTCTCGGGCGTGTCGGCGTCGCCGGGGAAGCGGCAGCCCATGCCCACGATCGCGATCGGCTCGGGCACCCCGTTCCTCGCCGGTGTCCTGCGGACGGCACGGCGGGCCGCCCGGGTGCCGCCGTCCGCCTGCTCGCTGCCCACCAGTTCGGTGCGCATGTAGCCGGCCAGTACCTCGAGCGTCGGGTAGTCGAACAGCAGGGTGGACGGGAGCCGCATCCCGGACGCCTTGTTGAGCGTGTTGCGCAGCTCCACCGAGCTGAGCGAGTCGAAGCCCAGCTCCTTGAACGACTGAGCGGTCCCGACCGCGTCGGGCGAGCCGTGCCCGAGCACGGAGGCCACGTGCGTGCGCAGGAATTCCAGGAGGATCCGGTTCTGCTCGGGCTCCGGGTGCCCCG
>NZ_NCTE01001423.1:633-4997 GCF_002114215.1 Streptomyces sp. 13-12-16 | reverse complement strand
GGCCGACGCGCACGCCGTCGCCACGACCGCCGGCGGCCCGGTGGCCGTCCGCGCCGCCGCCCGCCTGGTCCTCGACGAGGCAGCCCGCCTCACGCCGCCCCTCGACCTGGACTACCTGGCCCTGGTCGACCCGTCCGACTTCACCGAGATCGGCGACGACTTCACCGGAGAGGCCGTCCTCGCCGTGGCCGCCCGCGTGGGCGCCACCCGCCTGATCGACAACCTCCCCCTGACCTTCGGAACCTTCGGAGCCGCCTCGTGACCAGCACAGGCATACGACTGCACGCGCCCGCGCCCGGGTGGTCCATCGACGCGGACGTCGTGGTCGTCGGTTCCGGCGTCGCCGGCCTCACCGCCGCCCTGCGCTGCGAGGCCGCCGGCCTGACGACGGTGGTCGTCACCAAGGCCCGCCTCGACGACGGCTCCACCCGCTGGGCCCAGGGCGGCATCGCCGCGGCCCTCGGCGAGGGCGACACCCCCGAGCAGCACCTGGACGACACCCTGGTCGCCGGCGCGGGCCTGTGCGACGAGGATGCGGTCCGCATCCTCGTCACCGAGGGGCCCGACGCCGTACGCCGCCTCATCGCGACCGGCGCGCACTTCGACGAGTCGACCGACGGCGGCCTGGAACTCACCCGCGAGGGCGGCCACCACCGCCGCCGCATCGCCCACGCGGGTGGCGACGCCACCGGCGCGGAGATCTCCCGCGCCCTCGTCGAGGCGGTCCGCGCACGCGGGATGCGCACCATCGAGAACGCCCTCGTCCTCGACCTCCTCACCGACGCCGACGGCCGCACCGCCGGCGTCACCCTGCACGTCATGGGGGAGGGCCAGCACGACGGCGTGGGCGCCGTCCACGCGCCCGCCGTGGTCCTGGCGACCGGCGGCATGGGCCAGGTCTTCTCGGCGACCACGAATCCCGCCGTCTCCACGGGCGACGGCGTGGCCCTCGCCCTCCGCGCGGGCGCCGAGGTGAGCGACCTCGAATTCGTCCAGTTCCACCCGACGGTGCTCTTCCTCGGACCCGAGGCGGAGGGCCAGCAGCCGCTGGTCTCCGAGGCGGTACGCGGTGAGGGCGCCCACCTGGTGGACGCCGACGGCGTGCGCTTCATGCGGGGGCAGCACGAACTCGCCGAACTCGCGCCCCGGGACATCGTCGCCAAGGGCATCATGCGCCGCATGCAGGAGCAGGACGCCGAGCACATGTACCTCGACGCCCGCCACTTCGGCGCCGAGATGTGGGAACACCGCTTCCCCACGATCCTCGCCGCCTGCCGCGCGCACGGCATCGACCCGGTCACCGAGCCCGTTCCGGTCGCCCCGGCCGCCCACTACGCCTCCGGCGGCGTCCGCACCGACTCCCACGGCCGCACCACCGTGCCCGGCCTGTACGCGTGCGGAGAGGTCGCCTGCACCGGCGTGCACGGCGCCAACCGCCTCGCCTCCAACTCCCTCCTCGAGGGCCTGGTCTACGCCGAGCGCATCGCCGCCGACATCGCGCGCGCCGGAAACACCCTCCACGCGCGCGTGCCGCAGCCGCTCCCCGTCACGGAGCGCCCCGCCCATCCCCTCCTCCCCCCGGAGGCCCGCTTCACCATCCAGCGGATCATGAGCCGGGGAGCAGGCGTGCTCCGCTCCGCGGCCTCCCTCTCCCAGGCCGCCGACAGTCTCCACCGACTCCACGCCGACGCACGCGACGCCCTCGACGAGAACGGCAAGACCGCCGAGCCCGGCGTCGACACCTGGGAGGCCACCAACCTCCTGTGCGTGGCCCGCGTCCTGGTCACCGCCGCGCAGCGGCGCGAGGAGACCCGCGGCTGCCACTGGCGCGAGGACCGCCCCGAGCGCGACGACACGACCTGGCGCCGCCACATCGTCGTACGGCTGAATCCGGACCGATCGCTGGCGGCGCACACCACCGACACCACAGACTTCCCCCCGACCCTCACCCAGGCCCAGGAGCAGTGACAGCAGTGACCACCCCCGACCTTCCCCTCGTTTCCTCCGGCGGCTGTGGCGACGGCTGCGCCTGCGGCGCCGACGAGGAGACCTACCTGGAGTGCGGCCTCGACCCCGCGCTCGCCCAGCTCCTGGCCGACGCGGGCCTCGACCCCGTCGAGGTCGAGGACATCGCCAACGTCGCCCTCCAGGAGGACCTGGCCCACGGCGTGGACGTGACGACGGTCGCGACCATCCCGGAGGACGCCGTCGCCACCGCCGACTTCACCGCGCGGGAGGCGGGCACCGTGGCGGGCCTCCGGATCGCCGAGGCGGTCATGTCGGTCGTCTGCACGGAGGAGTTCGAGGTCGAACGCCACGCGGAGGACGGCGACCGCGTCGAGGCGGGCCAGACCCTGCTCTCCGTCACGACCCGCACCCGCGACATCCTCACCGCGGAACGCAGCGCCCTGAACCTCCTGTGCCGCCTGTCGGGCATCGCGACCGCCACGCGCGCGTGGGCGGACGTCCTCGAAGGCACCAAGGCGAAGGTCCGCGACACCCGCAAGACCACGCCCGGCCTGCGCAGCCTGGAGAAGTTCGCCGTGCGCTGCGGCGGCGGTGTCAACCACCGCATGTCCCTCTCGGACGCGGCCCTGGTCAAGGACAACCACGTGGTGGCCGCCGGCGGTGTCGCCGCGGCCTTCAACGCGGTCCGCGAGCGCTTCCCCGACGTCCCGATCGAGGTCGAGGTCGACACCCTGCACCAGCTCCGCGAGGTCCTGGACGCCGGCGCCGACCTGATCCTGCTGGACAACTTCACGCCCGGCGAGTGCGAGGAGGCGGTGGCCCTCGTCGGCGGCCGCGCCGCCCTGGAGGCCTCCGGCCGCCTCACCCTCACCAACGCGAAGGCGTACGCGGACACGGGCGTCGACTACCTGGCGGTGGGCGCCCTCACCCACTCCTCGCCGATCCTCGACATCGGCCTCGACCTGCGAGCGGCGGAGTAGGACCGGTCATGCTGCTGACGATCGACGTGGGCAACACGCACACCGTCCTGGGCCTCTTCGACGGCGACGACATCGTCGAACACTGGCGCATCTCCACGGACGCGCGCCGCACGGCCGACGAACTCGCGGTCCTGCTCCAGGGCCTGATGGGCATGCACCCGCTGCTGGGCGACGACCTGGGCGACGGCATCGACGGCATCGCGATCTGCGCGACGGTCCCGTCCGTCCTGCACGAACTCCGCGAGGTCACCCGCCGCTACTACGGCGACGTGCCGGCGGTGCTGGTCGAGCCGGGCGTGAAGACGGGCGTGCCGATCCTCACCGACAACCCCAAGGAGGTCGGCGCGGACCGCATCATCAACGCGGTCGCGGCGGTCGACCTCTACGGCGGTCCGGCGATCGTCGTCGACTTCGGCACGGCGACGACGTTCGACGCGGTCTCCGCACGGGGGGAGTACGTCGGCGGGGTCATCGCCCCCGGCATCGAGATCTCCGTCGAGGCGCTCGGCGTCCGCGGCGCGCAGCTGCGGAAGATCGAGGTGGCGCGTCCGCGCAGCGTGATCGGCAAGAACACGGTCGAGGCGATGCAGTCCGGCATCATCTACGGATTCGCCGGTCAGGTCGACGGGGTGGTCAACCGGATGGCCCGCGAGCTGGCGGACGACCCCGAGGACGTGACGGTCATCGCGACGGGTGGGCTGGCGCCGATGGTGCTGGGCGAGAGCTCGGTCATCGACGAGCACGAGCCGTGGCTGACGCTGATCGGCCTGCGCCTGGTGTACGAACGCAACGTGTCACGTCTGTAACGCACGGGTGCCTGCGCGGCCCGGCGCGTTTGCGGGGTGCCGTCGCGTCGGCGTGGGCCGGGTGTGGGTGCGCGCGGCCCGGTGTTTTGCGGGTGCCCGGCATGGGTGTGGACCGGGGGTGGGGTTGCGCAGCCCGGCGCTTGCGGGGTGCCTCCCCCAGAGGGGGTACCCCCAGCGCCCACCCTCCCCCACTCTCGGCTTCTCCCCCACTCTCGGCTTCTCCCCCACTCTCGGCTTCGCTCGAGCGGGGGGACCCCCATGAGCGGGGGGACCCCCATTGCCCTGGGGGCACCTCCCAGGCCCTTGAGGCACTGGGGGAGGCACGACTGCCCGCGGAGGGCGGGGCATGCGGTGCGACTGCCCGCGAAGGACGCCGCGTACGGCGGGGAGGGGACGGGGCGGGGGTGGCCGCCCGCAGTGGCCGGCGCGTCCGCGCCCTGCACCCCCTCCAGGCAACCCGATCGCGCCGGTCCGAGGACGGACACCCCCGACGCGGCCCCGACCCACCCACCGACCGTGGGCGCTACCCCAGCCCCACCGGACCGAAAGCCGCACCGCAGGCATGGGACCCGCACCCCACCGGACCGAAAGCCGCACCGCAGGCACCCCA
>NZ_NCTE01001423.1:0-359 GCF_002114215.1 Streptomyces sp. 13-12-16 | reverse complement strand
CCCCCCCCCCCCCCCCCCGCCTCGGCCGACGACCTCCAGGACTGCCTCCGCCTCGCCACGGACTTCGACGAGGCGACGCGGGAAAGCGCCCGGTTGCGCGCCTTCCTCCTGGCCGATCTCGGCCGCTACCGCGCGGCCCTCCCCGGCACGGCCGCCGGCTACCTCACGCTCCTGGAGGAGGCGCTGGGCGCCGGATACCGCCCCCACTCCGACGACCTGGCCGCCCTCCGGGCCCTGCGCGGCAACCCCACCGCCGCCGCCCTCCTGCGCCACTGCCGCCGTACCTTCCTCCTGGCCCTCCCCGGTGGCCGCGCGGCCACCGAGGACCCGCGGAAGGAGCAGGACCCGGCCCGGAAGCC
>NZ_NCTE01001422.1 GCF_002114215.1 Streptomyces sp. 13-12-16 | reverse complement strand
CGCACGGCGGCCGGCTCAGCGATCCGCGCCGTGCGCACGCGACACGCACAGCGCCCAGATGATGAACCCGGAGAAGGCGATCATCACGACGGACCAGACCGGGTAGTACGGCAGGGACAGGAAGTTGGCGATGATGAGGAGACCGGCGATCACCACGCCGGCGACGCGGGCCCACAGGGCGCCCCGGACCAGGCCGAGGCTGACGAGCACCCCGATGGCGCCGAGCACCAGGTGGGTCCAGCCCCACGCGCTGAGGTCGAACTGGAAGACGTAGTCCTGCGTCGTGACGAAGACGTCGTCCTCGGCGATGCCCATGATGCCCCGGAGGATGTCGAGCACCGACACGATCATGAGCGAGACGGCGGCGAAGACCGTCAGGCCTTCGGCCCACTGCCGTTTGGCCGTCGGCGTGTGCGCGCCGGTGGCGCCGTGCGTCGGGTGTGTCGCTGTCATTCCGATGCCTCGATTCGGTGTCGTGCGGTCAGCGCCCTGCGGACGAGGCGAACCGGTCCGCGTGTTCCGCCGGGCCGTGGCCGCTCAGGACCAGTTCCTTCGCCCTGCGGAACTCGTCGTCCGAGATGTCGCCGCGGGCCTTGATCTCGGACAGCCGGGCGAGTTCGTCGACGCTGCTGGTACGGCCGTCGGCGCCCCTGGCGGTCTCTCGGACGTAGCTGTCGAAGGCCTCCTGCTGTGCGCGCGCCTGGGCGATCTCGCGGCGCCCCATGTTCTTGCCGCGGGCGATCACGTAGACGAAGACGCCCAGGAAGGGCAGGACGACCGTGAACACCAGCCAGCCGGCCTTGGCCCAGCCGCTCAGGTGGTCGTCGCGGAAGATGTCCATGACGACCCGGAAGAGCAGGACGAACCACATGATCCACAGGAAGAAGACCAGCATGGTCCAGAAGGCGCTCAGCAGCGGATAGTCGTACGCGAGGTACGTCGCACCACTCATCTCGGTCCTCCGTTCCGGGCCGCCCGTGCCCGACATTCCGTTGTGTGCCGACTTCAGCGTGTCCGCGACGAGGGACCGCCCGCCTCACCCGGGACGGGTGAAACGCCGCCCCGGCCGGTCCCCGCGGCGCGGCGGGGTGTCTCAGCCGGTCCCCGCGGCACGGCGGGGCGCCCCCGTGATGCC
>NZ_NCTE01001421.1:1249-10328 GCF_002114215.1 Streptomyces sp. 13-12-16 | reverse complement strand
CGCGGGCGCCACTACGCGCGCGGAACCCGGAGCAGCCGGTCCGGCGAGCCGGGCCCGCGTCCGGCCACCTTCCCGCTCGCCGCGCCCTTGACCAGCGCGTTCGCCACCTGGGCCGGGGTCGCCCGCCGGTGCTCGGCGAGATACAGCGCCGCCGCGCCCGCCACGTGCGGGGACGCCGTCGACGTACCCGAGGAGGTGGCCCGCGCGGTGTCGCTCGCGGCGGAGGCCGAGGTGATCGACACCCCCGGGGCGAACAGATCGAGCGCCGAGCCGTGGTTGGAAAAGGCCGGTTTCTTGTCCTGCCGGCCGGTCGCGCCGACCGTGACGGCCTGTTTCACGCCCGCCGGCGAGTACAGCGCGGCCGGCCCGCCTTCGTTGCCCGCGGCGACCGTATAGGTGACACCGGAGGCGATGGAGGTGCGGACGGCGGCGTTCAGCTGTGCGTTGTAGGGGCCGCCCAGGCTGAGGTTGGCGACGGCGGGCTTCCTCGCGTTCCGGGTGACCCAGTCGATGCCGGCGATCACCTGGGCGGTGGTGCCGGTGCCGGCGTCGTCCAGGACGCGCACGGAGACGACGCCCGCCTTCCCGGCGACCCCGTACGAGGTGCCCGCGACGATCCCGGCGACATGCGTGCCGTGTCCGTTGCCGTCCTGCGCGGTCCGGTCGTCCTGGACGAAGTCCCAGCCGTGGCGGGCCCGTCCGGCGAACTCCTCGTGCGTGGTCCGCACGCCGGTGTCGATCACGTAGACCGTCACCCCGGCGCCCGCCGGCCCCGGCCGGGCGTAGCGCCCGTCCAGCGGGAGGTTCCGCTGGTCGATGCGGTCCAGGCCCCAGGACGGGGGGTCCTCCCGGGTGCGGTCCAGTGTCACGCGGGTGTCCTGGACGACCGAGGCGACCCGCGGGTCGGCGGCCAGCCGCCCGGCCTGTCCCGCGTCCGCCCGTACGGCGTACCCGTTGAGCACCGTGCCGTAAGTGTGGCTGATTCTCGCCCCGTACCTCTCGGCGAGGGCCTTGCCGGCCGCCGAGCCGGCCGTCGTCCCCTTCTCCAGCGTCACCAGATAACCGCCGGTCACGGAGCCGGGTGCCCCGGCGCCGAGTATGCGTCCCTGTGGTGCGGAGTGCGCGGGCGGGACGGCGGCCGAGACCGCCGCGGTGCACAGCACCGCCGTCATGACCCCCGCCCGGCGCGCACGCCGTCCGCGTGTCCGTGCCATGGTCCGGGTTCCCCTCCTCCACTCGGCGCGTCCGGCGCGGGCCGGCACGCCAGAGGGGAAGCGTCTCGTGCGGGACGAAGCGCGACAAGGACGCCCATGGGGGCGGAACCGGCCATATCCGTCGTGAAGTGAATCGTTTGGCCGAGGACGTGAAGGTACCCGTGTCCCCCGGCTTCCCGCGCGGACCGTGTCCGCGCCGGTACTGTCGGCAACGATGCCCGGACGCACACCGCGTCTCTCACGAACGCGCCGAGGTGACTTGTGAAGGCGATCCGTCGATTCACCGTCCGACCCGTGCTCCCCGAACCCCTGCGCCCCCTGAGCGACCTGGCCCGCAATCTGCGCTGGTCCTGGCACACCGGGACCCGTGACCTGTTCCGCTCCGTCGACCCCGAACGCTGGGCCGCCGCCGGCTGCGACCCCGTACGGCTGCTCGGCAGCGTGGCGGCCGAGCGGCTCGCCGAACTGGCCGGCGACCGTGACTTCCTGGACCGCCTCGACGCGGTCGCCGCCGATCTGGACGCCTACATGACCGGCGACCGCTGGTACCAGGCGCAGACCGACCGGCTGCCCGCCGCCGTGGCCTACTTCTCCCCGGAGTTCGGCATCACGGCCGCCCTGCCGCAGTACTCCGGAGGACTCGGCATCCTCGCCGGCGACCACCTCAAGGCCGCCAGCGACCTCGGTGTCCCCCTCATCGGCGTCGGACTGCTCTACCGGCACGGCTACTTCCGCCAGTCCCTGTCCCGGGACGGCTGGCAGCAGGAGCACTACCCCGTGCTCGACCCCAACGAGCTGCCCCTGGACCAGCTCGAGGAACCCGACGGCACCCCCGCCCAGATCACCCTCGCCCTGCCCGGTGACCGCTCCCTGCGCGCCCGGATCTGGCTGGCCCAGGTCGGCAGGATCCCGCTGCTCCTGCTGGACTCCGACGTCGAGGAGAACGACCTCGGCGAACGCGGGGTGACCGACCGGCTCTACGGCGGCGGCAGCGAGCACCGGCTCCTCCAGGAGATGCTGCTCGGCATAGGAGGGGTCCGCGCGGTGCGTACGTACTGCGAGCTGACCGGGCACGCCGCGCCCGAGGTGTTCCACACCAACGAGGGCCACGCCGGCTTCCTCGGCCTGGAGCGCATCGCCGAACTGCGCGCGGACGGGCTGGACTTCGACGCGGCGTTGGAGGCGGTCCGCGCGGGGACCGTGTTCACCACCCACACGCCCGTCCCGGCCGGCATCGACCGCTTCGACCGCGAACTGGTCGCCCGGCACTTCGGCCCGCACGCCGAACTGCCGAACATGGAGGTCGACCGCGTCCTGCGGCTCGGCATGGAGAGCTACCCCGGCGGGGAGCCCAACCTGTTCAACATGGCCGTGATGGGCCTGCGCCTGGCCCAGCGCGCCAACGGCGTCTCCCTGCTCCACGGCGACGTCAGCCGCGAGATGTTCGCCGGACTCTGGCCGGGCTTCGACCCGGAGGAGGTGCCCATCACCTCCGTGACGAACGGGGTGCACGCGCCCACCTGGGTCGCCCCCGAGGTGTTCCGGCTCGGCGCGCGGCAGATCGGAGCCCAGCGCGCAGAGGAGGCGCTGAGCGTCGGCGACTCCGACCGCTGGGACTCCGTCGCGGACATCGCCGACCAGGACATCTGGAAGCTGCGCCGGTCCCTGCGCGAGCTGCTGGTGCTCGAGGTGCGCGAGCGGCTGCGCGCCTCCTGGCGGCAGCGCGGCGCCGGCACGGCCGAGCTGGGCTGGATCGACGGGGTGCTCGACCCGGACGTGCTGACCATCGGCTTCGCCCGGCGCGTCCCGTCGTACAAACGGCTGACGCTGATGCTGCGCGACCGGGACCGGCTGATGGACCTGCTGCTGCACCCCGAGCGGCCGGTGCAGATCGTGATCGCGGGCAAGGCGCACCCGGCGGACGACGGCGGCAAGCGGCTCATCCAGGAACTGGTCCGCTTCGCCGACGACCCGCGCGTACGGCACCGGATCGTGTTCCTGCCCGACTACGGCATGGCGATGGCGCAGAAGCTCTACCCCGGCTGCGACATCTGGCTGAACAATCCGCTCAGGCCGCTGGAGGCGTGCGGGACCAGCGGGATGAAGGCCGCGCTCAACGGCTGCCTCAACCTGTCCGTCCTCGACGGCTGGTGGGACGAGTGGTTCCAGCCCGACTTCGGCTGGGCGATCCCCACGGCGGACGGGGCCGGGACCGATCCGGACCGGCGCGACGCCATAGAGGCCGCGGCGCTGTACGACCTGCTGGAGCAGCGGATCACCCCGTGCTTCTACGGCCGGGGGCGGGACGGGCTGCCGGACCGGTGGATCGAGATGGTGCGGCGGACCCTGGGCCTGCTCGGGCCGAAGGTGCTGGCCGGGCGGATGGTCCGGGAGTACGTGGAGCGGCTGTACACGCCCGCCGCGCACGCCCACCGTGCGATGGACGCGGACTCCGCGCGTGCGCTCGCCGGGTGGAAGGCGCGGGTGCGCGCCGCCTGGCACGGGGTGGCCGTCGACCACGTCGAGACGTCCGTGACGGCGGCCACCGCGGAGCTCGGCAGCACGCTCGCGCTGCGGGTGCGGGTGGGGCTGGGCGGTCTGAAGCCGGAGGACGTCGAGGTGCAGGCGGTGTCCGGGCGGGTGGACGGGGAGGACCGGATCACCGGTGCGACGGCGGTGCCGCTGAAGCCGGTGGGCGCGCCGGACGCGGAGGGGCGCTGGGTGTACGAGGGGCCGCTGGCCCTGGACCGCACGGGGCCCTTCGGCTACACGGTCCGCATCCTGCCCAGCCACCGGCTGCTGGCGTCGGGTGCCGAGCTGGGGCTGGTCGCGGTGCCGTCGGAGGACGTGGTGGAGGCGGCGGGGCTGCTGATGCGGTGAGGCCCCCCGGGCGGGCGACGGCGCGGTGCCGAGGGGCACCGCGCCGAGGCGTGGGGGGAGGGGGACGCCGGATCAGCCCGCGCTGCAACTGCCGACCGACGGCGCCGGGCTGGAGGGCCCGTTGACGGTGAAGCCGAACGACGTCGACTGTCCCGCGCCCAGGGTGCGGTTGTGGCCGGCCGGGGTCACGGTCACCACGTTCCCGCTCCTGCTGGCGGTGCCGTTCCAGAGCGAGGCGATCGTCTGGTTGCCGGCCAGCGTCACCGGCACGCTCCAGTTGGAGACGCCGCCGCTGCCCGCGGTGATGGTCACCTCGCCGTTGAAGCCGTTGTTCCACGCGTTGGTGGTGCGGTAGGTGGCGCTGCAGGCGCCCGGCGGCGGTGTCGTGGGAGTGCCCCCGTCGCCGCCTCCGCTCCCGAGGGTGATGTTGGAGCTGCCGGAGCTCTGGTAGCCCTCGGTGGCCATGATCATGTAGTAGTTGAAGGCCCCCATCGGCATCCCGGCCGCTTCCCAGGCGTCGAAGTGCGTGCCGGTGTTGATGGTGCCGCTGGACCGCTTGCTGTTCCGGACGCTCCAGTACTGCTGGAAGGTCTTGGTGCCCTCCACCGACGGTGCGTCGCGGCGGGTGGACTCGTAGATCGTGTACGTACCGCCGTCGGCGTTGACCGTGCCGCGCTGCCGGCCGGCCGACCCGGGGTTGTACGGGCCGTGGTTCTCGACGATGTAGTACTCCACCAGCGGGTTGGCGGTCCACCCGTACAGCGCCAGGTAGCCGTTGCTGCCCGGGTTGAACGTGCCGGAGTAGGTGACGTTCCGGCGGCTGCCGTTGCTCCAGCCGAGGCCGCCGACCCAGTTGTTGGTGTTGCTCCACTGGCTGCTGTACTGCCCGGCGGCCCCCAGCGTCATGGTGACGGAGCCCGGGTCGTCGGTCCAGAAGGAGTAGTAGTACCCGTTGTACGTGCCGGTCGAGTTGCTGGTGAGGACCTGGTCGGCCCGTGCCGTGCCGGGCAGCAGCAGTCCGGTCCCCGCCGCTGCCGCCAGTGCCCCGGCACCGCCGAGGACGAACCTTCTGCGGCTGACCGGACGTGGGCCGGAGCTGTGGGGGGATTCGCTCATGGGGCTGTTCCTCCTCGTGAAGGGCACGTCAGTGACGGGGAGACACGCCGAGCACACTTCGGCGCTCACCAACGAGGTGACAGGGATCGGTCCCGCGTCTGCGACGCAGTGGGACCGCGGAGCGCCACAACAGTCTTCCGCGACAGAGGAGTTGTCAATGGTTTCGTAATGCTCCCGAAAGTATTCGGTGTCATGGGCCGTTGCCGTAGCTGGGGCGAGATGGATGCGTCAGGCGCCGGGGGAGGGGGTGTCGGGGATCTCGCCGATGCGGTGGTTCGAAACTTTCGAACGTTTTCCGGCGTCGCCGCCCGGGGTCAGTCCTCCGTGAGGCCCTGCGTGGCCAGGCGGCGCAGCACCTTGCCGCAGCGGCGGGCGTACGCGTGCTGCATCGCGCGGGTGGCCGGGCCGCCCGCGCGGGAGTACCAGCGGGCCGGCCGGCTGAACGCCTCCACCGTCAGCCACACCGTGCCGTCGCCGGTGCGGTCCACGACGAAGGACTCCTCGCCGCACTCGGGGTGCCCGGCCAGGGTGCCGTACGCCCAGCCGGCCCTGCGGTGCTCCTCCACCGTCCACACCACACGGCAGGGCGCCCTCACGACCCCGGCGAGGGTGATGGTGACGTCGACGTCCGGGGCCGCGCGGTCGGCGGCGGTCTCGACACCGACCCCCAGTTCCCGGTGCAGCTCCCAGGTGAGCAGCGCCCGGGCCGCCTGCCGGAAGACCGCCTCGCCCTCGCCGAGGCGGGTGCGGACGCGCATCGGGTGGAAGCCGGGAGGGCAGAAACCGGGTTCCCGGGTCGCGCCGACGTGGTCGTAGGTGAAGTCCGCCGAAGACATGGGACCCAAGAGTAGGGCGGCGCCCACGCCTTGGAGAAAGGCGGGGCGCCGCTCGTGGCACTCGTTCCCGGTTTACGGGAAGGTGAGCTTCCAGCCGCTGATGTAGCCGGTGTCGTACCGTGCCCGGTCCTGCACCCGCAGTCTCCAGGTGCCGTTGGCGGCCTCGGAGGAGGCGTTGACCGTGAAGGTCTGGTTGATGTTGTCCGCGGAGCCGCCGCTGCGGTTGCGCAGGTTGTACACCGTGCCGTCCGGGGCCAGCAGGTCGACGACCAGGTCACCGCTGTAGGTGTGCACGATGTCGACCGAGACCTGGAGGTTGGAGGGCGCGTTGCCCGTCCGTCCGGAGACGGTGATCGAGGACGTCACCGCGGAGCCGTAGTCCGGGATGGTCACGTCGGTGTTGTTCTCGAAGGACGTACCGCCGCCGCCACCGCCGTCGGAGCGCGAGCCGACGTTGATGCCCGCCCACGCGTCCTGCACCGCCTTGTACTCGGCGCTGTCCGTGCCGTACAGCTCACCGGTCGCCGCCAGGGTGCCGGTGCGGGCGCCCGCGTAGTTGGTGGTGGAGGTGAACTTGGTGGTCAGCGCGCGGAACCAGATCTTCTCCGCCTTGGCGCGGCCGATGCCGGTGACCGGGAGGCCGTCCGAGGTGGGCGAGTCGTAGGTGACACCGTTGATGGTCTTGGTGCCGCTGCCCTCGCTCAGCAGGTAGAAGAAGTGGTTGGCGGGGCCGGACGAGTAGTGGACGTCGATGTTGCCGATGCCCGAGTACCAGGAGTCCTTGGACGCGCCGTCCTTGCTCGGCTTGTCCATGTAGCGCAACGGGGTGCCGTCGCCGTTGATGTCGATCTCCTCGCCGATGAGGTAGTCACCGACGTCGGAGGAGTTGTTGGCGTAGAACTCGACGGTCGAGCCGAAGATGTCACTGGTCGCCTCGTTCAGGCCGCCGGACTCGCCGCTGTAGTTGAGGCCCGCGGTGTTCGAGGTCAGACCGTGGGTCATCTCGTGCGCGGCCACGTCGATCGAGGTGAGCGGGTTGGCGTTGCCCGAGCCGTCGCCGTAGGTCATGCAGAAGCAGCTGTCGGACCAGAAGGCGTTGACGTAGTTGTTGCCGTAGTGGACCCGGGAGTAGGCGCCCACGCCGTCGCCGCGGATGCCGCTGCGGCCGTGCACGTTCTTGTAGTAGTCCCAGGTCAGCGCGGCCCCGTAGTGGGCGTCGGCGGCGGCCGACTCGAGGTTGGACGGGCTGCCGTTGCCCCAGACGTCGTCGGAGCCGGAGAACAGCGTGCCGGTGCCGGAGGTGCCCCGGTTGAGGTTGTACGTCTTGTGCCCGCCGCGCGCCCCGTCGGTGAGGTTGTACGACGACCCGGACTGGGTGGTGGTCAGGTCGACGGTGCCGCTGTAGACGGTGTGGCCGGTCCCGTTCTGGACGGCCTCCCACTCGTACAGCTTCTCGCCCGTGGTGGCGTCGGTGACGACGTGCAGCTCCTGCGGGGTGCCGTCGTGCTGGAGGCCGCCGACGACCGTCTCGTACGCCACGACCGGCTTGCCCTCGGCGGCCCAGATCACCTTGCGCGGGGCCCGGTCGACGTCGGCGCCCTCGGCCTTCTCGGCCTTCGCGGCGGACAGGGCCTGCCGCTCGGCCTCGGCGGCCGGCACCTTGGCGGTGGTGGTCGCGGGCTTCACCGCGGTCCGGGTGGCCTTGACGACGGAGTCGGCCGCGCCGGGCGTGTCGCCCTGGACGACCAGGTCGCCGCCGAGGACGGGCAGACCGTCGTAGGTGCGCTCGTAGCGGACGTGCACGGTGCCGTCGCGGTCCTTGAGGACGTCACGGACGACGAGCTTCTCCTTCGCGCCGAGACCGAGGTCCTCGGCGGTCTCCGCCTTGGTGGCGTTCGCCTCCCGGATCAGCGCGGCGCGCTGGGCGGGGGTGAGCCTGACCGACTCGGAGCCCGGCTTCGCCTTGCTCGCGGCCGCCGGTGCCTGCTCGGGGGCGGCGGTGGCGCTGCCGGACTGCACGGCCGTGGCGATCAGCGCGGCCACCCCGGCGAGGGCGACGGCGGCGGCACGGCGGTGCGTGGCGTGGGGGGTGCGTCTGTGGGACGACCTGCTTCTCAACGCTGACTCCTTCTGCGTGGCCGCGGGTCGCGCGGCCTGGGGAGACCGGACGGCGGGTGGGCCGGCCGGGCAGAACGGAAGTGCTCTGAGCTGTGGCCGCCGCGTGCAGCGGTGGGTGGGGTGTCGCTGTGGGGTTGCTGTGCAGCGGCCGTGGGAAGAGTGGCAGGTGATCGCGGTTTCTGTCAGGAGCGCGTCAGGAATTTGGCCGGAAACCGTTCGTTGTCCGGGAGTTCGGGTTCGGTATACGAACAGTTGGGGCGGGGGCCGTTTCCGCGGCGGATCGAGGGGGCGGGTCTTTGGGTTCCGCCCCCGCCGCCCCTCCCCTCCCCGTCCCCGGGGGCTGTGCCCCCGGACCCCCGTCGGCCCTGGACGGGCCTTGTCCTCACACTCCCCCGGAGGGGGTGCCCCCAGACGGGCCGGTCGGGTCGGGCGGGTGGTCGCCGTGCCAGGAGTGCCACAGGGACGCGTACGTCCCGTCGGCCGCCACCAGGGCGTCGTGTGTACCGAGTTCGGTCAGCCGGCCGTCCTCCATGACAGCCACGCGGTCGGCGTCGTGCGCGGTGTGCAGCCGGTGCGCGACGGCGATGACCGTACGGCCCTCCAGGACGGCCGCCAGCGCGCGCTCGGTGTGCCGGGCGGTGGCCGGGTCGAGCAGGGCGGTGGCCTCGTCGAGGATCAGCGTGTGCGGATCGGCCAGCACCACCCGCGCCAGCGCGAGCTGCTGCGCCTGCGGACCGTCGGTGGCGTGGCCGCCCTCGCCCAGCTCCGTGTCCAGTCCCTCCGGCAGCTCCCGCACCCACGCCTCGGCGCCGACCACGGCCAGCGCCGCCCACAACTCCTCGTCTCCGGCGCCCGGTTCGGCGATGCGCAGATTGTCGCGGACCGACCCCAGGAACACGTGGTGCTCCTGGGTGA
>NZ_NCTE01001421.1:0-1159 GCF_002114215.1 Streptomyces sp. 13-12-16 | reverse complement strand
GGAACACGTGGTGCTCCTGGGTGACCAGCCCCCCCTGCCGCCGCAGCCGCTCCGGGTCCAGACCCGCCACCGGCACCCCGCCCACCGTCACGCTCCCCGCGGTCGGCGCGTCCACGCCCGCGAGCAGCCGGCTCAGCGTGGTCTTGCCCGCCCCGGACGGCCCCACCACCGCGAGCCGCTCGCCCGGCGTCACCGTCAGACCGACCCCGCGCAGCACCTCGACGCCCCCGTCGTAGGCGTAGCGCACCCCGGTCACGTCGATGCGGTCGTCGGCCGGATCCGGACCGTCGCCCCGCCGGGCCGCGCGCGGCGCACGCGCCAGCCCCTCCACCCGGGCGAACGACGCCCCGCTGCTCTGCAACTGCTCGACCCGCATCAGCACCTCGTCCAGCGGCCCGCTCAACTGCAGCAGGTACAGGGAGGCGCTCACCACCGCCCCGAGGCTCACCGCGCCCCGCTCGTGCAGCACCCCGCCGATCAGCAGCACCCCGGCCACCGGCACGGCGTACGACACCTCGACCACCGGGAAGAACACCGTGCGCAGGAACAGCGTGTGGAACCGGGCGCGGCGGGAGGTCTCCAGCGCGTCCCGGCAGGCCCGGACCCGCCGCTCCTCCAGCCGGAACGCCTCCACGGTGCGGGCCCCCGCGGCCGTCGCCGCGACGATCTCCGCCACGTCCGAGTTGGCCGCGCCCTCGGCGAGGTAGGCGTCCCGCGCACGGCGCAGGTACCAGCGCACCGCGAGCCCGATCGGCGTGAGACACAGCAGCCCGAGGGCGCCGAGCAGCGGATCCACCACCACGACCGCCGCCATCACGAACAGCGACTGCACCCCGTTGACCAGCAGCGAGGGCCCGGCGTCGCGCAGGGTCGTACCGACGGCGGTCACGTCGGCCGTCCCCCGCGCGGTCAGATCACCGGTGCCGGCCCGTTCCACCACCGACGAGGGCAGCCCCAGCGCCCGGTCCACGAACCGCTCCCGCACCCGCGCCAGCGTCCGCTCCCCGAAGCGGTGCCCCACGTACCGGGCCCAGCGGGACAGCAGCAACTGCGCGACCGCGCACGCCACGATGACCGGCGCCAGCCGGTCCACCACCGCCACCCCGCCCCCGTCGCGCACCTCGTCGACGATCCGCCCCAGCAGCCAGGGCCCGGCCAG
>NZ_NCTE01000148.1 GCF_002114215.1 Streptomyces sp. 13-12-16 | reverse complement strand
CGCGACGCCCGCCGCGACCGCCTGGCCGCCGTAGATGCCCTCGCCGTCGTGGCTGACCGAACCGTCGATCGCCGCCAGCCGGGCCGCCTCGTCGGGACGGCCGGCCGCGAACACCCCGTGGGGCGCCGCCCGCATCGCCAGCCCGTCGCTCCAGGCGTGCCGGTGCTGGGCGGAGATCGGCGCCGCCAGCCCCCGGCGAAGGTTCTCCAGCGTGCCGCGCTCGCTGAAGCCGGCGCCCCGGAAGGGGCCCTCCGCGCGGTCCGCGATCCACTCGTGCCAGGCGGTCTCGACATGCACGGGGGTGAGCGCGGAGCCGTGCCGGGCCAGCAGCAGGCCGGAGAAGATCGCGTACTCGGTGTCGTCCGTGCCCGCCGGGTGGTCCGTCACGTATCCCGTGATGCGGCCCCACCGCGCGCGGATCTCGGAGGGCTTCATGTTCTCGGCCGGGGCGCCCAGCGCGTCACCGACGGCCAGGCCGAGCAGCGCGCCGCGCGCCCGCTCACGGCGCCCGAGGCCACCCCCGGGTATCGGGCCGGCCGGAGCGGCCGGAGCGGCCGGAGCAGCCGGGACAGAGGGGATGCGGGCGGTCGATGCCATGCGCGGCTCTCCTCTCAGGTGCGCCCCGAGAGGCGCGGAGCCCTTTGCGCATCTGTCCCCGACTCGGTGCCCGGCGCAGCCTCACCGGCCCCAGCGTCACCCGGTCGACATCTGCGCGTCCATCTACACAAACGAGCGAAACCCGCAAAACCGCAGGTTAGCCCAGCCTTTCCTTGCTGGCGGGACGGAATGAGGAGGCGTACGTTGGGTGTTGTCGAAGAATAGAACTTGTCCAAAGAAGACTGTGGGGGACACAGGTATGGCCATCATCGAGACCGAGGCGACGCTGCACGAGGCGCACCGCGACAACCACACGCACCGGGACGTGAACGGCGGCTGGCTGCGCCCCGCGGTCTTCGGCGCGATGGACGGACTGGTCTCCAACCTCGCCCTGATGACCGGTGTCGCCGGCGGCTCGGTCGGTCAGCAGACCGTCGTGCTCACCGGCCTCGCCGGTCTGGCCGCCGGCGCCTTCTCCATGGCGGCCGGCGAGTACACCTCCGTCGCCTCCCAGCGCGAGCTGGTCGAGGCCGAGCTCGACGTCGAGCGGCGTGAGCTGCGCAAGCACCCCAAGGACGAGGAGGCCGAGCTCGCCGCGCTCTACCAGGCCCGCGGTGTCGAGCCCGAGCTGGCCCGCGAGGTCGCCCGGCAGCTCTCCAGGGACCCCGAGCAGGCGCTGGAGATCCATGCCCGCGAGGAACTCGGCATCGACCCCTCCGACCTGCCCTCGCCCACCGTCGCCGCCGTGTCCAGTTTCGGCTCCTTCGCGCTGGGTGCCCTGCTTCCCGTACTGCCGTACCTGCTCGGCGCGAGCAGCCTGTGGCCCGCCGTGCTGCTGGCGCTGCTCGGGCTCTTCCTGTGCGGTGCGGTGGTGGCCAAGGTGACGGCGCGGACCTGGTGGTACAGCGGCCTGCGACAGCTCGCCCTCGGTGGCGCGGCGGCCGGTGTGACGTACGCCCTGGGCACGCTGTTCGGAACGGCCGTAGGATAATGCGACTCGCACTTATGCGTTGGGCCGCATAAGTAGTCGTAACTTGCTGGTTTCGGCCGCATGACCAATGGGCATGAGCCGTAAGCGCTGTGGGCAAAGAGGCCGACGGCGTGCCCCGCGGGTCGGGCGAAGGAGCTCTTTCCCGCCATCGGACCACGATGGACATCGATCTGTCCGACCGGTCCCCATAGCTTCCACCATCAGGCGCGGAACCTCACCGCGACCCATGTGGTGTCCGCATGTTGGAACGGATTATCCCGGTTTCCGAGAACCGCTCCATCATGTAACCTGCACGAAATTTCGCACCACGCAGAGGGCCAACGTCGTCCCTCGGCACCTTGCACATGCCACATGACGACGACGGGAGAGCCGATGCGTACGCCGCGCCAGCCGTCCCAGCATTCCACGAACGACCGCCTGAACTGGTCGTTCATGGATGCTCGCCCTGCTGCGCAGGGTATGTACGACCCCCGCAACGAGCACGACGCCTGCGGCGTCGGCTTCGTCGCCACCCTCACCGGCGAGGCGTCCCACACCCTGGTGGACCAGGCCCTCACGGTCCTGCGCAACCTCGAACACCGCGGTGCCACCGGTTCCGAGCCGGACTCCGGCGACGGCGCCGGAATCCTCTCCCAGGTCCCGGACACCTTCTTCCGCGAGGTGGCCGGATTCGAGCTGCCCGAGGCCGGCGGCTACGCGGTCGGCATCGCCTTCCTCCCGGAGGACGGCGCCGACGCCGTCGTCGCCCGCATCGAGGAGATCGCCGCCGCCGAGGGCCTGACCGTCCTCGGCTGGCGCGAGGTGCCGGTCGCGCCCGAACTGCTCGGCGCCACCGCCCGCTCGACGATGCCGGTCTTCCGGCAGATCTTCGTCACCGCCGGTGAGCTCAAGGGCCTCGACCTCGACCGCAAGGCGTTCGTGCTGCGCAAGCGCGCCGAGCGCGAGGTGGGCGTCTACTTCCCGTCGCTCTCCGCGCGGACCATCGTCTACAAGGGCATGCTGACCACCGGCCAGCTCGAGCCCTTCTTCCCGGACCTGTCCGACCGCCGCTTCGGCTCCGCGATCGCGCTGGTGCACTCCCGGTTCTCCACGAACACCTTCCCGTCGTGGCCGCTCGCGCACCCGTACCGCTTCGTCGCGCACAACGGTGAGATCAACACCGTCAAGGGCAACCGCAACTGGATGCGCGCCCGCGAGTCCCAGCTCGTCTCGGACCTGTTCGGGGGCGAGGACAAGAACCTCGAGCGCATCTTCCCGGTCTGTACGCCCGACGCCTCGGACTCCGCCTCCTTCGACGAGGTCCTCGAACTGCTGCACCTGGGCGGGCGTTCGCTGCCGCACTCCGTGCTGATGATGATCCCGGAGGCGTGGGAGAACCACGACTCCATGGACCCGGCCCGGCGCGCCTTCTACCAGTACCACTCCACGATGATGGAGCCCTGGGACGGCCCCGCCTGCGTCACCTTCACCGACGGCACCCAGGTCGGCGCCGTGCTCGACCGCAACGGTCTGCGCCCCGGCCGCTACTGGGTCACCGACGACGGTCTGGTCGTCCTCGGCTCCGAGGTCGGCGTCCTCGACATCGACCCGGCGAAGGTCGTCCGCAAGGGCCGCCTCCAGCCCGGCCGGATGTTCCTGGTGGACACCGCCGAGCACCGCATCATCGAGGACGACGAGATCAAGGACGGGCTCGCCGCCGAGCACCCCTACGCGGAGTGGCTCGAGGCCGGCGAGATCGAGCTGCCCGACCTGCCCGAGCGCGAGCACATCGTGCACACCCACGCCTCGGTCACCCGCCGCCAGCAGACCTTCGGCTACACCGAGGAGGAGCTGCGGGTCCTGATCGCGCCGATGGCCAAGGCCGGCGCCGAGCCGATCGGCTCGATGGGCACCGACTCGCCGATCGCCGCGCTGAGCGAGCGCCCGCGCCTGCTCTTCGACTACTTCACCCAGCTCTTCGCGCAGGTCACCAACCCTCCGCTGGACGCGATCCGCGAGGAACTGGTCACCTCCCTGCGCTCCCCGCTGGGCCCGTCGGGCAACCTGCTGGAGCCGACCGCGGCCTCCTGCCGCAGCGTCGTCCTGCCCTTCCCGGTGATCGACAACGACGAGCTGGCCAAGCTCATCCACATCAACGCCGACGGCGACATGCCCGGCTTCAAGGCCGCGACCCTCTCCGGCCTGTACCGGGTGTCCGGCGGCGGTGACGCGCTCGCCGAACGCATCGAGGACATCTGCGCCGAGGCCGACGCCGCCATAGAGAACGGCGCCCGGCTGATCGTCCTGTCCGACCGGCACTCCGACGCCGAGCACGCGCCGATCCCGTCGCTGCTGCTCACCGCGGCCGTCCACCACCACCTCATCCGCACCAAGCAGCGCACCCAGGTGGGGCTGCTGGTCGAGGCCGGTGACGTCCGCGAGGTCCACCACGTCGCCCTGCTCATCGGCTACGGCGCCGCCGCCGTCAACCCGTACCTGGCGATGGAGTCCGTCGAGGACCTGGTCCGCGCGGGCACCTTCCTGCCGGGCATCGAGGCCGAGAAGGCCATCCGCAACCTGATCCACGCCCTCGGCAAGGGCGTCCTGAAGGTCATGTCCAAGATGGGCATCTCCACGGTCGCCTCCTACCGCGGCGCCCAGGTCTTCGAGGCCGTCGGCCTGGAGGACGCCTTCGTGGAGAAGTACTTCAACGGCACCGCCACCAAGATCGGCGGCGTCGGCATCGACGTCGTCGCCCAGGAGGTCGCCGCCCGCCACGCCAAGGCCTACCCCGCCTCCGGCATCGCCCCCGCGCACCGCACGCTGGAGATCGGCGGCGAGTACCAGTGGCGCCGCGAGGGCGAGCCGCACCTGTTCGACCCGGAGACGGTCTTCCGCCTCCAGCACTCCACGCGCTCCGGCCGCTACGACATCTTCAAGAAGTACACCGAGCGGGTGAACGAGCAGTCCGAGCGCCTGATGACGCTCCGCGGCCTGTTCGGCTTCACCTCCGACCGGCAGCCGATCCCGGTCGACGAGGTCGAGCCGGTCTCCGAGATCGTCAAGCGGTTCTCCACCGGCGCCATGTCGTACGGCTCCATCTCCCGCGAGGCGCACGAGACGCTCGCCATCGCCATGAACCAGCTCGGCGGCAAGTCCAACACCGGTGAGGGCGGCGAGGACCCGGAGCGGCTGTACGACCCGGCCCGCCGGTCGTCCATCAAGCAGGTCGCCTCCGGCCGCTTCGGCGTGACCTCCGAGTACCTGGTCAACTCCGACGACATCCAGATCAAGATGGCCCAGGGCGCCAAGCCCGGCGAGGGCGGCCAGCTCCCGGGCCACAAGGTCTACCCGTGGGTCGCGAAGACCCGGCACTCGACGCCGGGCGTGGGGCTCATCTCCCCGCCGCCGCACCACGACATCTACTCCATCGAGGACCTCGCCCAGCTCATCCACGACCTGAAGAACGCCAACCCCCAGGCGCGCATTCACGTCAAGCTGGTCTCCGAGGTCGGCGTCGGCACCGTCGCCGCGGGCGTCTCCAAGGCACACGCGGACGTCGTCCTGATCTCCGGTCACGACGGCGGCACCGGTGCCTCCCCGCTGACGTCGCTGAAGCACGCCGGCGGCCCCTGGGAGCTCGGCCTCGCCGAGACCCAGCAGACCCTGCTGCTCAACGGCCTGCGCGACCGGATCGTCGTGCAGACCGACGGTCAGCTCAAGACCGGCCGTGACGTGGTCATCGCCGCGCTGCTCGGCGCCGAGGAGTTCGGCTTCGCCACCGCCCCGCTGGTCGTCTCCGGCTGCGTGATGATGCGCGTCTGCCACCTGGACACCTGCCCGGTCGGCATCGCCACCCAGAACCCGGTCCTGCGGGACCGGTTCTCCGGCAAGGCCGAGTACGTCGTGAACTTCTTCCAGTTCATCGCCGAGGAGGTCCGCGAGCTCCTCGCCGAGCTGGGCTTCCGCTCCATCGAGGAGGCCGTCGGCCACGCCGAGGTCCTCGACGTGACCCGCGCGGTGAACCACTGGAAGGCGCAGGGTCTGGAGCTGGCCCCGCTGTTCCACGTGCCCGAGCTGCCCGAGGGCGCCGTCCGCCACCAGGTCGTCGCCCAGGACCACGGCCTGGAGAAGGCGCTCGACAACGAGCTGATCAAGCTCGCCGCCGACGCCCTCGCCGCGTCCGGCGCCGAGGACGCCCAGCCGGTGCGCGCCCAGGTCGCCATCCGCAACATCAACCGCACGGTCGGCACCATGCTCGGCCACGAGGTGACGAAGAAGTTCGGCGGTGCGGGCCTGCCCGACGACACCATCGACATCACCTTCACCGGCTCCGCCGGCCAGTCCTTCGGCGCCTTCGTCCCGCGCGGCGTCACGCTGCGCCTGGAGGGCGACGCCAACGACTACGTCGGCAAGGGCCTGTCCGGCGGCCGGATCGTGGTCCGCCCGGACCGCGCGGCCGACCACCTCGCCGAGTACTCGACCATCGCGGGCAACACGATCGCGTACGGCGCGACCGGCGGCGAGCTGTTCCTGCGCGGCCGGACCGGCGAGCGGTTCTGCGTCCGCAACTCCGGCGCGACGGTCGTCTCCGAGGGCGTGGGCGACCACGGCTGCGAGTACATGACCGGCGGTCACGCGGTCGTCCTCGGCGAGACGGGGCGCAACTTCGCGGCCGGCATGTCCGGCGGCATCGCCTACGTCATCGACCTCGACCGGAACAACGTCAACGCCGGCAACCTGGACGCCGTGGGCGCCCTGGACGACGCCGACAAGCAGTGGCTGCACGACGTGGTCCGCCGCCACCAGGAGGAGACGGGCTCCACCGTCGCCGAGAAGCTGCTCGCCGACTGGGACACCGCCGTCCAGCGCTTCAGCAAGATCATCCCCAGCACGTACAAGGCAGTGCTCGCCGCCAAGGACGCCGCCGAGCGAGCAGGTCTCTCCGAGACCGAGATCACCGAGAAGATGATGGAGGCGGCGATCAATGGCTGACCCGAAGGGCTTTCTGAACCACGGCCGCGAGGTCGCCAGGTCCCGTCCGGTCGAGGAGCGCAAGAAGGACTGGAACGAGGTCTACGTCCCCGGTTCCCTGCTGCCGATCATCAGCAAGCAGGCCAGCCGGTGCATGGACTGCGGCATCCCGTTCTGCCACAACGGCTGTCCGCTGGGGAACCTCATCCCCGAGTGGAACGACTACGCCTACCGCGAGGACTGGGGCGCCGCCTCCGAGCGGCTGCACGCCACCAACAACTTCCCGGAGTTCACCGGCCGTCTGTGCCCGGCCCCGTGCGAGTCGGCGTGCGTGCTCGGCATCAACCAGCCGCCGGTCACCATCAAGAACGTCGAGGTCTCGATCATCGACAAGGCGTGGGAGACCGGTGACGTCGCCCCGCGGATCCCCGAGCGCCTCTCCGGCAAGACCGTCGCGGTCGTCGGCTCGGGACCGGCGGGCCTGGCCGCCGCCCAGCAGCTCACCCGGGCCGGCCACACGGTCGCGGTGTACGAGCGCGCCGACCGCATCGGCGGCCTGCTGCGCTACGGCATCCCCGAGTTCAAGATGGAGAAGCGGCACATCAACCGCCGTATCGAGCAGATGCGCGCGGAGGGCACCAAGTTCCGCACGGGCGTGGAGATCGGCCGCGACATGCCGGCCACCGCGCTGCGCAAGCGGTACGACGCCGTGGTCCTCGCCGTCGGCGCGACGACCGCCCGCGACCTGCCGGTGCCGGGCCGCGACCTCAAGGGCATCCACCAGGCCATGGAGTACCTGCCGCTGGCCAACAAGGTGCAGGAGGGCGACTACGTCGCCCCGCCGATCTCGGCCGAGGGCAAGCACGTCGTGGTGATCGGCGGCGGTGACACCGGCGCCGACTGCGTGGGCACCGCCCACCGCCAGGGCGCGGCCTCCGTCACCCAGCTGGAGATCATGCCCCGCCCGAACGAGGAGCGGAACCCGGTCTCCCAGCCGTGGCCGACCTTCCCCATGCTGTACAAGGTCACGTCCGCGCACGAGGAGGGCGGTGAGCGGATCTACTCCGTCTCCACCACCCACTTCGAGGGCGACGAGGACGGCAACGTCCAGTGGCTGCACATGAGCGAGGTCGAGTTCGTCGACGGCAAGCTCACCTCGAAGCCGGGCACCGAGCGCAAGATCCCGGCCCAGCTCGTCACCCTCGCCATGGGCTTCACCGGCACCGACCGGGACAACGGCCTGGTCGAGCAGTTCGGCCTGGACCTCGACGAACGCGGTAACATCGCCCGTGACGCCGACTTCCAGACCAACGTGCCCGGTGTGTTCGTCGCCGGTGACGCCGGCCGCGGCCAGTCGCTCATCGTGTGGGCGATCGCGGAGGGCCGCTCGGCCGCCCGCGGCTGCGACCGCTTCCTCACCGGGGCGAGCGAGCTGCCGGCCCCGATCCGCCCGACGGACCGCTCGCTGATGGTCTGACGAGCGGTGCACAAGGTGACCTGACGGTCCCTCGCACACGTCCCGTACAACGGCGTACGGAACACAGAAGGCGCCTGCCCTCAGTCCCCGACCGGACGACTGGGCAGGCGCCTTCGCACACTCAGCCGAGCCGGTAGTGGTCCCCGTACATCTCCCACACCAGCGGGGTGTCCAGGCCCAGGTTCCCGGCCTCCAGGAACCGGCGCTGGGCCGTGTCGACGCGGGAGGTCTCACCGTCCGGGTACCGGGTGAGCATGGCCTCGCGGCGGATGTCGAGGAAGGCGTTCAGGTACTTCTTCTCGGAGCCGCCCGCGGCGGGCGTCTCCGCCTGCTTCAGGGTGCGCTCGCGCAGGGCGTAGAAGCCGTCCGCGTCGGTGTCGGGGCCGTGGAAGACCATCGCGTCGAAGTAGACGAACTGGCCCAGCGTGCCGAGACCGTCCAGCTTGGCGAGCCGGACCGCCGGTTCGAAGTAGAGGCGGTCGCGCTCCGCCTCCTGCGCCTCCTGGAAGGCGGGCACCTTCGCCTCCGCCTCCCAGGCGGCCGGAAAGCCGGGGTCCAGGCCCTCGTGGGAGTCCGAGCCGTCGACCTCGCGCAGGGCGGGCAGGTAGGACGCCAGCCCGTTGTCCGGGTGGTCCTCGGTGTAGCCCTCGACCAGCATGAGCAGGTCGTGGGTGCCGGTGCAGAAGCCGATGATGCCCGCCGTGTAGCCGCAGCCGTCGCCCTCGTCCTCGATGGCGCCGTAGGTGGTGCGCCAGTCGGTGGTCGAGTGCTCGGCGCTCGCCACCAGCCGCTGGGCGAGCTCCTTCTTCGCCGGGGCCGCCAGCCCCGGCGGCAGACCGGCGATGACCGCGTCGTCCTCCTTCCGCTCCCTCTCGGCCCGGTCCTTGGCGTCCTCGCGGGCCGACTGGGCAGTGGCCGCGGGAGGCGCGGACGCCGGGGCGTCCGCCGAGTCCGTCGGCATCACGAAGTACACCCCCGTGGCGATCACGGGAACGGCCGCGAGGAACAGCACACCGGCACGTTTCACTGGGGGATACCTCCACCTGTCAGTTCGGACACCTTGACCACCGCGGCCACCCCCAGCACCACCGCCAGCGCCACGCACGCTCCCACCTGGACGACCGTGCGCCGCCCGTCCCTGGGGGCGTACGCGAACGCCAGCGCCACCGCGCCGCCCGCCAGCAGCCCGCCGAGGTGCCCCTCCCAGGACGTGACGAGCGCGGAGATCACCAGCCACAGCAGCAGCCCCGCCATGAACCGGTTGACCTGGCTCATGTCGGCCCCGACGCGCCGGGCCATCACGTAGTACGCGGCCCCCACCCCGAAGATCGCGCCGGACGCGCCGACCACGGCGTCCTCGGGCGCGATCAGCAGCACCAGCACCGAACCGCCCAGCGCCGACAGCAGATACAGCGCGAGGTAGTGCACCCGGCCCAGCATCGGCTCGACCAGCCGGCCCAGATTCCACAGCGCCAGCATGTTCATCACGATGTGGGCGATCCCGAACGTGCCCTCGGTGGGCGGCAGGTGCAGGAACGCGCCGGTCAGCAGCCGGTACCACTCCCCGTCCACCAGACCCTCCGGACTGAAGCCCGCGGGGTACGGGTCGATCCACAGGAAGTGCCCGCCGTCCGGCCCGACCAGCCCCGCGCCCACCATGGCGAACCGGTCCACGACCTCCGGCCGCGCCAGCTCCGCCAGGTACACCAGCACGTTGAGGACGATCAGCACGTACGTCACGACGGGCACCGTCGAGACCCGGCCGCCCACCAGGGTGCGGGCCTGCCGTACCGACCGCGCGCCCTCCTTCACGCACTCGGGGCACTGGTGGCCCACGGCCGCCTCACGCATGCAGTCCGGGCAGATGTACCGCTCGCAGCGGGTGCAGCGGACGTGGCACTCCACCTTGGGATGGCGGTAGCAGGTGGTGACGGTGGACTCGGAATCCACGGGCCGGCTCCTCGGGAGGGACGGGACGGAAGTGAGCCGGTGGGGACGGCGGCGAACAAAATATCGAACGCCGGTGGAATGAGCGAATGATGGGGTGGTGACGTGCCGTACCCTCGGGGCCAGTTCCGTGACGAGGGGGGAGCCGTATGGCCGCGATCGGTCTCAGCAAGGTCGAGGAGACGGCGCCCGCGCTGGCCGGCCTCTACAAGACCGCCGGGGTGTCCCTCGCCAAGCACGGTCTGGACGGGCTGCGCGCCGCGGTCTACCTGGTGGTCGACTACTCCGGCTCGATGAAGCCGTACTACAAGGACGGCAGCGTGCAGGCGCTCGCCGACCGGGTGCTGGGCCTGTCGGCCCACCTCGACGACGACGGCACCGTGCCGGTCGTCTTCTTCTCCACCGACGTCGACGCCGTCACCGACATCGCCCTCGCGGACCACCGGGGCCGGATCGAACGGATCGTGTCCGGCCTCGGCCACATGGGCAGGACCAGCTACCACCTGGCGATGGACGCGGTCATCGACCACTACCTGGACAGCGGCTCCACGGCCCCCGCCCTGGTGGTCTTCCAGACCGACGGCGGCCCCATCAACAGACTCGCCGCGGAGAAGTACCTCTGCAAGGCCGCCCGCCTCCCCTTGTTCTGGCAGTTCATCGGCTTCGGCGACCCGACCAGCAGACAGTTCGACTACCTGCGAAAGCTGGACGACCTGGCGGTCCCGACCAAGCGCGTGGTGGACAACGCGGGCTTCTTCCACGCGGGCGAGAACCCGAGCAGGGTCACGGACACGGACCTGTACGACCGCATGGTGGGCGAATTCCCCAAGTGGCTGGCGGCAGCACGGGCACAAGGAATCGTGGGCGAGGAGTAGCGCCCCACAGGGGCGCGGGGCCGTGTCGATGTGCGGCTCCGCCGCGCGGGCGCGATCAACCCCCACGCACCCGCACCCGACAACGCTAGGTGTCACACTCCAGCACCGTCCGGCACAGCCCGCACCGCGCCCGCACGCGCCCGCGTACCGGTACACGGATCCGCTGGTGACACGTGGGACACGGAAACGCCACCCGCAGGGAGCCGTGCTCCGCCGGAGCGAAGCTGTACGGAACGTCCGGCCGCCCCGCGGACACGCGGCGGTCCTCCGCGTGCCGCCGGTCCCGCGCGTACCGCCTGCGGCCGGCCCACCCGGCGGAGACCAGCGGAGGCTGCTGCTCGTCCCGGCGCGCCAGCGCCAGCCCCTCCGTGTACGCCGTGTACGCCTGCGCACTGGTGAACCACACCGACGGATCCTCCCCGAACAGCAGCGCCCGCTTCGCCAGCACGTACCCGAACTCCTCCGGAGTGAGGTACCCCAGCTTCTGCGACGACGCCCCGTCCTGACGGAACGCGTCCAGCAGCAGCCACCCCGCCCCCAGGTACGTCGCCACCGTGTCCGTCAGGATCTCGTTCTCCCGCGTCCCCGGGAACGACAGGTCCAGCCGGTGCAGGTACACATGCGCCACCTCGTGCGCCAGGGCCGCCCCGATGTCCCGCCGATGCGTCCGGAACCGGTCGTTCAGCTCGACGAAGTACTCCGGCCCGGCCGTCAGTTCCACGTTCGCCGCATGCGTCATCCCGCGGAACCCGACGATCAGCCGGGCGTCCGGCAGCCGGTAGTGCCGCACCAGCTCGCGGGCCACCCGCTGCGCCCCCAGATGGAGGTCGTCCGTGTCGCAGAACGCCACATCGGCCGGCGCCACGCTCACCGAGAACGTGCGGACCGTGTCGTACGACAGCCGCCGGTACAGCGCGGTGACGGCCGCCCGCACCGTCTCCAGGTGCGGATAACCGTGCTCGACCGGTCCGCCGTTCGCCACGTCTCACCCCCGGACGCCCTGAACCCGGTTCCACTGTACGGGCCCGCCCCGGCCGGTGCCCGCCCCGTAGTGTGACCCACCATGACCATCAGCAACACCGCCACCGGCGACGCCGTCCGCGAGGAGCTCGCCCGGCTGCGCGACAGCATCGACAACATCGACGCGGCCGTCGTCCACATGCTCGCCGAACGCTTCAAGTGCACCCAGCAGGTCGGCCGCCTCAAGGCCGAGCACCAGCTGCCGCCCGCCGACCCGGACCGCGAGGCCCGCCAGATCACCCGGCTGCGCGCCCTCGCCGAGAACGCCAAACTCGACCCGGCCTTCGCGGAGAAGTTCCTGAACTTCATCATCGCCGAGGTGATCCGCCACCACGAGCGCATCGCCGAGGACACCGTGGGCGGCGCCACGCCCTCGGCGAACCGCACCACGACATCCTCCCCCGGGGAGTGACAGAACCGCCCGCGCGGAGCATGCTGCGCTGTGCACTCCTTGTCGGCCGGCGAGCCCCACCCGCCGGCCCCCGGACAGCCATCCGGTCCCTTGCGAGGAGGGACGCGCCGCATGCCGCCGAACGCCCGCATCCTCATCGTCGACGACCACGAGGACACCCTGTACGCCCTGGAGAGCGCCCTGGCCCCGCTGGGCCACCTGCTGGGCCGGGCCACCAGTGGCGACGAGGCCCTCAAGCAACTGCTGCGCGGCAACGTCGGCCTGCTGCTCCTGGACGTCCGGCAGCCGGGCACCGGCGGACTCGACGTCGTGCGCTACATGCGGCGCCTGGAACAGACCCAGCTCATCCCCGTCGTCCTGCTCACCGGCTTCGCCCGCGACCCGCAGCTCGGCGCCGCCGCGTACGCCCTCGGCGTAGCCGATCTCGTCACCAAACCGGTCGACCCGTGGGCGTTGCGTACCAAGATCCGTCATCTCTACGACGCGCACCAGCGCCGGCTCGCCCTGGAACGCGAGGTACGCGCCCTGCGCGCCCGGCTCGAGGAACGCAACCCCACCCCCGGACATCCCGCCCTGCCCCACCCGCACGCGCACACGCCGCCCTCAGGGCCCGCCGGGGCGCACACCGGGGAGCTCGAACGAGACCGGACATAGGGTGCGTACCCGATCCGCCCCTGTGGTTCGGCGACCGCATCAGGCAGCATGGCCCGCATGTCCGTACTGACGCGCGACGAAGCGCAGAACCGAGCACAGCTCCTCGACGTCCACCGCTACACGATCGAACTCGATCTGACCACCGGGGACGAGACGTTCGACTCCCGCACCCTGATCAGGTTCAGCGCCCGCACCGACGCGGACACCTTCGTCGAGCTCAAGCCCGCCGAGCTGCGCTCCGTCACCCTCGACGGACAGCCCCTGGACGCCGGCGCCCTCGACGGCAACCGGCTGCCGCTGAAGAACCTCACCGCCGGCGAGCACGAGCTGCGCGTCGACGCGAGCATGCGCTACTCCCGCACCGGCGAGGGCATGCACCGCTTCACCGACCCCACCGACGGCGAGACCTACGTCTACACCCAGCTCTTCCTCGACGACGTGCAGCGCGTCTTCGCCGCCTTCGACCAGCCCGACCTCAAGGCCGTCTTCGAGCTGACCGTCACCGCCCCGCGGCACTGGACCGTCCTCGCCAACGGCGTCACCGAGCACACCGGCGAGGGCGTGTGGAGGGCCGCCCCCACCCCGCTGATCTCCACCTACCTCGTCGCCGTCGCCGCCGGCCCCTGGCACTCCGTGCGCACCGAGCACCGCGGCCTGCCCTTCGGCATCCACTGCCGCCGCTCGCTGGCCCCGTACCTCGACGCGGACGCCGACGAACTCCTCGACATCACCCGCGCCTGCTTCGACCGCTACCACGAGAAGTTCGAGGAGCCCTACCCCTTCGACTCCTACGACCAGGCCTTCGTGCCCGAGTTCAACGCGGGCGCCATGGAGAACCCCGGCCTGGTCACCTTCCGCGACGAGTTCGTCTACCGTTCCGCCGTCACCGACACCGAGCGCCAGACCCGCGCCATGGTGATCGCCCACGAGATGGCCCACATGTGGTTCGGCGACCTCGTCACCCTCAGGTGGTGGGACGACATCTGGCTGAACGAGTCCTTCGCCGAGTACATGGGCTACCAGACCCTCACCGAGGCGACCCGCTTCACCGACACCTGGACCGACTTCGGGGTCACCCGCAAGCCCTGGGGCTACGACGCCGACCAGCGGCCCTCCACCCACCCCGTCGCGCCGAAGGACGTCGAGGACACCGCCTCCGCCCTGCTCAACTTCGACGGCATCTCCTACGCCAAGGGCGCCTCCGCCCTGCGCCAGCTCGTCGCCTGGCTCGGCGAGAAGGACTTCCTCGCCGGCATCAACACCCACTTCGCCCGGCACCGGTTCGCCAACGCCACGCTCGCCGACTTCATCGACTCCCTCGCCTCCGCCACCGAACGCGACGTCCACGCCTGGGCCGACGCCTGGCTGCGCACCACCGGCGTCGACACCCTCGTCCCCGAGCCGGGCAACGGAGACAACGTCTACTGGCACCTGGACATCGGTCACCTGGGGGACCCCGGGATCCAGCTGGCGCCCGACCCCGACAAGGACCGCCCCGGGATGAAGCACGCCGGCACCCTCGTCTCGGCCGGCAGCAAGCGCCCGCACCGCATCGCCATCGGCGTCTACGACCACGACCTCCACGACGCCGGCCGGCTCGTCCTGCGCGACCGCTTCGAGGCGGACCTCCCCGCCCACAAGAACGTCGCCTTCAGTCCCGGCGGCACCCGCCCCGCCCTCGTCGTCCTCAACGACGGCGACCTCACCTACGCCAAGATCCGCTTCGACGCCGACTCCCTGGACACCCTGCGCGCCCGGCTGTCCGGCCTGCCGGACCCCCTCACCCGCGCGGTGGTGTGGAACGCGCTCAGGGACGCCGTCCGCGACGGCGACCTGCCCGCCGGCGACTTCCTGGACATCGCCCGCGCCCACCTCCCGCACGAGACCGACCTCGCCCTCGTCCAGGGCGTCCTCGCCTTCGCCTCCGTCCACGTCGCCGGCCGCTACCTCACCCCCGACCGGCGGCCGGCCGCGCTGGCCACCCTCACCGAGCTGTGCCGCGACCTCATCCGGCGCACCGAGGACGGCGACCACCCCGGTCTGCGGCTGATCGCCGTGCGGCACCGCATCGACACCGCCGCCCACCCCGACACCATCGCCGCCTGGCTCGCCGACGGCACCGTCCCCGGCGGCCCCG
This sequence comes from Streptomyces sp. 13-12-16, assembly GCF_002114215.1. Classification (GTDB taxonomy): domain Bacteria; phylum Actinomycetota; class Actinomycetes; order Streptomycetales; family Streptomycetaceae; genus Streptomyces. Next base: position 68 of record NZ_NCTE01000148.1, on the reverse strand, counting down.
AGCTCGACCCCGAGCTGCGCTGGCGGGTCCTCGCCCGGCTCGCCGTGCTCGGCGCCACCGACGAGGCC
>NZ_NCTE01001420.1:14363-14994 GCF_002114215.1 Streptomyces sp. 13-12-16 | reverse complement strand
CCGCGCGCAGCGGGACGCGGCGTCGGCGGCCGACGCCGTGCCGGCCGCCGACGCGGACGCGGTCCGTTTTGAGGTGGGCGACGCGGCGGCGTTGCGCGCGTTGTACGCGTGTGTACGCGACGAGGGCGGCCAGGCCGCGCTGGACGTGCTCGCGGAACGGGAGCTGGAGGACAGCGCCGCGTCCGGCGCGTACGTGACTCCCCCGCCGCTCGCGGACCTGCTCGCCGGCCTGATTCCCGGCTCCCCGGCCCGCGTCCTGGACCCGGCCTGCGGCAGCGGCACCCTGCTGGCGGCGGCAGCCCGCCGAGGGACGCGCGAGCTGTACGGCCAGGACACGCTTCCCGTGCAGGCCCGGCGCAGCGCCGTGAGCCTGATGCTGACGGCTCCGGGGGCCACGGTCACCGTGCGCGCCGCCGACAGTCTCCGCGCGGACGCCTTCCCCGACCTGGTCGCCGACGCGGTGCTGTGCAATCCGCCGTACGGCGTCCGGGACTGGGGGCACGACGAGCTGGCGTACGACCCCCGTTGGGCGTACGGAGTCCCGGCCCGCGCCGAGTCGGAGCTGGCGTGGGTGCAGCACGCGCTGGCCCATCTGGCACCCGGCGGCCACGCGGTGCTGCTCCTGCCTCCG
>NZ_NCTE01001420.1:13650-14013 GCF_002114215.1 Streptomyces sp. 13-12-16 | reverse complement strand
GGTCCGCGTCCGTGGACTGGGAGGGCGTCACGACGCGCGCCCTGGAGGCGTGGCGGGCGTTCACGGAGGACCCGGACGCGTTCAAGGGTGAGCCCGGTGTCGCGCACGCGGTCGGCGTGGTGGACCTGCTGGACGACGTGGTGGACCTGACCCCGGCGCGACTCGTACGGGCGTCACGGGCCGAAGCCGATCCGGCGGAGCTGTCGGCGGAGGTCACCGCCACGCGCCGGAAACTCACCGAGGCCGCGGAGGCCCTCGCGCGGACGGCCGGCCGTGAGGAATGGAGCGCGGCGGGCGCCACGGCGCGCGAGTGGCGGACGGCTACGGCGTCCGACCTCTCGCGTGGTGGTGCGCTCACGCTGC
>NZ_NCTE01001420.1:0-13458 GCF_002114215.1 Streptomyces sp. 13-12-16 | reverse complement strand
GAGCCGGCGGGGGCGGGAGGCCCGAGACCCGGGCGGTGCTCACCGGCTCGGACATCACGACCGGGTCGGGCCCCACGGGAGAGCCGACGGGGCCGTACGACGACACGGCACCCGTGATCGCCGTCGGGGACGTCCTCGTACGGGCGGTCGCGAACACGGAGGGTCCCATGGCCCGGGTCGCGGGAGAGGGGGACGCCGGCGCCCTGCCCGGCTCCCACGTCCACCTCTTCCGGCCGGACCCGGCACGCCTGGACGCCTGGTTCCTCGCCGGGTTCCTGGGAGCGGAGGAGAACATCGCGGGCGCGTCGACGGGCAGTACGGTGCTGACGGTCAGCCCCGGCCGGCTGCGGGTGCCGCTGCTGCCGCTGGAGGAGCAGCGGCGGTACGGGGAGGCGTTCCGGCACGTGCACGAGCTCCGGGCGGAGGCGCGGAGGGCGACCTCGCTGGCGGAGGAGACGGCACGGTTGCTGGCGGGCGGGCTCACGGGCGGGCAGTTGCTGCCGTCGGGAGAGACGGCGGCGGAGGTACGCGGCAGGGGTGGCGATTCGCCCCGTTAGGCACGCAGACCTCCACACATAGACCACACTTGTCGGACCGTCCCGGTCGGCCTGTCGGCTCCGGGGTGGCGGGGTTGGGACATTTCGGAAGGAATCCGGGGATCCAGTTGAACAGCAGCAAGCACACGGAGTTGGCGAACCACGCGTGGTCCGTCGCCGACCTCCTACGGGGGGACTACAAGCAGTCCGACTACGGCAAGGTCATCCTGCCGTTCACGGTGCTGCGGCGACTGGAGTGCGTGCTGGAGCCGACCCGCGAGAAGGTCGCGGAGATCGCGGAGCAGCACAAGGAGAGCGGGATCGACCCGGACCGCTTCCTGCGGCGGGCCTCGGGGCATTCGTTCTACAACCGGTCGAGCCTGACCCTGAAGAAGATCGCCGCGGACCCGCAGAACGCGGCGCAGAACCTCCAGGTGTACGTGGGGGCGTTCTCCGACAACGCGCGGGGCGTGCTGGACCGCTTCGAGTTCGCCCAGCAGATCAAGCGGCTGGACAGCGCCGGGCTGCTCTACCAGGTCATCGGCAAGTTCACGGACCTGGACCTGCGTCCCGAGGTCGTGCCCAACCACAACATGGGCTACATCTTCGAGGAGCTGATCCGCCGGTTCGCGGAGCAGTCGAACGAGACGGCCGGTGAGCACTTCACGCCGCGTGAGGTCATCCAGCTGATGGTGCGGCTGCTGGTCGCGCCGGACGGGGACGCGCTCCAGCTTCCCGGCACGGTGCGCACGGTCCTCGACCCGGCCTGCGGCACGGGCGGCATGCTCTCCGCGATGGACGACCTCATCACCGAGTTCAACGAGGACGCCACGGTGGAGGTGTACGGGCAGGAGCTCAACCCCGAGTCGTGGGCGATCTGCCGGTCCGACCTGATGATCAAGGGGCAGGACCCGGAGAACATCGCCTTCGGCAACTCCTTCTCCGACGACGGGCACGCCCGCAAGACCTTCGACTACATGCTGGCCAACCCGCCGTTCGGTGTGGAGTGGAAGAAGGTCAAGGAGGAGGTCGAGCACGAGCACAAGGCGCTGGGCGAGGCCGGCCGGTTCGGGGCGGGGCTGCCGCGGATCAACGACGGGTCGTTGCTGTTCCTCCAGCACATGATCTCGAAGATGAAGCCGGTGGATGTGAACGGCGGGGGCGGGTCGCGGCTCGCGATCGTCTTCAACGGTTCGCCGTTGTTCACGGGGGCGGCGGGGTCGGGTGAGTCGGAGATCCGGCGCTGGATCCTGGAGAACGACTGGCTGGAGGGCATCGTGGCCCTGCCGGACCAGCTCTTCTACAACACCGGGATCTCCACGTACTTCTGGATCCTGACGAACAGGAAGAGCCCGGACCACAAGGGCAAGGTCGTGCTGCTGGACGCGCGCGACCAGTGGCAGAAGATGCGGAAGTCACTGGGCGACAAGCGGAAGGCTCTGGGCAAGGAGCACATTGCCGAGGTCGTCAAGCTGTACGGCGAGGCACTGGCCGTGGCGGGGGATGCGGAGCATCCGTTGCACGGGAAGGTGAAGGTCTTCGCGAACGAGGACTTCGGGTACCAGCGGATCACCGTGGAGCGTCCGCTGAAGCTGCGGTTCGAGGTGACGGAGGAGACGCTGGCGGCGCTTGAGGCGTCCAAGGCGATCCAGAAGCTTCCGCATGCTTCGGCGTTGACTGATGCGTGCAAGTCGCTGGTCGGGGCGAGTTGGGGTACGAAGCAGGATGCGTGGCTCGCCTTGAAGGACGCGGTGGTGCAGGCCGGCGGGACGTGGCCCACGGGGGCGCCGTTCAACAAGGCGCTGCGGGATGTGCTCGGGGTGCGGGATCCGGAGGGCGAGGTGCAGCTCGTCAAGGGGCAGCCTGAGCCGGATGGGGATCTTCGGGACTACGAGAACGTGCCGTTGGGTGAGGACGTCGAGGAGTACCTGAAGCGCGAGGTTCATCCGCACGTGCCTGATGCATGGATCGACCACAGCAAGACGAAGGTCGGGTACGAGATTCCGTTCACTCGGCACTTCTATGTGTACGAGCCGCCTCGACCGTTGGCGGAAATCGACGCGGAGTTGAAGGCACTGGAGGCGGAGATTCAGGGGCTGTTGGGGGAGGTTACGGAATGACGGAGTCGCGCCTGGCACCCTGGCTCTCTTCTTCGCGGTGGCCTACAGCACCTATTCGACTCGTGGCGCGACTAGGATCCGGTCACACGCCCAGCCGTAGCAAGCCCGAGTATTGGGAGAACTGCTCGGTCCCCTGGGTCACGCTCGCCGACGTTTGGCAATTGCGTGAGGGCCGGACAACATTCATTACGGAGACGAAGGAAATGGTCAGCCCTCTCGGACTGGCCAAATCGGCAGCCGTCAAGCACCCGGCGGGAACCGTGATTCTCTCGCGCACCGCCTCCGTGGGATTCTCCGCAATCATGGGTCGTGATATGGCCACGAGTCAGGACTTCGCGACGTGGACCTGCGGGCCGAGGCTGGAGCCTCGATACCTTCTGCATGCACTTCGAGGCATGGCCCCGGATCTCAAGCGGGTTGCCACAGGGTCCACACACAAGACCATTTACATGCCGGACATCGAGCAACTGAGAGTCCCGCTGCCACCGTTGGACGAGCAGCGCCGCATCGCCGGCTTCCTCGACGCCGAGACCGCTCGCATTGATAATCTCGCGTCTTTGCGCAGCCGCCAGCTGCGACTTATCGAGGAACGACGAGGATCATCCCTAAATGCAGCATTTAGTCGCCACGGCTACGCACCAACCCGCCTAAAGTACCTACTATCTTCCAGGCCTAGATACGGCGTTCTTGTCCCTCAATTCATCGAGGGGGAGGGTGTGCGATTTATTCGAGTGAATGACCTCCTCGATCTGCCTGGCCGTTCTGCGACACTGCGCACGATTCCCGAAGAGCTGTCAGCTCAGTATGCACGCACCATCACGCGGACTGGTGATGTGCTCCTGAGCGTTGTCGGGACTATGGGTCGGTCAGCCATTGTCCCGCCAGATCTGGAAGGTGCCAATATTGCTCGCGCGGTAGCCTCGCTCCGCCCAAGGCCCAACGTTTCCGCTGAGCTCATTTCTGCCTGGCTGACCACACCAGACTTCCTGCGACAAGCTACGGACGCCACCAGCTCTGACACGGCTCAACCAACACTGGGCATGGAAGACCTTTCAAACTTCCGGCTATTCTGGCCTACGTCATCAGTGGACCAAGCGGACCTGCTACACACTGTTCAAGCCACCCAACGCAATTTCAGCAGCCTGGCCAGTGCCTTTCACAGGCAATCACTCTTGCTCGCCGAGCGCCGCCAAGCCCTCATCACCGCCGCCGTAACCGGCCAATTGGACGTAACCACCGCTAGCGGACGCAATGTAACCGAAGGAGTAACCGTATGAGCCCCGTGCACGACGAGTCCTCCTTTGGGTCCGCCATCGTTGCCGCCCTCTGCGAGCGCGGTTGGCGGGAGGCGAATCCCGAGGACTACCAGGCCGACCTCGGGCTCGACACCAACGAGTTGTTCACCTTCATCGGAGCAACCCAGCCCGACGAGTGGAACGAACTGCTCACCGTCTACGGCGGCAACCCCAACGAAGCCCAGCGCGGTTTCGCCCAGCGGCTCGACCGGGCCATCGCCGATGACGGGCTACTCCACGTCCTCCGGAACGGTGTCAAGGATCGCGGTGTCCGTCTCCGCGTCGCCTACTTCAAACCCAACCTCATCTCCGCCGACTCCGTGCTCGACGGCTACCGGGCCAACCGGCTCACCGTCGTCCGGGAACTCCCCTACGCCACCAAGCAGGCCGACTGGGGGCACCGCCTCGACCTGACCCTGTTTCTCAACGGTATCCCCGTCGCCACGGCCGAGTTGAAGAACCCGCTCACCGGGCAGGGCGTCGAGCAGGCCAAGGAGCAGTACCGGACCGATCGGGACCCGACCGAGTTGATCTTCGCGCGGCGGGTCATCGCGAACTTCGCCGTCGACCCGGACCTGGTCTTCGTCACCACGCAACTGCGCGGCAAAAAAACCCAGTTCCTTCCCTTCAACACCGGTTCGAACGGCCCCGGCCAGCCCGGCGGAGCCGGCAACCCCGCTCCCACAGCCCACGGCACGTACGCCACGTCCTACCTCTGGGAACAGGTCTGGGAGCGGGACAACTGGCTCGATCTCCTCCAGCGCTTCGTGCACCAGCAGAAGGAGAAGACGCCCGGCGGCATCGTCAAGAAGACGGTCTTCCCGCGCTTCCACCAGTGGGACGTGGTCCGCAAGCTCACCGCCCACGCGTCCGTTCACGGTGCCGGCCAGAACTACCTGGTCATGGCCTCCGCCGGCTCCGGCAAGTCGAACACCATCGGCTGGCTGGCCCACCGCCTCAGCGACCTGCACGCCCGGACCGATCCGAGTGTCCTGAGGCCCGATGCTCTCGCCGAGGGCCGTATCAAGCCGGGCGAGCCCGTCTTCGACAAGGTCATCGTCATCACCGACCGGCGCAACCTGGACGCCCAGCTCCGGGAGACCGTCGGCAGCTTCAGCCAGACCGACGGCCTGGTCGTCAAGGTCGACGAGAAGCACGGCGCCAAGAGCGAGCAGCTCGCCCGTGCACTCTCCCGGGACACCGGGAAGATCGTCACCGTCACCCTGCACTCGTTCCCGGCGCTGCTGGACTACATCAAGCGCAACCCGACCGAGATCAAGGGCACCCGCTTCGCGATCATCGTCGACGAAGCACACTCCTCCCAGTCCGGCGACGCCGCCACCGCCGTGAAGTCCGCCCTGCGCGACCTCGGCCTGGACTCCGACTCGGACGACGAGGGCGCGACCACGGTCACCGTGGACGACCAGCTCAAGGCGAAGGCGGTCGCGCGTTCCCGCGCCGCGAACCTCTCCTACTTCGCCTTCACCGCCACGCCCAAGTCGAAGACCCTCGAGCTCTTCGGCACGGAAGGTGTCGAGAACGGCAAGACCGTCTACCGTCCCTTCCACACCTACTCCATGCGCCAGGCCATCGAGGAAGGCTTCATCCTCGACCCGCTACGCAACTACGTCACCTACAACACCTACTGGAAGCTCGCGAACCTCAACCGCGACGAGAAGGAAGTCGACCCCTCCAAGGCGAACAGCATGCTCGCCCGGTTCGCCCTCATGCACGAGCACACGGTGTCCCAGCACGCCACGGTGATCGTCGAGCACTTCCTCGCCCACACCCGCGGCCGGCTCGGTGGACGGGCCAAGGCCATGGTGGTCACGGCCTCCCGTCACTCCGCCGTCCAGATGGCCCGCGCCATCCGCAGTTACATCGCCGACCGCGCGTACGACACGAAGTACCCAGACCTGGGCGTGCTCGTCGCGATCTCCGGTTCCCTCACCATCGACGGTGAGGAGACCACCGAGGTCAAGGAGAACGACGGTATCTCCGAGGCCGCGCTGCCGAAGGCCTTCGGCTACACCCGTGCCGACGACAAGGCCGCGAAGGCCGGCGGCAAGGGGCAGCAGGAGTACCGGATCCTGGTCGTCGCCGAGAAGTACCAGACCGGCTTCGACCAGCCGCTCCTCACCACCATGTACGTCAACAAGACGCTGACCGGCATCGCCGCCGTGCAGACCCTCTCCCGCCTCAACCGCACCGCCGAACGCAAGTCCCAGGCCGACCTCGCCGTCCTGGACTTCGTCAATGAGGCCGAGGACATCAAGGAAGCCTTCCGCCCGTACTTCGAGGAGGCGCACACCCTGCCCTCCGACCCGAACCTCCTCTACACGGCCCAGAGCCGCGTCATGTCCGCGCCGATCATCTCGGAGCAGGACATGGACGAGTTCGTCGCCGCATACTTGGAAGCGGAGAAGAAGGCGGGCGGCGTCCAGTCCAAGTGGGAGAAGCTGCACGCCGAGCTGTACCGGCTCCTCTCCCCCGCCGTCGCCCGCTTCACCGCCCTCCTGGAGAGCGAGGAGGAGGACGACGTCGAGACGGCCGAGGCGTTCCGCGCCAACCTCAACGACTACGTCCGCAAGTACGGCTTCCTCGCACAGATCGTCCCGTACCGCGACGCCGAGCTGGAGCGCCTGCACCTCTACGGGCGCCACCTGCTCAACCGACTCCCCCGCCTCGCGGACGGCGGAGTCGACATAGGCGAGGTCGACCTCAGTCACCTGCGCGTCGAGAAGACCGGCGAGCACGACGTGTCCCTCAACCCCGAGGGTCCCGCCGAACTCATGGGCTTCGGCGACGGGGCCGGCGGTGCGAAGGACGCGGACAAGTCACTGCTGTCCGAGCTGATCGAGAAGTTCAACTCCAAGTTCGGTACGGAGTTCACCGAGGAGGACGTCCTCCCGGCCTTCAACGCGACGAAGAAGGACCCGAAGGTCCGGGCCGCCGCCGTCGTCAACGACGAGGAGAACTTCGGGATCGTCTTCGACAAGAAGTTCGAGGAGAACATGATGGATCATGTCTCCACCATCGACACCCTCGGCAAGCGGTACTTCGGCACGGACCGGGACTTCAAGTCCAATCTCGACCGCAGCGCCCGCCGCGCGGCCTGGCGGATGATCCGCCGGGAGGAAGGGTTGGACGACTTCTGACGCGAGTGGGGCCCGGTGCGCCGTGCGCACCGGGCCCCGGGGCTCATCGTCCGACGGCCAGCCGTACGAACTCCGTCCAGGCCTCCGCCCCGACGGCCAGTCGATCTCCGGCCGGTCGCTTCGAGTCCCTGACCAGTACAGCCCCGGGAACGGTAGCGACTTCCAGGCACTCCCCGCCGCCACCTGTGCTGTAACTGCTCTTGCGCCAGGCGGCTTCTGGCACGGCGTGCGCTATGCGAACGCTCATAGCTCTCCCATCAGTTTCTCGATCAGGGCGAATGACTCACTCGGCGTCAAGGCCTGTGATCGGAGGATGCCATATCGAGCCTCCAACTCACGCACCTTGGTTACCTCGGTGTACAGGCGACTGTCGTCCTGTACCTCTGCGTACGCGATGCGCTGGCCCTTGTCCGTGTCGATCAACGTGAAGGGGCCACCCAAGGCAGCATTGTCCTCCCGTTCCGTCGGCATGACCTGAACCTCAACCTGCCTCAACTGAGCGGTCAGCATGATCTGTTCCAGGACACCGCGCATGACCTGCCGACCGCCCAGGGGCCTCCGCAGGACCGCCTCTTCGATCACGAAGCTGGTCAGTGGCGCAGGCCGCCGATTGAATACCTCCTGTCGAGCCAGGCGAGCCTCCAGGCGCTGTTCGATGACCTCATCGGACAACAAGGGACGCTGCATCTGAAAGATGGCCCGTGCGTAGTCCTCCGTCTGCAACAAGCCTGGTACTGCATAGACCGCGTACAGGTTCAAGCTCGTAGCCTTCGCTTCCAAGCCAGCCGCGTCCCGGAAGTAGGCCGGATACTGAGCCCGCCCCACTTCCTCCTTCAACGCACGGAGCACACCCCCCGCCCCCAACACCTCATCCGCCTTGTCGATGAACGACGCCTGCGGAATCCGCCTCCCCTGCTCAATGGACGCCACCGTGTCCCCCGAGTACCCCACCCTCTTCCCGAACTCCGCCCGCTCCAGCCCTGCCCTCGTCCGCAGCAGCTTCAACTGCCGCCCGAACGCGGTCACGACACCCGTCCCCGGCTCGTCCTCCGGCCGCCGCTGCTGCCGTACCGTCTCCTCGTCCCGCACCTCGGTCATCGCCCTGCCGCCTCTCCCCCCGTACCGTCCCGTACAGCGCCCGCGCCCACCCCGTACGAAGGCCCGTAAGCGGCGCGTCACCACTGGTCACGCTAGGCCACGACACGCCACCGTGAGTGCATGACCGCAACACGATCACCCCATACGGTGCACCAGTTCACGATGCGCTTCAGCTCCACCCCGCGCGGTGCCCGGCTCGCCCGGCGCATGTGCGAGCACTGCCTCGACGCCTGGGGCGTCCCGTACGACAGCGACGCGCACGACACCGTCACGCTCGTGGCCGCGGAGCTGTGCGCCAACGCCGTCCAGCACGGGCACGTCGCGGGCCGGGACTTCCACGTACGCCTGACCGCCGACCCGGCCACCCGCACCGTACGGATCGAAGTCACCGACACCCGGGGCGAAACCCTCCCCCGCCTCCCCGCCACCCCCTCGCAGGACAGCGAGAGCGGACACGGCCTGCTGCTCGTCGCCGCACTCGCCGACCGCTGGGGCTGCTCGCCCCGCGACGGAGGCGGGCCCGGCAAGACCGTCTGGGCGGAGTGCACCGCGTACCCCGCCTGACCTGATCACACAACCAGCTCCCGCCCTGGTTGGACGCACACGCCCCCGCCCGGAAGACTGATCCCCGACACATCACAGACTCTTCGGGCACTGCACGGGAGCGGGGGCGGGACCAGGTGCCGGACGTACGACGGATCGCGGAACGCTACGAACTGCTGGAGCAGTTCAACAACGGCGGCATGGGTGACGTCTGGCGCGGCTACGACGCCGTACTGGACCGGCCGGTGGCCGTGAAGCTGATCCGGCCGCAGGCCGTGACGTCCCCGCACGTGGCGGAGGAGTTCGAGAAGCGCTTCCGGCGCGAGGCTCGCGTCACCGCGCGGATCCAGCACCCGGGCGTGCCGCAGGTGTACGACGCGGTGCTGGACGAGTCGTACGAGCAACTGTTCCTCGTCATGGAGCTGGTCGACGGCGCCCCCCTGACCGCCTACGTGCGCCCCGACCAGCGGCCGCCCCTCCCCCTCAGCTGGGCGGTGTCCGTGGCGGCGCAAGTGGCGACCGTGCTGTCGTACGCGCACGACGTTCCCGTCGTCCACCGTGACCTGAAGCCGAGCAACATCCTCGTCGCCCGCGACGGCACGGTGAAGGTGCTGGACTTCGGCATCGCGGCGATCCTGCGGACGGACGTCACCAAGCTGACCGCGACGGGCAGCCCGATCGGGACGCACCAGTACATGACACCGGAGCAGGTGCGCGGCGCCCGCGTCACACCACGCACCGACCTGTACGCGCTCGGGTGCGTCCTGCACGAACTGCTCTGCGGGCGGCCGCTGTTCGCCGGGGACAGCGAGTGGCAGCTGATGATGCAACACGTCAACGCGGCCCCGACACCGTTGCGGCAGGTGCGCGCCGACGTGCCGGAGGCGCTGGAGGAACTCGTCCTGCACCTGCTCCGCAAGGCGCCCGAGGCGCGTCCGGCGGATGTGCAGGAGGTGTACGAGCGGCTGCGGCCGTTCCTGCCGGCGCCCGGTGAGGAGTCCGGCCCATCGGAGGCGGGCCCGTCCGGGGCGCCCGACCCGACCGGGATCTTCCGCCGTCCGTACGCACCCCGCGCGCGTGCGGGTACCTCAAACGCCCGGCCCGCAGCGGCCCCGGACGCACCGCCCGCCGTTCCCGCGGCCGAGCGGGAGGCGCTGCGGGAAGAGATCCGCGAGGTGTACGCGCACTACCGCGCGCTGCTGGAGGAGGAGCGGTACGCGCAGGCCGCCGAGGTGGTGGGCGAGATGATCGAGCCGGCCGCGCATGCGCTCGGCTCCGACAGCAAGCCGGTGCTCGGGCTGCGGATGCGCCGGGCCGTGAGCCGTCAGCTGGCCGGTGACCACCGGGCCGCCCTGCCCGAGTTCGAGGCGCTCGCCGACGCCTACGCGCGCGTGAGCGGTCCGAGCAGCGAAGAAGCCCTGGACAGCCGCGCCCAGGCGGCCCGCTGTCGTGGTGAACTCGGCCAGGTGACCGAGGCGTTGGCCGGGCTGAACGGCGTACTGGACGCCGTACGTGCCGTCGACGGCGATGTGAGCGAGAACGCGGTGGAGCTGCGCCGCGACATCGGCATGCTCCTGCTCGCGCAGCAGCGGGCGGCGGAGGCGTACGACGTACTGGAGCCGCTGCACGCGGACCTGTGCGTGGTGTTCGGGCCGGACGACGAGCTGACCGCCGAGGTGGCCGAGACGCTGGGCGTGATCCGTCTGGACCTCGACGGCGGGCCCTCCGCCTCGCCCTCCTGAGGCGGCGGGGCAGCGTGGCGTGTCCGTGCCGGTCGGCCGACCGCCGACGGTGGCCTCATCCCGCCAGCACGGCACCCAGGCCGGTCAGGCGCAGGACGAACCAGTGCTCGCGCACGAGGACGTGTACGCGGTCGGGGGCGGAGGTCGTCAGGTCGCCGGCCGGCCCCGGCAACGGAATGGTGATCGGTTCGCGGGCGGGCCGGGTCGGGTTCCAGACACGCAAGGTGTGGTCCGAGCACGTGGCCACGACGAGGTCCTGGTCGGCACGGGGCAGCCGGGTCAGGTGGGTGAACGGCGTACCGTCGTGGTTCAGTTCGGGGGAGGCGTCCTTGCCGTCGGTGCGTTGCAGGTCCCAGATCTCCAGCCCGGTCCGGAAGTCTTCCGGGTCCTGTACCGGCACCGCCAGCTGCCAGTGCCCGGAGGGTGTGCACACCGCCACGGGAGGCAGGCCGGGCACCGGCGGGCGAGTCGTCTTGTCCACCCGGTCCGCCCAGTTGGCGGACGAACCGTGCAGCACGATCACTCCGTAGTCGGTCATCGCCGCCAGGAGCGCCCCCGCCTGTGGCCGGACGCAGGGCACCGCGGTCATGTCCGGCCCGGCCGACCCCTTCCGCAAACCGTCGAGGACGTGGGTCCGGTCGCCCGGCAGCCACAGCAGCGCCTGGGGCGCGGAGTTGTCGTAGTTCACCACGAGTGCCGTCATCCAGCCGGGTGCCGTGGCGGTCCGCAGTGAGGTCACGGGCCCGTCGAGCCGGCGCAAGGCCTCCACGGTGTCGCCCGAGGTGATCTCCTCCCGGGTTCCGGCGTCGACTAGGCGCAGCCGACGACCCTCGTGCTCGACCACGACAACGACCGGCCGTCCGTCCGGCAGTACCAGCGGAGCGACATGGTCGACCAGCCTTCGGGGCGGCCATAGTCGAGCCCTTTCCCGTCCCCGTGTGTCGGCGAGCCACGCGCCGCCCGTGGCGCCCGCGACGGCCAGGCCCCAGGGCAGGCCGTCGGGTTGCTGCGCGAAGGCGGCGACACGGCGTGCCCGCCTGCTGTCGTAGTCCGGCTGGGCAGGCGATCCGCCGCTGTCGGAGGTCCACAGGCGCACCGCGCCGTCCCACCCGGCGGAGGCGAACAGGTCGGTGCCCCGGCCGGGCCGCACCCGGGTGACCGTGTACGACCCGCCGACGTACGGGGAGTCGCGCCGTCCGCCCGACAACTGCCCTTCCCAGTCCACCGGCACCACCTGGGTGCCGGAGGAGCCCCGGGGACCTGGCTCCTCGGGCAGGGCGGACATGCGGTTCGTCAGGACGCGCAGTACGGAGCCGGTGTGCGGGTCGAGGACCGTGATCCGCGATCCTCCCCCGGCCACCGCGAGGAGGGTGCGGCCGTCCGGTCCGGTGAACGGCGACAGGGCCCGCACTCCACGCACCTTGCCGGGAAGCACCCGTCGGGGGGCGAGCCGGTCCACGTCCCACAGCCGCACCGTGCCGTCGTCCCCGCCGGAAGCGGCGAACGTCCCCTCGTCCGATGTGCCCAGGGACGCGAGCGCGTGGACGGTGCCGGTGTGGCCGCGCAGTACACCGGCGGCCTCCGGTCCCCGCGGCCCGTCCAGGTCCCAGCGGCGGACGGAGCAGTCGGCGCCGGCCGACAGCAGGAACCGGCGTCCGTCGGCCAGGGGTACCGCGGCCACGGCGGTCACGCGTCCCACGTGTCCCGTCAGCACGGTCGCGGTCGCACTCCAGTCGTCGGTGCGCCACAGCCGTACGGACCGGTCCTCGCCCGCGGAGACCAGCACGGGGCTCGGCCCGCCGTCGAACGCGGTGAGGCACAGCACCGTGTCCGCGTGGCCGCTCAGGACGAAGGGGGTCCCGCTGCCGCCGTCCACGTCCCACACGTACAGGTCGCGACCGGCCGCCGCGACCAGGAGCGGACGTCCGTCGGAACCGGTGAGCCCGGTCAGTGCCGTCACGGTCTCCCGTGGACCGGTCAGCACCATCCTCGTCTCACCCGTGTCCGGCTCCCACAGCCGTACCGTCCCGTCCCCGCCGGCCGAGGCGACCACGGCTCGCCCGTCGGCGGTGGTGAGCGTATGGAGGGCCAGCACCGGGCCCGCATGGCCGTGCAGCACCACGCTGAAGTCGTCGGGGGCCGTGGAGGCGCCCTCCAGCGTCGCCCGCACGGTGGTGTGGCCCCGTAGCCAGCCGATGAGGGCGGGCTCCTCGAACATGGCCGTCATCAGCAGCACGCGCATCCGGCCCCGCGGTGACAGCGGGTGGAAACGGTGCGCGGCCCGGAGGTACAGCCGGGCCACGGGCAGGGTGAACCGTTCGGGCAGGACCCGGACGGCCGCGGCCATGCGTGTGGGGTCGGCGCAGACGAGGAAGCCGGGATCGCGCATCACCTCCGGCAGCCGGCGCGCCGCGAGCGCGTGCGCCGGGAGGTGTCTGCGCAGGTAGGGGTGGGCGGACTCCCAGACGGCCGGCCCACGTCCGGGGAGTGTGGCCAGCAGGGCCCGGGTGATCCTGGCGTGCGCGTCCCAGGGTGAGGTGCGGCGGACGTGGTCGATGAGCGCCTAGTGGTAGAGGCGGTACACGGTCTGGCCCGACTCGCCGGACTCCACCACGTGGAACCCGGCGTGCTCAAGCACCCAGGCGATGTCCTCGTCCCCGTAGCGCGCGCCCCGGTCGGACAGTGCCTCGGCGACCTTCGGCCACAGATCCCGGCGCGGCATCCCGGCGCCCTCCGCCCAGGCGAGCGGGCGCAGGAGGTCACGCAGTCGTTCCGGGTCGGGAGAGCGCTCGAACTCCTCGTCCAGGACGGCTGTCAGGTTTCCGGCCAACAGCCGGTGCAGATCCGGGTGTTCGTCCGGGCCCGAGCGTGCCAGCACGCGCAGCAGGGCGCGGGTGGCGACCCGTGCGTAAAGGAAGATCCCGCCGCTGGCGTTGGTGATCCGCTGTGCCCATGCGTCGGCGAGT
>NZ_NCTE01001419.1:3953-4977 GCF_002114215.1 Streptomyces sp. 13-12-16 | reverse complement strand
GTCCTGGCTGCTGGCCGTCGGCACGGTCGCGGCCGTGGTGTGCGGTGCGCTCGCGACCGCGCGGATGCTGTCCGGCCCCTGGCGGGCCTCGGCGACGGCGCTCGCCGCGGGGGCGGTGATGGGCACCCAGTCCGTCCTGCTGGCCGCGACGGTGGACCGGCTCCGGCACGGACCGCTCACGGCCCTGGCCGCCTGGCAGACCTACGCCCTCGTCGCGGCCAGCGTCGGCGGTCTGCTGCTCATCCAGAGCGCCTTCCAGCAGGGCCCGCTGGCCGCGACCATGACGGTCCTGGACGCGACGGAGCCGGTGGTCGCGGTGGCCATGGGCACGCTCCTCTTCGACGAGGCGATCCACACGGGCTGGCCGGCCTCGGCGGTGACGTCGGCGGGGCTGGTCCTGGTGGCAGCGGGCATCGCGACCTTGGACACGTCACCGGTCATCGCGGCGTCGCACGGCCGGCACCGGGCCGCCGACGAGTGACCGGGCCCCGGCCGCCGGTTCTTTCGCCCCCGCCCGTACCGTCCCCGGGGGCTGCGCCCCCGGACCCTCGTTCGCACGGGGAAGGGGTGCGCGGGGAGAGCCGGGTGGTTCTGTCGTACGGCCGCTGCGGCCGCATCGTGGCTGTTCGCGCAGTTCCCCGCCCCCTGCAGGGGGCGGGGTGGCTCAAGCGGTACGGGAGGCGGCCCGGCGGGGCGTGCGGGCCGGCCGGGTCCAGACCGGGAGGAGGTCCTCCTCGAGGACGCGGTCCCAGGTGGGATGGGTGCTCCTGGACGTCTCCGCGGCCCGGCGCCGTACCGCCTCTCGTGCGGCGGGCCGCACGAGCAGCGGGTGCAGGGCGTCCGCCCAGGCCGACGGGGAGTCGGCCGGGACGACGACGCCGTCGAGCCCCGGCGCGGCCAGCCAGCGGGTGGTGTGCGCGCCCTCGGGCAGGACGACCGCCAGCCCGCACGCCATCGCCTCGGCGACGACGTTGCCGCTGGTCTCCGTACGGGACGGGAAGGCGAAGACGTCGCAGCCGGCGTA
>NZ_NCTE01001419.1:2926-3758 GCF_002114215.1 Streptomyces sp. 13-12-16 | reverse complement strand
CAGCCGGTCCTGCGGGAGCGGCCCGAGCAGGGTGACGTCCCGGCCGAGCGCGCGGCGCACGGCGTCCTCCTCGGCACCGGAGCCCGCCATGACCAGGTGCGGGGTGCCGCCCCGGGCGCGCAGCAGCCGGACGCTCTCGGTCAGCAGCGGCACGCCTTTGCTGGCGTCCAGCCGGCCGGCGAACAGCACCAGCGGGCGGTCGGCCGGGACGCCGTACGCGCGTACGAGCCAGTCCCGCGCGGTGGGGTCGGGCCGGAAGAGTGCGTGGTCGACGCCCCGGCGCAGCAGGGCGACCCGGTGCGGCCCGAGGACGCGGGCGAGTTCCGCGCGGCCCTCCGGGGTCGGGACGAGTACGCGTTCGCAGGGTTCCAGCAGCCGGTCCCGGCGTCGGCGCAGCGCGCTCTCGGCCCGGTCCGCGAGCAGGTCCTCCATCCTCGGATGGCTCCCGGGCAGCCACCGCCCGGCCAGGTAGCGGGCGTAGACGGAGGCCAGCAGCGGTACGTCGGTGTGCACGGAGCCGATGAGCCGGGGCCGTGGGGCGGGCCGCCGGGCCGCGTGGCGGTGGAGCCGTACGGCGGTGGTGGCGAAGGCGAAGCCGTGGGTCAGGTGCCAGACGTCGTGGCGGGGCAGCAGGGCGGCGAGCCTCGGGTGGTACGGCGCGAGGTCGCAGACGTCCTCCGCGCGGTCGGCCGAGCGCGTCGCCGCCGAGCTGAGCACCGGCCGGAGCGTGACGAGCCGGACGTGCGGGGAGAGCCGCTCGACCCGCTCGCGTTCGCCGAGGAAGTAGACGGTCAGGTCGAGGGGTGTGCCGCCGGAGCCGTCGGGCAGGCGC
>NZ_NCTE01001419.1:0-2713 GCF_002114215.1 Streptomyces sp. 13-12-16 | reverse complement strand
CCCGTCGCGGCGGCTCAACCCCGCCACTTTCGCCAAACATGTTGAAAGTTAAAGGGAATAGGTCTACGGTGGACCCCGTTGGGTTAGTTGAACATTAAACCTCATCCCCTCAGGAGGAACACCATGGGCATCTTCGGCCGCAAGGACGACGAGACCGCCACCGCGACCGCCACCGCGGTGAACCCGGACCTGGCCGCGCTGACCGGCGACTACACGATCGACCCCGCGCACTCCACGCTCGGCTTCGTCGCCCGGCACGCCATGGTCACCAACGTCAAGGGCAGCTTCCTGGACTTCACCGGCACGCTGCACCTGGACGGTGCCGACCCGGCCGCCTCCACCGCCACCCTCGACGTGGTGATGGAGAGCATCGACACGGGCAACGCCGACCGTGACGGCCACCTGAAGAGCGCCGACTTCTTCAAGACGGACGAGTTCCCGACCATGACCTTCCGCTCCACCAAGGCGGAGGCCCTCGGCGGCGACGACTACCGCATCACCGGTGACCTGAGCATCCTGGGCACCACCAAGCCGCTCACCATCGACCTGGAGTTCAACGGCGCCGCGAAGGACCCCTTCGGCAACGAGCGCGTCGGCTTCGAGGGCAAGGCGGAGATCCTGCGCTCCGAGTGGGGCCTGACCTGGAACGCGGCGCTGGAGACGGGCGGCGTTCTGGTCTCCGACAAGATCAAGCTGAACTTCGACATCTCGGCGATCAAGCAGGCGTGACCTTCGCCGGCCCTTCGGGGCCCGAGTCCCACCACGGCAACGGCCCGGAGCCCGGCAGGGCGTCCGGGCCGACGCCCGTCCGGCCGCCGTTCCCCTCAGCGCGGGACGGCGGCGCCACGCGCTCGCAGCCGCCGGGTGACGGGGGTGACGAGCGCGGACGCCGCGAGGCAGTACCCGCCCAGCACGACGAACTGGACCGGCCGGCCGACACCGGCGTCGAGCAGCAGGCCGCCCGCACCGGGGCCGAGCGCCGAGGCGAAGACCAGGACCGCCACCACCACCGACCGGACGGCACCGAGGTGCCGGGTGCCGTAGACCTCGGGCCGGACGGCGCCGAACAGGGTCAGGAAGAGGCCGTTGGTGACGCCGTACAGGGCCATGAAGGCGAACGCGCTCCACGGGGCGGTGACGGTGCCGAGCAGCAGCCCGCCGCCGAGCGGGAGCAGGAAGACCGGCAGCAGCACGAGCCCGGTGACCGGTCCAGCAGGAAACCACTGGCCACACTGCACAGTACGGTCAGGACCGCGCAGAGCGGGAACGCCGACGCCGGCACCCCGAGCGACCAGCCGCGCGTCTCCGCCAGGTGGGCCTGGTGGAAGAAGACCGTGTTGCCGATCAGCGCGGGCGCCGCGGTGGCGAGCAGCAGGGGGTGGAAGCACCGGTCCCGCGGTACCTCTGCCCGGGTCCAGCCGGCGGCGGGCGCCTCCGGGTCCGCGGAGCCGTCCGCGGGGTGCGGGGTGCACTCCGTCCTGAACAGCGCCGCGACGACGACGCCCCCGGCGGTCACCAGCGTCCCGGCAGCCCACCACACGGCCTGCCACCCGGCGGCACCCGACAGGGCGACGGCCAGGGCCGGCAGGACGGCCTCGCCCGTGTTCAGGCCCAGGGCCGCCAGGGACACCGCCCGTCCCCGCCGCCGGGTGAACCAGCGGCCCAGCACGGTGAACCCGGCGTGCGTCATCATGCCCTGGCCGAACAACCGCAGCAGGACGAGCGCCCCGAACAGCGTGAAGAGGTCCGCCGACCAGGTCATCGCCACGGCCCCCAGCGCCAGCAGCGGCGCGCTCACGAGGACGACCCGGCGCGCCGGGTGGCGGTCGACCGGGTGACCCGTCCTGGTCAGGGCGACCGCGCCGAGCAGGGTGGCCGCCATGTACAGGGCACCGTAGGAGCAGAAGAGCTTCCCGGGCGAAGCGACAGAGGTCCACCCCCCTGCCGGGCCTGCCCGACAGCATCTCGTACGACCGCGCCGGTCTCGTGCCCCGTCCGTTCCGCCTGCTCGGCCACCGTCCCGTACGACACGTCGACGGCCTGCTCCCAGCGGTCGAACCGCATCGGGGCCGGGTTCGCCCGGTACGGGCCGAACTCCTCCCCGAAGCGGCGGAGCGACTCGGCCTCGATCGCCTCGCGGGCGCAGGAGCGGAACCCGTCGGCGGCCCGGGCGAGTGAGCCGAGGAGGAACGGTTTGCCCGGTCGTCGTCGGGAGACGACGGCCATGGCCGCCTCCGGGCCCCCGTCGGCCACGAACGCGGTGAGTCCGCTCCGCTCCCGGCCGCGGTCGAACACGCCGGCGGGCCTGGGCCGGTCGGGCAGGGGCGGTGCACCATGGCCGTCATGACGGTCAGCAGCGTGTTCCCACGGCCCGGGTGGGTCGTCGTCGCCGAGTACGAGAGCCTGCCGGGCAGCCCTCGCCCCTGGGCGGCCGTGTGCGGTTGACTGCGTGAGCGGGGGATCGACTGGATGCCGTTCACCGCGGGGGAGCTGCGGTGCGACCACGCGTGCGGGCCGGGGCGTGACGGGCGGTGGCGGGGGTGGATCACCGTGTCCGTGGACGCTGAGGCCCTGGGGCGGCTCGGGCTGGGGCCCGGGCGGCGACGCGCCGTCCCGGACGGCGCGTCGCCGCCCGGGTGGTGGCATGCCGCCGGGGAGCGGTACGCGGTGGAGCGCGGGTGGCCGAGGCGGGATCCCCCGGCCGGTCAGAACC
>NZ_NCTE01001418.1:837-5251 GCF_002114215.1 Streptomyces sp. 13-12-16 | reverse complement strand
CCCGCCGGAGATCTACGGCGGCGCCGGAGTCCATGTCGCCGAACTCGCGCGTTCGCTCAGGCCGTTGGTGGACCTGCGGGTGCACTGCATCGGCGGCTCCCGGGACGGGGAGGGGGTGACCGCGTACCGCGAGCCCCGGCTCGGCGACGACGCCAACGCCGCGCTGCGCACCCTCGGGGCGAACGTGGAGATGGCGGCGGGCTGCGCGGGAGCCGAACTCGTCCACAGCCACACCTGGTACGCCAACGGGGCCGGCCATCTCGCCCGCACCCTGTACGGCGTACCGCACGTCGTCACCACGCACAGCCTGGAGCCCCTGCGCCCGTGGAAGGCCGAGCAGCTGGGCGGCGGTTACGCGCTCTCCTCGATGGTGGAGC
The DNA here is from genome assembly GCF_002114215.1 of Streptomyces sp. 13-12-16. Classification (GTDB taxonomy): domain Bacteria; phylum Actinomycetota; class Actinomycetes; order Streptomycetales; family Streptomycetaceae; genus Streptomyces. The sequence goes on along the minus strand of NZ_NCTE01001418.1, from coordinate 4,874 downwards.
GCACCGCGCTGCGGCACGCCGACGCGGTGATCGCGGTCTCGGAGGCGATGCGCGGGGACGTGCTGCGCGTCCACCCCGACATCGACCCGGACAGGGTGCACGTCGTCCACAACGGCATCGACACCGCCCTGCACCGGCCCGACCACGACACCGCCGCCCTGCGGCGGTACGGCATCGACCCGGAGCGTCCCCTCGTGCTGTTCGTCGGGCGGGTGACGCGGCAGAAGGGGCTGCCCCAACTGCTGCGCGCCGCCTTCGAGATGGACCCGGAGGTGCAGCTGGTGCTGTGCTGCGGCCAGCCGGACACGCCGGGGATCGCCGCCGAGACGGCCGCGCTGGTCGAGGCGCTGGGCCGCTCGCGGGGCGGGGTCGTCCGCATCGACGGCATGCTCGACCAGGTCTCCCTGCGCCAACTGCTCACCCACGCCGACGTGTTCGTCTGTCCCTCGCTGTACGAGCCGATGGGCATCGTCAACCTGGAGGCGATGGCCTGCGGGACGGCGGTGGTGGCCACCGCCACCGGGGGGATACCCGAGGTCGTCGCGGACGGCGAGACCGGGCTGCTCGTCCCGGTCGAGCAGGAGCAGGACGGCACCGGGACCCCGCTGGATCCCAAGCGGTTCGCCTCGGACCTGGCCGCCGCCGTGAACCGGCTGATCGCCGATCCGGACCTGGCGTCGGCGATGGGCGTCGCGGGCCGGATCAGGGCCGAGAAGTCCTTCGGCTGGGACCGCGTCGCCGAACGGGTGCACGCCGTCTACCGGCACGTACTCGGCGCGTGAGGAGCCGGGGGCGGCCCCGGCTCCGGTGATCCGGACCCTTCCGGCGCTCCGGTCCCGGGCCCCGGTTCCCGGTTCCGCTCCCGGCCCCCGTGGCGGTGGGACGGCCGGGTTCCGCCGTCGGCGCCCGGGGTGGTGGGGCCGCTCCGGCGACCTCTTGGAGTCGTGGCGGGATCGTTGACCGGCGTACCCGGGCAGCCGTTACGTTCGCCGGCATGTCGGATGCGCCCTCAACCTCTTGCACCGAAGGTGCCGCCAGCGGCGGCCCGGCGGACCCGCAGGGCGGGACCCGGGTCACCACGCTCGAGTTGTTCTTCGACCTCGCCTTCGTCTTCAACTTCACCCAGCTGGCCCGGCTGCTGAGCCGGGACATGACCCCCCGGGGCCTGCTGCAGGTACTGCTGATCTTCTGGCTGTTGTGGTGGATGTACGGCGGTTACGCCTGGCTGACCAACCACCTGCCGCCGCAGCGCAAGCGCCACCGGCTGCTGCTCCTGCTGGGCATGGCCTCGTTCCTGGTGCTCGGTCTGGCGACCCCCAACGCCTTCGACGGCGACGGCGTCGCCTTCGGGGTCGGCTATCTGCTGATCGTCTCCGTGCACGCCGCGCTGTTCGCGTTCGGCGGGCCCAAGGCCGCCCGGAACATGCTGAGCATCGCGCCGTTCCACCTCGTGGTCGCGCTGCTGCTCATCGTGGCGGGGCTGCTGGACGGGCCGGTGGTGTACGCGCTGTGGGCCGGGGCCGTGCTGCTGGAGGTCGTGGCGCCCATGGTGACCGGGGTCTCCGGCTTCGAGCTGCGGCCCAGCCACTTCGTCGAGCGGCACGGGCTGCTGATGATCATCGCGCTGGGCGACTCGTTCCTCGCGCTCGGCATCGGCAGCGACGGCGCCCAGGCCGGCCTGTCCATGGTCACCACCGCCGTCCTGATCTTCGTCATCCCCGCCTGCCTGTGGTGGGTCTACTTCGACGAGTCGGAGAAGGCGCGGCGCGCCGAGCACGCCCTGGAGTGCCAGGACGCGCACCAGCGGTCGAGACTGGCGCTGTCCGCGTTCTTCTACGCCCACGTGCCGATGCTGCTGGGGCTGATCCTCATCGCGGCGGCCGTCAAGAAGACCATCGCGGCCCCCTACGAGCCGCTCGCCCTGGCCCCCGGAGTGGCCCTGGCCCTGGGGGTCTCGCTCTACCTCGCGGGCATCGCGTGGTTCCACGGCATCCTCAAGATCGGACCCCAGCGCTTCCACTGCGCCGCCGCGCTGCTCGGCATCGCCGCCGTTCCCCTGGGCCACCTGTTCGCCGCCGTCGTCGAAGTGGCCCTGCTCGGACTGCTCATCGTCAGCGCCGTGATCAGCGAGCACCGCTGGTCCCGCCGGATGGGCCACCTCGTCCACCGCACCGACCCCGTCCGTACACCCGCACAACTGGAGGTATCCCGCCCATGAGCTCCGTGGCCGACCGCCTGGACGTCATCGACACCTGCACCCGTATGGCCTGGTACATCGACTCGGGCGCCTGGGAGGCGCTCGCGGAGGTGTTCAGTGAGGAGATCCGGCTCGACTACACGAGCCTCAACGGCGGCGAGCCCGCCGTGCTCGGCCGCAAGGAGCTGATCGGCGCCTGGTCGGGGCTGCTGGGCAGCTTCACCACCACCCAGCACCTGCTCGGCAACTTCCTCGTGGACGTCGAGGGCGACACGGCGGTGGCCACCGCCATGTTCCAGGCCACCCACCGGATGCCGAACGAGCACGGCGGCCCGCTGTGGATCCTCGGCGGCAGGTACCGCTTCGACCTGGCGCGCACCGGGGAGGGCTGGCGCATCGGCGGCGTCGAGATGACCGCCACCTGGGCCGACGGGAACCAGCACCTGCTCGCCCGGGCCGCCGAGGCGCAGTCCGGGCAGGGCTGAGGTCAGGAAGTCGGCACCCCTTTCCTTGCCGCTTCGGCGGCGGTCCGCGAATCATTTTCGATGATTCCCGAATTCCTGCCGAGGAGACGTGATGAGTGACCTCACCGAAGAGACCCGGAAAGTCGCCCAGCGGTGGTTCGACGCGCTTTCCGGCGGCGATTTCGACACCGCGCTCGACACGCTGGCCGAGGACGTCGAGTGGATCAACTACACGCCGGTGCCCGGCTACAACGACGACATGAAGTGGATCGGCTCCTACCGGGGCCGGGACGCCGTGCTCGACACCCTGAAGATCTTCACCGAGGCCGTCGAGGTGAAATTCGAGAAGCTGACCAACCTCGTGGTCGACGGTACGCAGGCCGCCGGAGTGATTCACGAGGTCTCGGTGGTCAGGGAGACCGGCGTCGAATTCGAGATCGAATTCATCCAGCTGCTCTCCGTCCGCGGCGGGAAGATCGTCCGCTGGAAGTCGTACACCGACCCGTCGCAGATCATCCGCGCACTGCGCGGCGACACCACGGACAAGGCGGCCGCCTGATGAGCACCGAACTGATCGCCGCCGTGCGCGGCCGGGACACCACCGGGGTCCTACGGCTGCTGGACGCCGGCGCGGACCCCGCCACCCGCGACGAGGCCTCCGGCCTCACCGCCCTGATGATCGCCGCCGGCCAGGCGGACGTCCTGACCGTACGGGTCCTGATCGCGGCGGGGGCCGACGTGCTCACCGCGGACCGCCGGGCCGGCGCCACCGCGCTGCACAAGGCCTGCCAGGGCGGCAGCCTCGACGTGGTGCGCGCCCTGGTCGAGGCCGGCGCGTTCGTGGACGCCGTCGCCCCGACCACCGGGCACACCGCCCTGATGGACGCGCTCTGGTACAAGTTCCCGGACATCGCCCGGTACCTGCTGGACCGGGGCGCGAGCCTGAAGGTGTACACGCACTACGGCTTCTCGCTGGAGCAGCACTTCGAGTACGAGCTGAACGTCAACACCTTCGGCAAGGAGCGGCTGCTGGAGGCCGAGCGGCACCTCGACGCCCGCCGCCGCGGCGACGAGGAGGCCGTGGGCCGCCAGGAGCTGATGGCCGCCGTCACCGAGGGCGACACGGAACGGGTCCGCAAGCTGCTCGACGGCGGTGCCGAGGTCGACGAACGCTTCCCCGACCTGGGCGGCTTCAACGACAGCCACACCCCGCTGCTGGTCGCCTCCCGCGACGGCCACACCGAGATCGTGCGGCTGCTGCTCGCCGCGGGCGCCGACGTCAACGCCGTCGAGCCGACCTTCGGCGCGGTGCCGCTGCACAAGGCCGTCTACAACGGGCACGCCGGCATCACCGCCGACCTGGTCCGCCAGGACGG
>NZ_NCTE01001418.1:0-649 GCF_002114215.1 Streptomyces sp. 13-12-16 | reverse complement strand
GCCGGGGGGGGGGCCCGCCTCGACGCGGTCGGCCACGACGGCAAGACCCCCCTCGACCTGGCCGCCGAGGTCTTCGGCGCCGGTCACGCCCTGACCGAACTCATCCGCGACCGCGCCGCGCGCTGAGGCCCGGCCCGCTCACCGACCCTCCGTACGACGGGAGTCCGCCATGCTCTTCTACGTCCAGATGAAGTGGAACCACGAGGGCCGCATCACCCTCGACGAGCTCTGGGAGCTCGAACAGGACGAGGCCGCGCACGCCCAGGAGACGGTCGACTCCGGCTTCTGCGTGGGCATCTGGAAGGTGGCCGCGCAGAAGCGGGTCATCGCGATCATCGACTCGCCCGACGCCGAGGAGCTGGACCGCACCGCGCTGGGCCGGCTGCCGATGCGCGAGTACCTGGAGTTCGAGGAGGTCTGGCCGCTGCGCGACTACCTCGGCTTCGCCGAGGACGTCAAGCAGCGCTACAAGGTCTGAGTAGGCTCCCCATGACCCGCACCACGACCCGCACCGCACTCGTCACCGGCGGCAACCGGGGCATCGGCCTGGAGACCTGCCGCCAGCTCGTCCGGGCCGGCCTCGACGTCGTCCTGGCCGCGCGCGACACCGCGCGCGGCCGGGCGGCGGCCCGGGGCGTCGGGGGCGCCG
>NZ_NCTE01001417.1 GCF_002114215.1 Streptomyces sp. 13-12-16 | reverse complement strand
CCTGTTCTACGAGGCCGTGGCACGCCCCTCGTTCCTGCGGGTCGCCGGCTCCAACTGGGGCGGCGCCGTCACCCCCGACGACGAGGACCGCTACATCGCCGAGCACGTGAAGCCCGTCGACGGCCCCGTCGTCGACCTCGCCGCCGGGGCCGGCCGGTGGACCACCGTGATCGCCGAGGCCGTCGGCGCCGACCGCCTCGTCGCGGTCGACAGCTCGCTGCCCATGCTCAACGTGCTGCGCGGCCGGCTGCCCGACGTGCCCGCCGTGCTGGCCGGCGCCGCCGACCTGCCCTTCGCCGACGCCTCCGTCGGCGCGGTCGTGTGCTGGAACGCCCTGCAGGCCTTCTACGACGAGGCGCCGGCCGCCATCGCCGAGGCCGGCCGGATCCTGCGGCCCGGCGGCACCTTCACCGCGATGACGTTCCGCCGTTCCGAGGACCCCGTCTACCGCTACTTCCAGTCGGCCCACCGCTTCCCGCAGCACGAGGGCGGACTGCGGCTGTTCGAACCGGAGGACCTCAGGCGCTGGCTGACCGAGGCGGGCCTGACCGTCCGCGAGGAGAGCGGGCCGGGCACCTTCGTGTTCCTCACCGCCGTCAAAGAGGCCTGACGAC
>NZ_NCTE01001416.1:555-1197 GCF_002114215.1 Streptomyces sp. 13-12-16 | reverse complement strand
CACCGGCCGGGCGGGCAGTTCGACGGGGCGCGTGCCCGGCCGGCCCGCCGCCGGATCGGTCGCGGCCACCCGCAGCGCGGACGCCAGCAGCAGCTCCTCGGCCCGGCGTCCGGCGATGGAGGTGCGGTGCATCGTGATGGACCCGATCGCACCGAGGGCCGCCATGGCCCGCAGGCGCTCGTCGGGCAGCGGGTGCTCGTGCTGCACCGCCTCGTCGACCCGCTCGACGAGACGGCCGAACTTCACCGCGAGACGCCGGCGGTCCTCACGGTCGAGGTACCGGGCCTCCCACCGGTACACACCGCCCGACGCGCGATGGGCGACGGTGACCCGGGTGACGGCGGTGAGCACATCCGTCAGGGCCGCCCCGGGCGGCACCTCGTCGAGCGCGGCGACCAGTCCGTCCACCATGACGTGGGCGCACGCGGCGAACAGCGCGTACTTGTTCGGGAAGTGCCGGTACAGAGCGGTCGCGGTGATCCCCACACCGGCGGCGACCTCCTCCATGGACGCCTTGTGGTAGCCGCGCTCGCTGAAGATCCGCCCGGCCGCCTCGACGATGAGCTGCTTGCGGTTGCGGGGCCGGGTGGCCGCGGCCGAACGGGCGGGCGGGGAGGCGGGAGCCATGCGGATCAGTCAATC
>NZ_NCTE01001416.1:0-392 GCF_002114215.1 Streptomyces sp. 13-12-16 | reverse complement strand
CCGCCGCCCGGCACCGCCGTTCCCGGTGCCGGAGCGGCCGGGTGAAGGTTCAGGCGAAGGTGAGGACCGGTTTGACCACGCTGCCGTCCTCCATGGCGGCCACGGCCGCGCCGATGTCCTCGAACGGGAACGTGGTGACCAGCCGTTCGAGCGGGAAGAGGCCACGCCGGTGCAGGCCGATCAGCTCGGGGATGAAGCGGCCGGGGTCGGAGTCCCCCTCGACCACCCCGTGGACGCGGACGCCCTTGGCGAGCAGGCCCATCACGTCGAACGTCACCTCACCGCCGAGGCCGAGGAGGGCGAGTTCGCCGCGCGGGCGCAGCGCGCCGACGGCCCGGCGGGCCATCTCCGGACGGCCGGTGGTCTCGACGACGTGGTGCGCGCCGCCGTCG
>NZ_NCTE01001415.1 GCF_002114215.1 Streptomyces sp. 13-12-16 | reverse complement strand
TCGGCGGAGGCCACAACGGCCTCGTCGCCGCCGCCTACCTCGCCCGGGCCGGGCGCTCCGTGCTGGTGCTGGAGCGGCTGGACCACACCGGCGGGGCGGCGGTGTCCACCCGCCCGTTCACCGGCGTCGACGCACGGCTGTCCCGGTACTCGTACCTGGTCAGCCTGTTGCCCCGGAAGATCGTCCGGGACCTGGGGCTCGACTTCCGGCTGAGCACCCGCACCATCTCCTCGTACACCCCCGTCGAACGCGACGGACGGCCCACCGGGCTGCTCGTCGGCGGCGGCGAGCGGCGCACCCGCGAGGCGTTCGCCCGGCTCACCGGCTCCGAGAGCGAGTACCGGGCCTGGCAGCGCTTCTACGACATGACCGGCCGCGTCGCCCGCGGTGTCTTCCCGACCCTCACCGAGCCGCTGCCGACCCGCGACGAACTGCGCCGCACCGTCGGCGACGAGGAGGCCTGGCGGACCCTCTTCGAGGAGCCCCTCGGCGTCGCGATCGAGGAGCGCTTCGCCGACGACCTGGTGCGCGGCGTCGTCCTCACCGACGCCCTCATCGGCACCTTCGCCGACGCCCACGACCCCTCGCTGAAGCAGAACCGCTGCTTCCTCTACCACGTCATCGGCGGCGGCACCGGCGCCTGGGACGTCCCCGTCGGCGGCATGGGCGCCCTCACCGACGCCCTGGCCGACGCCGCCCGCGCCGCCGGCGCGGTCATCGCCACCGGCCACCGGGCGGTACGCGTCGACACCGACGGCCGCACGGCCGAGGTCACCCAC
>NZ_NCTE01001414.1 GCF_002114215.1 Streptomyces sp. 13-12-16 | reverse complement strand
CGACAGGTGCGCGCCCGCGTAGACGTGGGGTGCCGGACGGGCACCCATGCGGGTGGCGGTGGCGAACACCACCGGCGTCAGCAGCACCACGGTGGCGTCCAGGCTGAGCACGGCGGTGATCAGCGAGGCGAGGGCGAAGACCGAGCCCAGCAGCCTGCGCGGCCGGTGGCGGGACCAGTGGGCCATCCAGCTCCCGCAGGCGTGGAAGAGGCCCTCGTCGGCACAGAGCCTGGCGAGCACCAGCACGGCGGCGAGGAAGCCGAGCACCGGCCCGAGCCGGACGGCCTCCTCCCGGACCGCCTCCAGGGGGATCGCGCCGGTGGCGATCACGACGCCGGCCGCGGGCACCGCGAACGCCGCCTCCGGCCAGCGGAAGGGACGGACGACGGCACACACCAGCACCACGGCCAGCGCGGCGACGGACAACGATTCGAGCAGCACAGCCCTGATCATCCACAGGGGGCGGCGGGACGTGGACACCGCGTCCCCGGGATGTCGCGGGGCGGTACCTTCGACCTCACGCCGATGTGGGGCCGATGAGGAGAGATGAACGTGAGCAAGTTCGTGCGGCCCGCCGCCGAGGGTGCCGATCCGTTCGGTACGGCACGTCTGCGACGCGGGGTCCTGGACGCCTGGGTCACCAGCCCCGCCCGCTTCCGTGAGGACGCCAACGCCGAGGAGGACCTCGTCCTCGGCGGCTACCGGGACCGCCTCGTCGTCGAACTCGCCCAGAACGCCGCCGACGCCGCCGCCCGCGCCGGCGTGCCGGGACGGCTGCGGCTCACCCTGCGCGACGGGGTCCTCGTCGCCGCGAACACCGGGGCCCCGCTGGACGCGGCCGGTGTCGAGTCGCTGTCCACGCTGCGCGCCTCCGCCAAGCGGGACGCGCCGGACCGGGCCGTGGGGCGCTTCGGTGTCGGCTTCGCCGCCGTCCTCGCCGTGACCGACGAGCCCGCCGTCGTCGGACGGCACGGCGGGGTGCGCTGGTCGCTGGCCGAGGCGCGGGGAATCGCGGGCGACACC
>NZ_NCTE01000147.1 GCF_002114215.1 Streptomyces sp. 13-12-16 | reverse complement strand
GTCCGCCGCACCCGCCGCCACCTGCGCCTCGGCCGTGTACGCCGCCGGGTCCGCGTCCACCGGCCGCACCCGTGAGCCGGCGAAGCCGACCTGCGCGCCGGGCAGGGCGAGGACCACGTCGGCGCCCGCGCCCAGGGTGGCCCATCCACCGCCGGTCGTCGGATCCCGCACCACCGCGATCTGCGGCAGCCCGGCCTCCCGGGTGAGCGCCGACTCCCGCGCCACCCGCTGGAGCTGGGTGAGCGCGAGCATGCCCTCCTGCATCCTGCTGCCCCCGGTGGCGACCAGCGGCACCACCGGCAGCCCGTGCCTGCGGGCATGGGCGTACGCCGCCACCAGACGGTCGCCGGTGCGTTCGCCGAGCGAGCCGCCGAGGAAGCCGAACTCGAAGGCGACGACGACCGCCCGGGTGCCCCCGATGCCCGCGGTGCCGCAGACCACGGACTCCTGCTCGCCGGTGCGTTCGGCGGCACGGGCGCGGGCGGCGCCGTAACCGGGCCAGCCGAGCGGGCCGTCGGGGGACGGCTCCCCCGCGGGGTGGCCGAGTTCGGTGAAGTCGTCCGTGAGGAGGGCGACGACCTCCCGCGCGGACAGCCGGTCAGCCACGGGACAGCGCCCGCTTCATGATCTTCCCCATGTCGTTGCGGGGAAGGGCGTCGAGGTGGTGGACCACGCGCGGCCGCTTGTGCGGGGCGAGGCGCCCGGCGACATGGCCGGCCAGCTCCTCCAGGCCGGGCGGGGACTGCGGATCCGCCGGCACCACCCACGCCACGATCCGCTCGCCCAGGTCGGCGTCCGGCTCCCCGGTGACCGCGGCCTCCCGCACCCCCGGATGCTCCAGCAGGGCGTTCTCGATCTCACCCGCGCCGATCTTGTACCCGCCGCTCTTGATCAGGTCGGTGGCCTTGCGGCCGACGATCCGGACGTACCCGTCGGCGTCGCGCACCGCCATGTCCCCGGTGCGGAACCAGCCGTCGGCCGTGAACGCGGCGGCCGTCGCGTCGGGCCGGTTCAGGTACTCCGTGAACAGGTTCGGCCCGCGCACCTGGATCTCGCCGACCGTCTCACCGTCGTACGACGCCACCGGCGACCCGTCCTCCTCCACCAGCCGCAGCTCCACGCCCGGCAGCGGCACGCCCACCGTGCCGGGGCGGGCCTCGCCGTCCACACGGACGCTGGTGTTCATGAGGGTCTCCGTCATGCCGTACCGCTCGACGACCCGCCGCCCGGTCGCCGCCGCGATCCGCTCGTGGTCGTGCACGGGCAGCGCGGCGGACCCCGACACCAGCAGCCGCGCCCCGGCCAGCGCCTTCACCAGCTCAGGCCCGTCGGGCAGCGCCTCCGCGAGGCGGTGGTACATCGTCGGCACACCGAACAGCATGCTCGCGCCGCCGTTCAGCTCGCGTGCCACGCCCTCGGGGGTGAACCCGCCCAGGTGACGCACGGAGCCGCCGCGCCGCAGCGGGCCGAGGATGCCGAGGACGAGGCCGTGCACGTGGAACAGCGGCAGCCCGTGCACCAGTACGTCGTCACCGGTCCACCGCCAGGCGTCGGCGAGGGCGTCCAGGGTGGTGGCGATCGCGCGGCGGGGGATGACCGCGCCCTTGGGCGGGCCGGTGGTGCCGGAGGTGTAGACGATCAGGGCGGGGTCCTCCGGGTCCCGCCCGAGGTCGTCGGGGAGCGCACCGCGCGCCGCCGGGTCCACATCGACGCGGGGCAGGCCGCCCAGCGGGGCGGGCGGTTCCTCGCCGGGCGCGGTGAGGAGCAGGTCCGGGGCGCTGTCGGAGAGGATGTGGCCGAGCTCCTTCCCGCCCGACTTCGGGTTGAGCGGCACGACGGTCACCCCCGCGACCAGTGCCGCGGTGACCGCGACCGCCGTCTCGAGCGAGGGCGTGGCCCATACGGCGACCCGGCGCGCCCCCGTCAGGGCCCCGGCCACCGCGCCGGCCGCCGAGGCGAGTTCCCCGTACGTCAGTGAGCGTTCGCCGAAGCGCAGGGCGGGCCGGTCGGCCGGGCCGTCGGTCAGGGCCGGGAAGAGAGAGGACACGGGGCGTACTCCTTGGCTCGCTGTCGGTCGAAGACGGTCGGTACCCGCCGGACCAGGGTGCCCTACCGATCCCGAGGGCCGGACGGGGGCGGGCGGGCTCCGGCCACCGGAGCCTGCCGGGTTTCCGCGACCGGTACCGGGCCCTCACCGAAGGGGAGGCCGGGTCGCCGGGCGCGATTGCTAGCCTGCTCGTCGATCGGCTGTTCGTATGGAGGAGTGAGTCGTCGTGCCCCGTATCGCGCTCGTGACCTGCCGGCCCGGACCCGACGTCTCCGAGGACCGGGACCTGCCGGGGCTGGTACGGGCGCTGGAGGAGGCCGGGGCCGAGGCGTCCGCCGAGGTGTGGGACGACGACGCCGTCGACTGGGCCCGCTTCGACCTCGCCGTGATCCGTTCCACCTGGGACTACAGCTGGCGGTCGGCGGAGTTCACCGCGTGGGCCGAGCGGTGCGGCACGCTCACCCGGCTGGCCAACCCGGCGGACGTGGTGCGCTGGAACACCGACAAGCGGTACCTCGGGGACCTCGCCGCCGCCGGGGTGCCGGTGGTGGACACCCGGTACGTCGCGGCGGGCGACCCGCTCGACCTCCCGGACGGCCACGAGTTCGTCGTCAAGCCCACCTCGGGCGCCGGCGCCCGGTTCGCCGCCCGCTACACCCCCGACGAGCACGACACGGCCGTACGGCACCTGCGGCGGATGCACGCCGAGGGGTTCACCGCGATGGTGCAGCCCTATGTGCGCGGCATCGACACCACCGGCGAGCGGGCGCTGCAGTACTTCGGCGGGAGCCTGCTGCACGCCGGCCGCAAGGGCCCCGTCCTCGCCCCCGGCACCCCCTACGACCAGCGCAAGGTGGCCCACCCCGGGCTGACCGACTGGACCCCGACCCCCGAAGAAGTCGCCGTCGCCGGGAAGGCGCTGGCCTCCGTGCCGGGCGGGCCCGAGCTGCTGTACGCGCGCGTCGACCTCGTGGACGGGGAGGACGGCCGGCCCCGCGTGATGGAGCTGGAACTGGTCGAACCGAACCTGTTCCTGTGGCTGCACCCGGAGTCGGTGCCGCGCGTCGTGGAGGAGATCCTCAAGACGGCGGTCCGCTGACCCTCGTACGCTGCAGCAGTCCCCATGTGAACTCGGCGACCACCTCGCGCCGTACGCCGCTCGCGTCCGGGGCCGTGAAGGCGAGCCCCCACCGCGTCGGGGCCGAGCCCTCCAGGGGGCGGGCGGGTGCGAAGGCGCGGGCGGCCTCGTCGACCGTGCAGGACCAGGGCGTGAGGTCCTCCACGGTGCGCAGGGCGGGCGGTTCGGCGCCCGGCGCGCGGACCAGCCACTCGTTCCACACCGCCCCGCCGGCCGCCGGGACCAGCACCTCGAAGCGCAGGGAGGGCCAGAGCGGGACCGGCCACCGCCACGCCTCGCAGTCCAGGTCGCCGATCCTGCGCGGGGTCCGGGACTCCGGCTCGCCGAGCACGGACCGGTACCGGGTCAGGGCCGGGCGGGAGCGCGGTGAGCGGACCATCGCCTGCCAGCGCTTGTTGGCCTCGCGCATGTCCGTGAGGGAGACGCCCAGTGCGCGCCGGGCGTCCTCCACCGGGCCGGGCTGGTGATCGGCCATGCGGCGCAGCAGCACGAGCTGGAAGTCGAGCGGGGTGAACGGGGCGGCGGGGCGTCGTCCGGTGGGCACGGGACCCATCGTCGCGCACCGGGGCCGCTCCGGGGCGGGAGTTCCCTGCGTACGGCGGTGGAAACGGCCGTCCCATTGCCCGGGGTCGGCCCGTATGGCTACCCTGTGTGTTCGTCATTCCGATCGCCTGTTGAAATCTCGAACGAACGCAGGCGCCTGAGACACATAGGGAGGGGGCCGGTCGTGGGACGCCTCGTACCAGCCGTGACCCGGGCTCTCGACATTCTCGAGCTCTTCCTCGACGGGGACGGGACGCTCTCCGCCCCCGACATCGTGCGCAGGCTCCAGTTGCCGCGCACCACCGTGCACGAGCTGGTGACCACGCTCGCCGCCCGGAAGTACATCGTCCCGGTGGCGGGCCAGCCCGGACGCTACCGGCTCGGCGTGCGCCCGTACCAGCTCGGCGCCCGCTACGCCGAGCACCTCGACCTCGCCGCCGAGGGCCAGCAGGTCGCCCGCTCGGTCGCCGAGACCTGCGACGAGACGGTGCACGTGGCGATCCTGGAGGACACCGACGTCATCTACATCGCCAAGGTGGACTCCACCCACGCGGTGCGGATGGTGTCGGCGGCCGGCCGCAGACTGCCCGCCCACTGCACCTCCGTCGGCAAGATGCTGCTGGCCTCCCTTCCCGAGCACGAACTCACCGCGCGCGTCCCCGACGACGCCGAGCTGCCCGCGATGACCCCCAACAGCATCACCGACGTGGCCGCCCTGCGCGAGGCCCTCGCGGAGATCCGTGCCCGGGGCGTCGCCGTGGAGAGCCGCGAGTCCAATCCGGACGTCTCCTGCGTCGCCGCCCCGGTGCGCGACCGTACGGGGCAGGTGGTCGCCGCGCTGTCCATCTCCGTACCGATGATCCGCTGGAGCGACGAGCGGCTCGGCGAGCTGGAGCAGCTCGCCGCGAAGGGTGCCGCCGAACTGTCCGAGCGGCTGGGTCACAGGAGCGCGGCATGACACACACCTACGACGTCGCCGTCCGTGCGGAGGCGGCCCTGGGCGAGGGCCCCACCTGGGACCCGGCCACCGGCCGCCTGCTGTGGATCGACATCCTCGGCTCCCGCGTCCACACCTGGGACCCGGCCACCGGCCGGCGCACGGTCCGCCGCACCGACCAGCACGTGGGCGCCGTCAAGCCCCGGGCGGGCGGTGGACTCGTCCTCAACCTGCGGGACGGCATCGGCCTGCTCGACCCCGACGGCACCTTCCGCTGGCTGCACCGCGAGGCCGTCCCCGGCCGCCGCGGCAACGACGCCGCCGTCGCCCCCGACGGCAGCCTCTTCGCGGGCACCATGCGGTACGACGAGGCGCCGTGCGGCGGCACGCTGTCCCGGGTCACCGGAGACGGCACGGTCAAGGTCCTCCTCGACGACGTGGCGGTGAGCAACGGCACCGGCTGGAGCCCGGACGGGCGGCTGATGTACTACATCGACTCGCCGACCCGGCGCATCGACGTCTTCGACGTCGGCGAGGCGGACGGCAGGATCACGAACCGCCGCTCGTTCGCCGTGATCGAGGACGGGGCGGGCTTTCCCGACGGACTGTGCGTCGACGCCGACGGCTGCGTGTGGGTGGCCCTGTGGAACGGTGGCGCGGTGCGCCGCTACACCCCGTCCGGGGAGCTGGACCGGGTGATCCCCCTTCCCGTCCCCCTCGTCACGGCCTGTGCCTTCGGTGGGCCCGACCTGACGGACCTCTACGTCACCACGGCCCGCGTGGGCCTGACGGCCCCGCACCCCCTGGCGGGCTCGCTGCTGGTGGTGCCGGGCGCGGGCAAGGGGGTGGCCCAGCCGCTGTTCGCGGGCTGATTCCAGGCCGCCCCCGCCGCCCCTTCCCGCCCCGGAACCGGGGCTCCGCCCCGGACCCCGCTCCTCGAACTCCCCCGGAGAGGCTGAAAGCCGGCCCCTCCGGCGTTTGAGGAGCGAAGCCGGGAGTGGGGGAGGGCAAGGGCGGCGGGGGCGAAAACCCCCTGGGCTCACACCCCCGTACGGTCCAGCCCCCGCAGCACCGCACGCTCCCCCGGCGTCAGCGGGGGCTCCACCGACGGCGGCAGCGGGGACCCGGCCAGCACCGCCAG
>NZ_NCTE01001413.1 GCF_002114215.1 Streptomyces sp. 13-12-16 | reverse complement strand
GTGGCGGGGTACGGCGTTCACCCTCGCCGGTCTGGCGGCGGTGCTGGTGACGGCGTCCGGGCCGGCCCCCGACGACGTGCTGAGCGTGCCCGAGGCGCTGGTCGTCGCGGGCGGTACGGTGTCGCTGGTCGGCCTGCTGTCGTGGCCGGGGTCCCGGCCCGGTCTGCGGCACGCGACCGCGTCGGGCGTCGCCTCCGGGGTGGCCTCGGCGCTCACCCAGACCGTGACGGTCGCGGTGACGGACCGGTCCGGTCCCCTGCTCAGTGCGCAGGTGGTCGTGGTGGCACTGCTGGTGGCCGCCTTCGCGGCCGGCGGACTGCTGCTGTCGCAGACCGCCTACCGGGGCGGCCTGGGCGCCCCGCTCGCGGTGGTCACCCTGACGAACCCGCTGGCGGCCGCGGTGATCGGTCTCTCCCTCCTGGGCGAACGCCTCCGCGCCGGCCCGACGGGCATCCTGCTCGCCCTGACCGGCGCGGCCCTCGCCTCCTGGGGCGTACTGCTGCTGAGCCGGATGACACCCCACGTGGACCCTCCCGCGGTGCGGCAGCGGAACTCCGTGAAGAACCACCCGGTCACCACCGCGGACAACCACGCCGCCACCGCGGGCGGTCCCGCCGTCACTGCGGGCAGTCGTGCCTCCCCCAGAGCCCGAAAGGGCCCGGGAGGCACCCCCGGGGCGGCACGGGTGGG
>NZ_NCTE01001412.1 GCF_002114215.1 Streptomyces sp. 13-12-16 | reverse complement strand
TACTGGGCCCCGACCCCCCCGACACCCTCACCACCCGCAGCAACCTCGCCACCTGGCGGGGAGAGGCGGGGGATGCGGCCGGGGCGGCACAGGCGCTCGCCGACCTGCTGGAGCACACAGTGCGGGTGCTGGGCCCCGTCCACCCCCTCGTGCTCATTGTTCGACACAACGTCGACCGCTGGCAGAAAGAAGCGGAGAGGAGGCCCGGGGCATCGGGTAACGATCGTTCATGAGACACCCGGCTCGGGCGCCACGTTCCCGTAGTCACGACGGATACGCATGCTGTGTATGCGCATACGTAACGGTCACCGTTTTGTGCGGCTGGTGACAGCGTTCTTACCAACACCCTGCTTCCCGCTCAATCGTCACGTGATGATTGAGCGGGAAGCAGGGTGCTCGGTCACAGGCCGATGCCGACGAGAGGGGAGTTCTTCACGCGGTCGACATCGTCCATGTACCGGGCGAGGATGCGGGAGCCGCCGGCGCGGGCGATCTCGAGGGGGTCGTGTCCGGCGGCGCGGGCGGCGGTGGCGAAGCCGCGGCGCAGGGAGTGGCCGGACCAGGCGCCGGTCAGGCCGGCGGTGTCGGCCAGGCGCTCGATGACCTCGGCGGCG
>NZ_NCTE01001411.1 GCF_002114215.1 Streptomyces sp. 13-12-16 | reverse complement strand
CGCCGTGGCGGCCATGTGCAGGGCGACGAGCGCCGAGGAGCAGGCGGTGTCGACGGTGACGGCCGGGCCCTCCAGGCCGAGGGTGTAGGACAGCCGGCCGGACATGACGCTGGCGGTGGTGCCGGTGGCGGCGTGACCCTGCACGTCGGTGGTGCCGCGGCGCAGCATGGTGGCGTAGTCCTGGCCGTTGGTGCCGACGAAGACGCCGGTGGCGCTCCCGCGCAGGCCCGCCGGGTCGATGCCGGCGCGCTCCAGGGCCTCCCAGGAGGTCTCCAGCAGGAGCCGCTGCTGCGGGTCCATGGCGAGGGCCTCGCGCGGCGAGATGCCGAAGAAGGCGGCGTCGAACAGGCCGGCGCCGTCGAGGAATCCGCCCTCCAGGGTGGCGGAACCGCCGCGGGCGAGGGTGTCGAGGTCCCAGCCCCGGTCTGCGGGGAAGCCGGTGATGGCGTCGCGGCCGTCGTACAGCAGGTCCCACAGGTCGTCGGGTGAGTCGACGCCGCCGGGGAAGCGGCAGCCCATGCCGACGACGACCACGGGATCGTCGTCGCTCGCGCGTCCGGTGGTGTCCGTGACGGCGCGGCCGTCGGCCGGCTCGGGCAGGGTGCCGAGCAGCTCGGTGAGGAGGTGGGCGGCCAGGTCGCGGGCGGTGGGGTGGTCGTAGACGAGGGTCGCGGGGAGCCTCAGGCCGGTGGTGGCGTTGAGGGTGTTGCGCAGTTCGACGGTGGTCAGCGAGTCGAAGCCGAGGTCGGTGAAGGCCTGGTCGGGTTCGACGGCGGCCGGGTCGGGGTGGCCGAGGACGCCGGCGACCTGGGCGCGCACGAAGTCCAGGACGTACCGCTGCCGGGCGGGTCCGGTGAGCGCGGCGAGTTCCCGGCCGAGTGCCGGACCGGCGGTGGTGGCCGCGGTGGTGGCGTCGACGGTGGTGGCGCGCAGTTCGGGCAGGTCACGGACGAGGGGGCGGTTGGCGGCGAAGACCGCCGCGTACCGCTGCCAGTCGATGTCGGCGACGGTGAGCGCGGTGTCGCCGTGCTCGACGGCGGTGTCGAGGGCGGCGAGCGCGTCCTCGGCGCTCATGGGGGTGAATCCGCCGCGTCGTACGCGGTCCTCCACTCCGGTGCCGTCGCCGGCCATGCCGGTGCCGGCCCAGGGTCCCCAGGCGACGGAGGTGGCGGGCAGGCCGGCGGCGCGGCGGTGTTCGGCGAGGGCGTCCAGGTAGGCGTTGGCGGCCGCGTAGTTGCCCTGGCCGGCGGCGCCGAGGCTGCCGGCGGTGGAGGAGAACAGCACGAAGTCGGTGAGGCCGCTGTCGCGGGTCAGTTCGTGCAGGTGGGCGGCGGAGTGTGCCTTGGCCCGCAGGACGGTGTCGAACCGCTCGGGGGTGAGGGTGTCGAGGACGCCGTCGTCGAGCACGCCGGCGGTGTGGATCACCGCGGTGAGGGGGTGTGCGTCGGGTACGGCCGCGAGGACCGCGGCGAGGGCGTCGCGGTCGGCGGTGTCGCAGGCGGTCACGGTCACCTCGGCGCCCAGCTCCCGCAGCTCGGCCGTGAGTTCGCCGGCGCCGGGCGCGTCCGGGCCGCGTCGGCTGACCAGCAGCAGGTGCGGGGTGCCGCGTCCGGCGAGGCGGCGGGCGACGTG
>NZ_NCTE01001410.1 GCF_002114215.1 Streptomyces sp. 13-12-16 | reverse complement strand
CCCGCGGCACGCCTCGATGCCCCCGCCGCCGGACACCACCGGCCACGTGCCGCTGCCGCCCGGCGGCCCGGTCGCCATGCCCAGCCCGCCGCAGGCCCCCGCGGCACCCGATCCCGCCGGCACGATCATCGCCGTGCTGCTCATAGGCCCCGCGGGCGCCGGCAAGACGAGCGTGGCCAAGTACTGGGCGGACCACCGCCGGGTGCCGACCGCCCACATCAGCCTCGACGACGTACGCGAGTGGGTCCGCTCCGGGTTCGCCGACCCGCAGTCCGGGTGGAACGACCACTCGGAGGCGCAGTACCGGCTGGCACGCCGCACCTGCGGATTCGCGGCGCGCAACTTCCTCGCCAACGGGATCTCGTGCATCCTCGACGACGCGGTCTTCCCCGACCGGCCGGTCGTCGGTCTCGGAGGCTGGAAGCGGCACGTGGGCCCCGGCCTGCTCCCCGTGGTCCTCCTCCCCGGCCTGGACATCGTCCTCGAGCGCAACGCGGAACGCTCCGGCAACCGCCGGCTCACCGACGAGGAAGTGGCACGCATCCACGGCCGCATGGCCGGCTGGTACGGCTCGGGGCTCCCCATCATCGACAACTCCCAGCTGGACATACCGGAAACGGCCCGCATCCTGGACGACGTCCTGGCCCGCGCGATAGCGAGCCCTCCGCAGTGGTGAACGCGGGGTTCCCGTAGCCGCTTCCTCGCCGCAGCAGCCGACCGGGACGTGCCGCTCCGGCCTCAAGGCACTGGCCGGGCACACAACCCTGGGCCGCCCGCAGCCAACTGCTGTTGCCGTTGCGGGGCCGGGCCGCGGACGCCGACGGACCGGAGCGGGGTGTGGGGGCGGCGGAGCCCGTCGCTCACCTGGTCCCCACCCGGTTCACCGTGGCGGCACCGGAGGGGCGCGACCGCGGCGGGCGAGCCGCACCCCCGATGCGGCCGTCCGCGCCCCCG
>NZ_NCTE01001409.1 GCF_002114215.1 Streptomyces sp. 13-12-16 | reverse complement strand
GTGCGGCGGGCGATCAGCCGCCGCGCGGTGGCCAGCGCGATCTCGGACGTGCCGCCGAGGACGAGCAGGGACTGGGGGAGGCCGAAGGCGTCCTTCATGACAGCTCCTAGCTGGATGTGGCCTGGAGGCGGAGGCGGCGGGCCAGGTCGGAGACGAACACCCCGCGCGGGTCCAGTGCGGCGCGCAGCGCGCGGAAGTCGTCCAGGCGGGGGTACATGGCCGCGAGCAGCTCCGGGCGCAGCCGGGAGTCCTTGGCGAGGTAGACGCGCCCGCCGGCGCCGGCGACCTCCTCGTCGAGTTCGTCGAGGAAGCCGCCGAGGCCGGGCAGCGAGGCCGGGACGTCCAGGGCCAGGGTCCAGCCCGGCACCGGGAAGGACAGCC
Source organism: Streptomyces sp. 13-12-16 (assembly GCF_002114215.1). Lineage (GTDB taxonomy): Bacteria > Actinomycetota > Actinomycetes > Streptomycetales > Streptomycetaceae > Streptomyces. Next base: position 1,472 of record NZ_NCTE01001409.1, on the reverse strand, counting down.
AGCCCGGGTCGGCCTCCCCGAACCGCTTGAGGACGGCGAGGAAGGACGGGCAGCGGCGCTCGGAGATCCGGCGCACGATCCGGCGCAGGGTGTCCTCCCGGCCGTGCCCGACGACGAACTGGTACTGCACGAAGCCGCCCCGGCCGTAGACGCGGTTCCAGTGCGGTACGCCGTCCAGGGGGTGGAAGAACGCGGGGATCCGCTGGAGCTGCCCCATCCGCGCGCGGGGGGCCTTGTGGTACCAGAGTTCGTTGAACAGTCCCACGGTGGTGCGGCTGAGCAGGCCCTCGGGGAGGAAGGAGGGGGCGGCCGGGAGCCGGGAGGTGCGGAAGGAGAGGGGCTCCCCGCGCGCGCGTGCGTTCCGGGGCAGCGCGTCCAGGGGGGCGTGGTCGCCGCGCGTGAGCACCGCGCGGCCGGTGGCGGCGCCGCGGGCCAGCAGATCGATCCAGGCGACCGAGTAGCGGTAGCGGTGGTCGGTGTCGGCGAGGCGGGCCATCAGGTCGTCGAGGTCGTTCGCGCGCTCGGTGTCGACGGACATCAGTGAGGTCTCGACCGGCTGGAGCCGGATCGTCGCGGTGAGGACCACCCCGGTCAGGCCCATGCCGCCCGCGGTCGCCTCGAACAGCGGCGTGCCCGGCACGACCGTACGGATCCGCCCGTCGGCGGTGAGCAGCTCCAGGGAGAGCACATGGCGAGAGAAGGAACCGGAGACGTGGTGGTTCCTGCCGTGGATGTCGGCGCCGACCGCCCCGCCGACGGTCACGTAGCGCGTGCCGGGAGTGACCGGCACGAACCAGCCGAGCGGCAGCAGTACCTCCATCAGCCGGTGCAGGGAGACGCCCGCGTCGCACAGCACGGTGCCGCCGTCGGCGTCGATCGCGTGCACGCGGTCCAGGCCCGTCATGTCGAGCACGGCGCCGCCCGCGTTCTGCGCCGCGTCCCCGTACGCCCGTCCCAGCCCCCGCGCGATGCCTCCGCGGGCCCCGCACTCCCGGACGGCCCGGACGGCCTCCTCGTACGTCCGTGGACGGATCAGCCGGGCGGCGGAGGGAGCGGTGCGGCCCCACCCCGTGACGGGAACGGTGTCGGCAGGCATGACGGTGACCGTATCGCCGCTATGTGACTGGTTGGTTTTGAAACGTCACTTCTGTCCCTGAAACGGGTGATTAATGGGATGTCGCTCCCTGGTGACGGGAATTCCGGTCCGCCCGGCGTGAACAGTGAGTCCCCATGGACGAGCTCCACGACTCCCACGACTCCCACGGCCCCCGCGACCTCCCCCGGCCCCTCGGTCTCCACGGCATGGACCACCGGATCGTCCCGGCCCTCAGGGCGTGCGGCGCGGACCCGCGCGGGGCCGGTGCCGCGCGGGCGCTGTCCCTGGCGGGGGAGCAGGGGGCGGTGTGGCTCGTGGTGGGGCTCGCCGGAGCCGTCGTGGACCGCCCCCGGCGCGGCGCCTGGCTGCGCGGCAC
>NZ_NCTE01001408.1 GCF_002114215.1 Streptomyces sp. 13-12-16 | reverse complement strand
GGGCCGGCCGGCAGGTCCACCGAGCGCCAACGCAGGCCCGGGAACTCCTGGGCGAGGACGCGGGGCACGGCGAGGCCGGCGGCGGCGTGGGCGGCGGGCCGGTCGGTGCTCTCCACCTGCTGGGCGTTGTGGCTCAGGTGCAGCAGGCAGGTGCGGTGCGCCCAGGAGGCGGCGGCCCGCGCCACCTCCGCGTAGTGCAGGACCGACGCGCTGACGGTTTCCGCCGGGTCGTCGCCGGTGTCACCGGACGGGCCGACCACGACGATGCCCTCGCACGGAGTGCCGGGGTCCCGGACCGCTTCGTCGAGGGTGACGGTGCCGGCCCCGGCGGCGACGAGTGCGGCGCGCACCCGCTCGGACGAGGGCGAGCCGGGAGGACCGGCCACGAGCCAGCGGCCCCGCAGTGCCGACCGGTCCGCCTCGACGGGAGGCGTGCGCCGCCAGACGGGCAGCTGGAAGGGCTCGGACTCGTCCGGGGCGGCCTGCCCGGCACTGTGACCGGGGTCGGACGCTGTACCGGCCGGTGTGACGGCAGGCGGATCGATCCACAGTCTGCGGCGCTCCATGGGCAGGCCCGGCAGGGTGACACGGCGCCGCCCCGGGCGGTGCAGGGCCGCGGCGTCCAGGGGGACCCCGTGCGTCCACAGCTCTCCGGCGGCCGCCAGCAGCGCGGCACGTCCACCGCCGGGCTGCTCGCGGTCAGGGAACGCGGCCAGGGTGGCCAGGAGCTGCCGGTGTCCCTGCTGACGGGCCAGTTGGAGCAGTGCACCGCCGGGGCCCGCCTGGACGAGGACGGCCGGCCCTTCGCCCAAGGCGGTGGCCAGTGCGTCGGAGAAGCGCACGGTGGAACGCAGGTGCGCCACCCAGTGATCGGCGTCGGGAGCGGTGTCCAGCAGTTTCCCGGTGAGGGTGGTGGCGAGCGGGATGCCGGGAACACGCGCCCGGACGGTCCTGGCGGCCGCGCGCAGTTCAGGCAGGACCGGGTCGACCAGGCGCGAGTGGGCGGCCGCGTCAAGGGAGAGCCGCACGGCGCGCTCGCCGCGTGCGGTCAGGGCCCGCTCCACTTCGGCCACGGCCGGCGAGGGTCCGGACACCACACAGGACCGCGGGCCGTTGACGGCGGCCAGATCCAGTCCGGGATGTTCGGCGAGCAGGGCCAGGGTCTGCCGCTCGGTCAGCGGGACCGTCAGCATCACTCCGCCGCCGGCCGCCCGTGACATGCCGCGCGAGCGGACCGCCACCAGTGTCGCAGCGTCGGGCAGGGACAGGGCACCGGACAGCACGGCGGCCACGTACTCGCCGAGGCTGTGACCGACCACCGCGTCCGGTTCAACGCCCCAGGAGCGCAGCGTGCGCGCGGTGGCGAGGGAGACGGTGAACAGAGCGGGCAGTCCGTGGGCGGGGTCGCGCAGCAGCCGGCGCGCGTGCTCGTCGGACGGGTCGGCGGTGATCAGCGCGGTGAGGCCGGTACCGGTCCCGTCGTCGAAGAGACCGGCGCACTCGCGCACGGTGCGGTCGAACTCCTCTTCCTCTGCGCACAGTTCGCGGCCCATGCCCGCGTACTGCGCTCCCCCGCCCGGGAAGGCCAGCACGATCCTGGGCGGGGTGGGACCGGGACGGCGCCGCGGGGCGGCGCGCAGGGCGCGGCCGTCGGTCTCCACCGCCCCGGTGATCACCGCGGCGGCGCGGTACGGCAGCGTCGCGCGGCCGGTGTGCAGGGTGTGGGCCGCATCGGCGGGCGCGATCTCCGTGGTGTGGAGGGCGGTCGCG
>NZ_NCTE01001407.1:1341-12807 GCF_002114215.1 Streptomyces sp. 13-12-16 | reverse complement strand
CGGCGGTTTCCGCCGGGGGGCGGACGCCGGGCGCCGGGACGTCGAGGCGGAACTCGCCGAACGGACCGGTGGCCACCAGGCGCCGTCCGACCCGGCCGTCACATCCGAAGAGACCACGGGGGGCACAGTCGAGGAGGCAAGCAGTTGACCGCGTCGCCCAGTACTGTCGGACTGAGCAGTGAGGCCCGCAACCTGCACTGGCTGTTGAGCAACCTCGTCGAGGAGGTGCCCGGCATCCTCTCCGTCGCGGTGGTCTCCTCCGACGGCCTGCTCCTGCTGTCGTCCGACGACTCCAGGAACACGGCGGCCCGTGACGCGCGGAGCGCGAGACGCACCGGCCCCCGCGGCTCCGCCGCCGACCTGGCCACCGTCGTCTCCGGCATCGGCAGCCTGACCGTCGGCGCCTCGAAGCTGATGGACTTCGGCCCGGTCAAGCACACGATGGTGGCGATGGACGAGGGCAGCCTGTTCGTGATGTCCATCAGCGACGGCTCCCTGCTCGGCGTGCACGGCTCCGCGGACTGCGACATGAGCGTGGTGGCGTACCACATGGCGCTGTTCGTCGGCCGCGCCGGCCACGTCCTGACCCCGGAACTCCGCAGCGAGCTGCGCCAGTCCCTGGAGACCGAGTCCACCGGGAGCCGCCGATGAGCAGGTCCAGGAAACAGCTCCCGGTCCGCGGCGGCGACCGCAAACCCGCCCGGGTCCGCCCCTACTCGCTCACCGGCGGCCGCACCCGCTTCGGCCACGTCCTGCTCGTCGAGACGTTCGTCGGCGCCACCGCCGCGCTCGAAGCCGCCGGGGAGCGCAAGGAGCTGACGAACAACCCGTCCGGCTTCCGGGGCATGCCGGAGATGCGGGCCATCGTCGAACTGTGCCGCCGCATGCGAACGGTGGCCGAGATCGCCGCGCTGCTGAGGATGCCGCTCGGCGTGGTCCGCGTCCTCCTCAGCGACCTCGCGGACCAGGGAAAGATCCGTGTCTACGGAACGGGAACCGGCCACGGCACGGGCCGCCCGGACCGCGCGCTGCTGGAAAGGGTGCTGAGTGGACTCCGTCGTCTCTGACGTCGCTCACGGCGTCTCCCCGCTCACGGACGAGGGCGACGAGCCGCTGCTGCCCTGGCAGACGGACCGCACCCGTGCGCCCATCGCCACGAAGATAGTGGTGGCGGGCGGTTTCGCCGTCGGCAAGACCACGCTGGTCAGCTCCGTCTCGGAGATCACGCCCCTGCAGACCGAGGCGCTGATGACCGAGGCGAGCGAGGGCACCGACGACCTCACCGCCACGCCCGGCAAGCTGACCACCACCGTGGCCATGGACTTCGGCCGCATCACGCTCGACGACGACCTGGTGCTCTACCTGTTCGGCACGCCGGGCCAGCAGCGGTTCTGGTTCATGTGGGACGACCTGGTGCGCGGCGCGATCGGCGCCGTCGTGATGGCCGACACCCGTCGCCTGAAGGACTGCTGGCCGGCACTGGACTACTTCGAGAGCTGCGGACTGCCGTACGTCGTCGCGGTCAACCACTTCGACGGCAGTGAGCGGTTCGACGCCGAGGACGTGCGGGAGGCGTTGACGATCCCCGCGCACATACCTGTAATGATCATGGATGCGCGCCGCCGGATCTCGGTCATCGAGACCCTCTTGTCCCTCGTGGGCCACGCGCTCGACGAAACCCCCGAGTAATCCCCCGAGCAGCCCTCTTAGGAGCGTCCCCCGTATGCGGAAGATACTCGTCGTCGGAGCCGGCCAGTCCGGTCTCCAGCTCGCCCTCGGCCTCCAGTCGCACGGGTACGAGGTCACCCTGATGTCCAACCGGACCGCGGACGAGATCCGTACCGGACGGGTCATGTCGACGCAGTGCATGTTCCACACGGCACTCCAGCACGAGCGCGACCTCCAGCTGAACTTCTGGGAGTCCCAGGCCCCGAAGATCGAAGGACTCGGCGTCTCGGTGGCGGCCCCCGGCTCCTTCGACCCGGGCCCCTCGCAGCGCGCGATCGACTGGCTGGGCAGGCTCGACGGGTTCGCGCAGTCGGTGGACCAGCGGGTGAAGATGGCCGGCTGGATGGAGACCTTCGCCCAGCGCGGCGGCCAGCTCGTCATCCACGGCGCGGCGGTCGGCGACCTCGACTACTTCTCCCGTACGTACGACCTGGTGCTCGTCTCGGCGGGCAAGGGCGAGCTCGTGCAGATGTTCGCCCGCGACCCGGAGCGCTCCCCGTACAGCGAGCCGCAGCGCGCCCTGGCCGTCGCCTACGTCCACGGCCTCGGCCCGCGTCCGGAGCACCCGGACACGGAGGCGGTCCGCTGCAACCTGGTCCCCGGTGTCGGCGAGATGTTCATCATGCCGACCCTCACCACCTCGGGCCGCGCCGACATCCTGTTCTGGGAGGGCATACCCGGCGGCCCGCTGGACGCCTTCAAGGACGTCAAGGACCCCTCGGAACACCTCTCCCTGACCCTGGAACTCATGGAGAAGTTCCTTCCCTGGGAGTACGCGCGGGCCACCAAGGTCGAACTGACCGACGCCGGCGGCACCCTCGCCGGCCGCTACGCCCCCACCGTCCGCAACCCGATCGGCCGGCTGCCCGGCGGCGGACTGGTCCTCGGCGTGGCCGACGTGGTCGTCGCCAACGACCCGATCACCGGCCAGGGCTCCAACTCCGCCTCCAAGTGCGCCGCCTCCTACCTCGCCTCGATCCTGGAGCACGGCGAGAAGGAGTTCGACGAGGCCTGGATGCAGCAGACCTTCGACCGCTACTGGGGGACGGCGCAGCACGTCACCAAGTGGACGAACGCCATGCTCGCCCCGCCGCCGGAGCACGTCCTGAACCTGTTGGGCGCGGCCGGACAGCTCCAGCCGATCGCCGACCGCTTCGCCAACGGCTTCGACGACCCGGCCGACTTCGAGAACTTCTTCTACGACCCGAAGAAGGCCGAGGGCTACCTGATGGAGGTCTCGGGCGCGGCCGGCGCGTAACCCTCGTCGGGCCCCTCCATCGCCCCTTCGGGGAGCTCCGGCGGCACGTACCGCCGTACGGGCTCCCCGTCCGGGTCGGGTCGTACGGCGCCCAGCACCGGGTTGGCCGCGATCGGGGAGACCTTGATCCGCGCGCCGGGGCGGGGTGCCTGCACCACTTTGCCGTCGCCGAGGTAGAGGGCGACATGGGTGGCCTCCGGGAAGTACACGACGAGGTCACCCGGCCGCAGCTCGTCCAGCGGCACCCGCTCCAGCCGCGCCCACTGCTCCTGGCTGGTCCGGGGGACCGGCGTCCCGGCGGCGCCCCACGCCTTGGAGGTCAGCCCCGAGCAGTCGTACGCGGCGGGCCCCTCCGCACCCCACTCGTACGGCTTCCCGAGCTGCTCCACGGCGTACCGCACGGCCCGTTCGCCCGCCGCCGAGGGAGGAGCGCCGCCGCTGCCCAGCGCGCCGGAGGCCACCAGCTCCTCCTGTGCCTCGGCCGTGTTGCCCCGCTCCAGCTCGGCCAGCGCGGCGAGCTGCTCGGCGGTGAGCGAGGCGAGGAGTTCCTCGACCGCGCGGAGCCGTTCGCGGACCTCCTCCCGCTCCTTCCCGCGCCGCTCGGTGAGGGCGAGCCGGGCGTCGAGGGCCTTGCGCGCCCGGCGGGCCAGCGCCTCGGCCTCCTGCTCGTCGCCGGTCAGCCGGCCCACCGTTTCCGCCCGCTCCCGCGCCAGCCGCCCGATCACGTGCCCCTGGTCGAGCGCGCGCTGCGGATCGCGCGCCAGCAGCAGCCGTACGTAGGGGGAGAGGCCGGTGACGCTCTGGTACTGCTGGCGGGCCAGCCGTCCGGCCGCGCCCCGGCTGTCGTGCAGGGAGAGCCGGGTGCGGGCGAGGGCCCGGTTCAGCCGCTCGGTCTCGGCACGCTGCCTCTTCAGCCGTTCCTCGGTGGCGTTGTAGGTCTCGGTGGCCTCCTCGGCCTCCCGGTACAGGGCCTGAAGCTCCGTCAGCAGCCCGGCGACGGAACGCCCGTCGGAGCCGGCGGTGCCGCCGCCCGGTTCCGGGACGGCCGCCGCGGGCACGGGTGCGAGGACGGCACCGGCCGCCAGTACCGCGGTACACACCAGACGCGGCAGCTTTCCTGACACTCCATCACCTCCGGTGCGGGGCGGCTCGTCCGCTCCGCACCGCGAGCATCGGGCGGGTGTCCGCGGTCCGCTCGCCGAGTGTGCGCGGTTCGGCGCAACCCGGTCACCCGTCGGCGTCGTCCGGCTTGCCCTTCGGCGTGGCGTCTGGATCGGGCGCGGGCCTCGACCACGGCCACCTCCGGCCGTCGCCGGCCCGCCCCGTGGGGTCGTACAGGTACTTCCAGCCCCGCGTCAGCCCGGTCCGCGCGCTCCGCGCCCGGGGCACCCGCCGGTAGACCAGCACGGTGGGCGGGCCGTCGTCCGGGGCCGGGACGGGGATGCGGTACGTCTTCGGCGGGTGCCCGGTGATGCCCAGCAGCACGGGCAGCACGCGCCCGTCCATGGGCCCGCCCTCGAACGGGGTGTCTTCGCTCTTCACGCCCCCAGTGTCGGCGATGCGCGGGCCGTCAGAGGTCCGCGGCCAGCTCCCGCACCAGTGCGTCGGCCTGCGCGTCGCGCCGCGCGGTCACCGTCAGCACCGCCACGAACTGCTCCACGAGCCAGTCCCGCAGCTCGTCCAGGGGCGGCTGTTTGTCCTCGTCGAGCCAGATCAGCGAGGCCGCCTCCACGGCGGTGATCCACATGCGGATCGTCATCCGGAGCCGGGGACCGGGCCCGGCGACCCCGAGGTGGCTGAGGATGTGCTCGGCGGCGGCCCGCCGCACGCCGTCCACTATGGCGGTCGTACGGGAGGTCTCCACGACGCTCCCGCCCTGGAGCAGCGCGCTGAACCCGGTGTCGTGCTGGTCGACGAAGGCGAGGTAGCGGTCGAGGGCACGGGACAGCCGGGGCAGCAGCGGTCCCTCGTGCGGTTCGTCGAAACAGTGCCGCAGCTCGTCGGCGGCGGAGCGGAGGGCGGCCTCGTACAGCTGCTGCTTGCCGCCCGGGAAGTACCGGTACACCAGGGGGCGGGACACACCGGCCGCCTCCGCCACGTCGTCCAGGGAGACGTCCTCCGGGGCACGGTGGGCGAAGAGGGAGAGCGCGGCCTCGAGCAGCTGACTGCGGCGCTCCTCGACGCTGAGCCGCCGGTAGGCGGGGGTGGGGGCCTGCGAGGTCATGCCCGCAGGGTATCCGCCCGCCCGTCTGCGCGAGGGGTCCCGACGACTGTCACGGCTTCCGTCGGCCACGCGCGGTACGCCGGTGTCGTCGGGGCCGGGGCCGGGTGCGGGTACCCGTCTACGCGAGCAGTCCCGACGACTGCCACAGCTTCCGTCCGACCCCGCGCAGCACGCCGATGTCGTCCAGGAAGTCGGTGAGCCGCTTCGCGCCCTGCTGCATCACGTCCCGGCGGTGGGCGCTCGCCTTGACCTGGGCGACGGCCGCGCGCCGGTCCAGGCCGACGTTCGTGTAGACCTCGGGGTTCACGAAGGCCACGGAGAACACCCGGGCGAACTCCCCGGAGGTGACCCGGGTGAACTCCTGCGACCACTTCGGCGCGGTCACCATCTGGCGCCGCAGCTCCTCACGGGCGTAGCGCACGTGCCGGGCCTCCTCGACGACGTGGATGCGCGTGACGCCCCGGATCAGCGGCTGGACCCGCTCGTCCGGGAAGGTCAGCCGCTGCATCCAGTCCAGGACCTCCTCGCCGAGCAGGGTCGCGGTGAAGGAGCCGGGGGTGGTGGAGATCGTCTTGAAGAGTCGGCCGAGGTTCTGGTGGACGCGGCTCACCGGGTACCAGGGCGTACCGCCGCGCGAGATCACCCGGGCGAACATCTTGGAGTGCCGGCACTCGTCCTCGATCTCGGTGAGGGCGTACCGCACGTGCGCGCTCGTGGCGGACTTGTCGTAGATGTGCCGGACCAGGAGCTGCATCAGGATCAGCTCGAACCAGATGCCGAGCGAGGCCAGCGCCGCCGCCTCGTGCCGCGAGAGCAGGAGGCGCTGCTCCTCGCTCATCCGCTTCCACATCGGGGTGCCGTACAGCGACACCAGCTCCGGCGGCCAGAACCACTTGCCCTCCTCGAAGGGGGCCTCCCAGTCCAGCTCCTCGTCCGGGTCGAAGGAGTGCCTGGCGGACGACTCGAGCAGCCGCCGGGCCACCTGCTCCCGGTCCTTGAGCAGCCCGAGCGCGTCCCGCAGGCCGTCGAGCGCGTCGGTTTCCGACAGGGTCGTCATGGCGGTTCCACCTCTGGGGCGTCTCGGGTTACCGGCGGGTCACCCACTTATGAGACTGCCTGTCAGCAAGCCCGTCAATCCCTCGCGCGGGAGTTCTCGATGTCCGGTCCACCCGGTGGACGCGTCAACGGCGCGTACCCCGGATCACCTCTTGGAGCGTCGCCCCGGCGTTCGTCCTGGGTACGCTGACGGTGCCGGTCGGACTGCAGCACATGGGAGCGATCATGAGCGCCGCACGCGACTACGGGCTGGACGACGACTACGAGTGGCCTCGTCCGCCGGTGGGTGGCTGGACGGCGGACGACCTCGACGAGCTTCCCAACCTGCCTCCGCACACGGAGCTGATCGACGGGAGCCTCGTCTTCGTGAGTCCGCAGACCAACTTCCACTCGCGCGTCATCCGCCTCCTGGACAACGCCCTGCTGGCTCAAGTGCCGGACGGGTTCGACGTCCAGCGCGAGATGACCATCAAGCTCAATGAGCGCAACCGCCCGGAGCCCGACGTCATGGTGTTCAAAGCGGACGCTGATATCGGGCCGGGTCAGACCTGGTACCGGCCGGAGGACGTCCTGATCGCCGTCGAGGTCGTTTCCAAGGACTCGGAAGAACGAGACCGCGAGGTGAAACCGCGGAAGTACGCGCGGGCGGGCATCCCGCACCACTGGCGCGTCGAGCAGAACGACGGCCTCCCCGTGGTCTACGTCTACGAACTGGACCCGATGACCAAGTCGTACGTCCCCATGGGCATCTTCCACGACCGCCTCAAGCTCACCGTCCCGTTCCCCGTCGACATCGACCTCACCGCCGTCGACCGCCGGCGCTAGACCGAGCAGCCCAGCCCTTCCGGGACCTCCCCGACCAGCGGCTGCGCGCCGCCCGCGGGGAACGACGTCCGCAGGGTGAACGCGTACGGCGTCGGGCCGTTGGCGCGCAGGTGGAGGAGGCGGGACTCGGCCTCCGCGACCGTCGGGCGGTGGCCCGCGGGGACCCACCACAGCGCCACCATCGCCTCCTCGACGCGCTCGAACCACTCCCGGCGCCGCGCCAGCATCTCGCGGTGGCGGCCCTGGTACATGAACGCCGTCAGGGCGTCGGTGTCCCGCCACACCGACATGTTGATGATCAGCCAGGAGTCGCCGAAGACGGCGATGTCCGTCGCGTCGCCCCCCTCGCTCTGCAGGCGCCAGACGAAGCCGTCGGCGGCGTCGGCGTCCGCGTTCACCGGGTCGAGACCGTCGACGAAGTCCCTCAACTGCGGTGAGTCCAGCGGGGCTTTCAGGCGGGCGATGTTCACCTGGGCGAGTTCGTACGCGGTGTCGGTCATGTACCGAACGTTAGGTCGGGAACGTGTCGCTCCGGCACCCCCGTCTCACCAAGTGGGCCTCTGCTCCTACGAGTTGAGCACCGCCTCCATCACCGCCCGCGCGATCGGTGCCGCCGTCCCGCCGCCGCTGATCTCCCGCCGGTTCGCCGCCGCGTCCTCGACCACCACCGCGACCGCCACCTTCGCCTCCATGTCCGCACCGCCCTGCGCCCAGGAGATGAACCAGGCGTACGGCGTGCCGGAGTTGCCCAGGCCGTGCTGGGCGGTGCCGGTCTTGCCGCCCACGATCGCACCGGGGACCGCGGCCTTCGTGCCGGTGCCGTCCTCCACCACGCCCCGCATCAGCTCCCGCAGCCGCGTCGCCGTCGCCGGATACATGGCCCGCCGCACCGGACGGGAACCCGCCGTCGACACCGTGCTGCCGCCCGCCCGCACGGTCCGCTCCACCAGGTAGGGCTCCCGCACCTGCCCGCCGCCCGCCACGGCCGCCGCGACCATCGCCATCTGCAGGGGGGTCGCCCGGGTGTTGTACTGCCCGATCGACGACAGCGCGAGCTGCGCCCGGTCCACCGTGGTGTCGAAGGTGCTGCGCGCCACCCGGAACGGGATCCGTACGTCCGGGTCGTTGAAGCCGAAGGCCTCGGCCGTCGCCCTCATCCTCTCCACCCCCGTGGTCACCCCCAGCTTGGCGAACACCGTGTTGCAGGACCAGACGAACGCCTTCCGCACCGAGGCGTCCTCGCACCCCTCGGAACCGTTGGTCAGGCGGGTCCTCGTCCCCGGCAGGGTGTACGGGGCGGGGGAGTCCGTCGGCCCGTCCAGGTTCCTCACCACCCCGGCGTCCAGCGCCGCCGCCGCGGTGACCACCTTGAACGTCGAACCCGGCGGATACGTCCGCTGCACCGCCCGGTTCAGCATCGGCCGGTCCGGATCGGCGTTCAGCCGCGCCCAGGCGTCCCGCGCCGCCGTGCCGTTCCCGGACAGCAGCGCGGGGTCGTACGACGGGACCGACACCAGCGCCAGGATCCTCCCGGTCGACGGCTCCACCGCCGCCACCGCGCCCTTCCGCGAACGCAGCCCCTCGTACGCGGCCCGCTGCGCCGCCGGGTCGATCGTCGTCACGACGTGACCGCCCGCGTTGCGGCCGCGCGTGAACTCGTTCCACAGCGGCAGCGGCGCGAGCACCGGGGCGGCCCCGGACAGCAGCCCGTCCTCCGTGTGCTCCAGCAACGTCGTGCCGTACTCCTGCGAGGCGAAACCGGTCACCGGGGCGTACAACGGACCGTCGCGGTACGTCCGTTCGTAGCGCAGGTGCTCCCCGGTGTCCCGCGAACCGGTGACCGGCCGCCCGTCGACCAGGATGTCGCCGCGCGGCTGCTGGTAGCGGGCGATGGTGTCCCGGCGGTTGGCCGGGTTGGCCTCGTACTCCCCGGCGCGCAGGACCTGCACGCGGGCGGCGTTCACCAGCAGCGCCACCAGCAGCAGGGCGCAGAACAGCGCCGCGTGCCGGATGTGCCGGGTCACCGGGGCGCACCCCCGCCGCCCTGCCGCCGCGCGGAGTCGCTCAGCCGGACCAGCAGCGCCACGATCGCCCAGTTGGTCACCACCGACGAGCCGCCCTGCGCCAGGAACGGCATCGCCATCCCGGTCAGCGGGATCAGCCCGGTCACCCCGCCCGCGATCACGAACACCTGGAGCGCCACGAGCGAGGCGAGCCCCACCGCGAGCAACCGCCCGAACGGGTCGCGCAGGGCCAGCCCCGCCCGGTAGCCGCGCTCCACCAACAGCCCGTAGAGCAGGAAGATCGCGGACAGTCCCGCCAGGCCCAGCTCCTCACCGGCCGTCGCCAGGATGAAGTCGGACTTGACCGCGAAGCCGATGAGCACCGAGTGCCCGAGCCCGAGCCCGGTGCCGAGCGTCCCGCCCTCCGCGAAGGCGAACAGGGACTGGGCGATCTGGTTCGGGCCCTCGCCCGCCTCGATGGAGCCGAACGGGTGCAGCCAGGTCTCGATCCTGTGGTGCACGTGCGGCTCCAGCCGGCCCACCGCCACCGCCCCCAGTGAGGCCAGCAGCAGCCCCACCGCGATCCAGCCCGTGCGGCCGGTGGCGACGTACAGCAGGACCACGAACAGGCCGAAGAACAGCAGCGAGGTGCCGAGGTCCCGCTCCAGCACCAGCACGCCCACACTGACCAGCCAGACGGCGAGGATCGGGCCGAGCACCCGCCCGGTGGGCAGCCGCAGCCACCGGAAGCGGCGGCCGGCGTAGGTGAGGGCGCCCCGGTTCGCGGCGAGGTACGCGGCGAAGAAGACCGCCAGCAGCACCTTCGCGAACTCGCCGGGCTGGATGGAGAATCCGGCGACCCGGATCCAGATCCGCGCCCCGTTCACCGCGGGGAAGAGGATCGGTACCGTCAGCAGGACCAGCGCGACGGTGACGCAGACGTAGGTGTAGTTCTGGAGCACCCGGTGGTCGCGCAGCACCAGGACGACCATGATGAACAGCGCCACGCCCAGCGTCGACCAGACGAGCTGGGTCGGGGCCGCCGGATCGCCCGGCGTCTCCAGGTCGAGCCGGTAGATCAGCACCAGGCCGAGGCCGTTGAGCAGCACCCCGATGGGGAGCAGCACCGGGTCGGCGCACGGGGCGCGCCAGCGCACCGCCAGATGGGCGACCAACGCGAGCACGCCGAGCCCGGCGCCGTAACCGGCGGCGCCGGGCGGGACGGTGCCGTTCCTGGCGAGGCCGACGGCGCAGTATCCGTACACCGACAGCAGGACGGCCAGGACGATCAGGGCGAGTTCGACGCCGCGGCGCCCGGTGAGGCGGACGGCGGGCGCGGGCGGATCCGCCGTCGCCAGGGTGATACCGGCCTTGCTCATGTCCGGAACTTAACCGAATAGGGTGCCTTGCGTGCTTCGCTCATCAGCACCAGCGTGGCGCGGGACCGAGGTTGTCGATGTGGGCGGCCGGGCCCCACGCCCAGGTGCCGTCCGTGAGGAGGTACCAGAGGGGGTTGCCCTTCACGTTGTCGCCCGGGACCTTGCAGAAGATCGAGACGACGTCGCCCTTGTGGGCGTACCGGATGATCTGCGAACCCCGGTTCGGGGCGCTGCGCAGGGCCAGGGAGTCCGCCGTGACGACACCCTTGTACTGGCCCTGGTTGCCCTGGTTGCCCTGGTTGCCCTGGTTGCCGAGGTTTCCTTGGTCGCCCTGGTTGCCCTGGTGGCCGCCGCCCTGGTTGCCCAGGCCGTTGTCGCCGCCCTGCTGGTTGTTGTTGCCGTTGCCGCCCTGCTGGCCGCCGCCTTGCTGGTGGCCGCCCTGCTGGCCGCCGCCTTGCTGGTGGCCGCCCTGCTGGCCGCCGCCTTGCTGGTTGCCGCCACCGCCGCCCTGCTGATTTCCGCCGCCTTGCTGGTTGCCGCCCTGCTGGTTGCCGTTGCCGCCTTGCTGGCCGCCGCCTTGCTGGTGGCCGCCTCCCTGCTGGTTGCCGTTGCCGTTGCCGCCCTGCTGATTGTTGCCGCCGCCGCCACCGCCTTGCTGGTGGCCGCCCTGCTGGTTGGCGTTGCCGTTGCCGTTGCCGCCTTGCTGGTTGTTGTTGCCATTACCGCCTTGCTGGTTGCCGTTGCCGTTGCCGCCCTGGTGGTTCCAGTTCCACTGGCCGCCGCCCTGGTTCGGGTCGTCGGCGGCGACGGCGGGGGCGACGGCGGCCGCGACCGCGAGAGCCCCGGCGGCGAGAGCTATGGGAAGGCGGCGGGTGAGCGGGGGACGCAGGGACATGGGGTACCTCCACATGCGAGGAAAACGGGTCGAAGGTGACTTATCGCCACACTAGGAGCGGCCCTCCGCACCCGCCCGCCCTGCTGCGCCATCGGGGA
>NZ_NCTE01001407.1:680-1123 GCF_002114215.1 Streptomyces sp. 13-12-16 | reverse complement strand
AGCGGATCAGCCGGATCGCCGCCTCGGCGGTCCGGCCCTGCCGTACCAGCGCGTGCGCGACCACCAGGCCCGAGCGGTTGTACCCGTGGTAACAGCGCACGAGGACCGCACGGCCGCCGTCCAGTGCCTCGCACGCCGCCTCGGCCAGCCGGATCACACCCGCGAGCTGCGTCCCGTCCAGCGGTCCGTCGGGGATCGGCCACACCTGGTGCTCGACCCCGGGATCCGGCCCGTGCCCGGGCAGCCGCAGCAGCGTCTGCACGAGATCGAACTGCCGGTTCACCACGGCGAACTCCAGCCGGCCGGAGAGGCCCCGGAACTCGTGCCCGCCCATCCACAGGCCGGGCACGACCTCGTTCCACGGGCTGTCCGGAGCCGGTACGTCGGGTTGCCTCCTGCGGGTGCGCAACGGTGCCTCCCCACCCTCGCCGCCCAACTCCTCT
>NZ_NCTE01001407.1:0-356 GCF_002114215.1 Streptomyces sp. 13-12-16 | reverse complement strand
CCGCCCCGGTCTCGGTCGGCCCGCCCCCGGCCCCCCCCCCCGCCGAGCTGGCACGTCTGTCCCTGCACCCCGACGACGACCTCGCGCCGAACCGCCCCGGCGAGGCCCTGCTGATCGACCTCGACCGCGATCCCGGCCCGGCCCGCCGCCTCCGCCCCGACCCGCGCCGCAGGGCGCTCGTCGCGGAGCGGACGGTGGGCGAGGCCCTGGACCGCACGGACGGCGCCGGCTGGCACACCCTGCACTCGATCCCGCTCCCCGGCGGCGACCGCATCCACCACCTGCTGATCGGCCCCGGCGGCCTGTACGCCGTCCACGCCCTGTACGCCCACCGGCGGCGGGTGACGGTCGCCGAC
>NZ_NCTE01001406.1:764-2932 GCF_002114215.1 Streptomyces sp. 13-12-16 | reverse complement strand
CCGGCCGGTAGCCGCCGGGGCCCGCCTGCTGCCCGCTGCGGGGACGGTCCGTCCACTCGGTCAGCGGCAGGCACTCGTGCAGCGGCAGCCGTACGCCGCCGGCCGCCGCGGCCCGCAGACTGGGCCGGAACGCCTCCGCCAGCACCCGCGCGTCGTCCAGCGCGTGGTGCGCCCGCCGCTGTACGACACCGAAGTGCGCGGCGAGCGACTCCAGCTTGTGGTTGGGCAGCGGGAGCTTCAGCTCCTTGGAGAGGGCGATGGTGCACAGCCGCTGCTTCACCGGCGCCTCGCTCCGCGCGCGGGCGTACTCCCGGGCGATCATCTGCCAGTCGAAGACCGCGTTGTGCGCGACCAGCACCCGCCCCTCCAGCCGGGCCGCGAACTCCGCGGCGATGTCCTGGAAGAGGGGCGCCCCCTCCAGCACGTCGCTCGTCAGGCCGTGTATCCACACCGGGCCCGGGTCCCGCTCCGGATTGACCACCGTGTACCAGTGGTCCTCGACCTCGCCGCGCGCGTCCAGCCGGTAGACGGCCGCGGAGATGATGCGGTCGTCCCGGGCCAGCCCCGTGGTCTCCACGTCGACGACCGCGTACCCCTGCGGATACGCGGCCGGCCACACGGTGGGGGAGGACGCTGCGGTCGTGAGGTCATCGAGCATGGTTCACGAGGATACGGGCCGGGACCGACACCGCCGTCCGTCAGGCTCCTCCGCACGGCCCGCACACCCGGTCGCCGGGAACACCCGTACGGGCCGGGAACCCCCGTTCACCAGCGGATCGGCACCGGAAGCGCCGTCAGCAGCCCCGACACCGCGACCACCACGCCGAGCGCGTACACCTCCGCCCGCGCGGGGGAACAGGCGGTCAGCGGATCCCGCGCGCGGGCCAGCCGGACCCGGGCCCACAGGGCGAGGACGGCGACCCCGGCCATCAGGACCACCTTGGCGAGCAGGACCCGCCCGTACGCCGTGTCCGTCAACTGCTCCAGGATCGTCTCCGGCGGCATCCGGCGCAGCGAACTGCACACGCCCGTCGCGGTGACGGCGGCGAGCAGGACGGCCGCCACGCGCGCGTAGCGCCCCAGCAGCGCGGCGCCCGCCTCCGCTCCCCGCCACAGCCGCAGGGTGCGCAGCGCGTACAGCAGACCGCCCACCCAGAGCGACGCGCAGACCAGGTGCACCAGGGTCAGCCCGGAGCCGACGAGCGGGCTGTACTCGGTCGTCGGATGCGCGCGCAGCGCCTCCGCGGCCATCACCGCGGCCAGCGGCCACACCTGGGTGCCGGGACGGCCGGACGCCGCGCACAGGGCCGCCGCGAGGAAGGCGTTGACCTCCAGGAGGGCGAGCTTGCCGTCCCTGGAGTCGTAGAGACCGCCGACGTCGATGTCGGCGAGGCCGCCGGGCACCAGGTTGCCGGTGGCCACCACGGAGGCCAGTCCGAGGGCGGCCACGAAGCCGACGGAGTTCGCCGCGGTCGACCAACCGCGGGGCGCGTTGGGCGGAGCACCGGGCACGGAACGCGCCAGCCGCCGCACGAACAACTCGCCGACGGGTATGGACAACGCCGCGAACAGCACCGCCCGCAACAGGCCGATCCCCCCGGTACCGGGCGCATCGGCCTCCCCGGTCCCCCGCAGCGCGGCCGAGGGACCGAACAGCGGTATCACCGCCCCGAGCGCCACCAGCACGAGCACGGCAACGGCCCGCCCCCGCCCGCTCCTTCGCGCACCGTCCGCGCCGACCCTGGTTCTCATCAGACTCACCCCAGGATCTTCACAAGGCCGTACAGAAGCGGGCAAGCCCGTGCCCCACCCCATCACGGACGACCGCACCGCCTCGACGACGGGCGACCACGCCGCCGGGCCTACGCCCGCCCCTCGACCGCGGGCAGTCACGTCGTCGTAGCCGCGGGCGATCGTGCCTCCCCCAGTGCCTCAAGGGCGATGGAGGTGCCCCCGTCCGAGTTGTAGCCGAGGGGGCGGGCGCCGGGGCACCCCTCCGGGGGAGGCACCTGGCCGACGCCGTTGAGTGAAACCCCGTGCGGTCCCTCAGACCCACCGGGCCGGATCGGCTCCCCAACGCCCCGGCGCCCGCGCCCAGTCACGCGGCCCACCCGCGAACACCACCGGCGACAGGGCGTACCGCAGCCTCCCCAGCGAGCTGTCCCGCT
>NZ_NCTE01001406.1:0-545 GCF_002114215.1 Streptomyces sp. 13-12-16 | reverse complement strand
CCTGCGCCGGCAGCACCCCCGGCCGCCCCGCCGAAGAACCTTCGACCGCCGCGACCCCCGTCGCCACCTGCACCAGGCTGTCGAACCCCCGCCGGTCCCCCCACGGCCCGTACGCCCCCCACGCCGACAACTGCGCCACCACCACCCCCGGCCGCCGCTCCGCCAGCGCCCGGGGTGTCAGCCCGAAACGATCCAGAGCCCCCGGCCGGTACCCCGTCACCACCACGTCCGCCGACGCGAGCAACTCCTCGAACACATCCCGGCCGGCCGAGAGGTCCAGCAGCGCCGACCGCTTCCCGAACCCCGTGTCGGCGTGCTGGTCGGCGATCTCGGGCAGCCCCGGCGCGTCCACGCGCAACACGTCCGCACCCAGCAGCGCGAGCGTACGGGTGGCGACCGGCCCCGCGATCACCCGCGTGAGGTCCAGCACCCGCAGTCCCGCCGCGGGCAGCAGCGGATCCCGGCCCACCGGGGCGAACACCCGCGCGGGGGCCGAATCCAGCCGCTCGCGCTCCACCAAGGGGCGCCCGGCGACCTCCACGCCC
>NZ_NCTE01001405.1:1114-4572 GCF_002114215.1 Streptomyces sp. 13-12-16 | reverse complement strand
CGCTCCCGGAGCCCCGTTCTTCTGGCGCTCGCGCGCCGAGGACATGAGCCACGTCCTCGACCGCCTCGACGAGATCGAAAGCGCCGTGGCGGGACTCGCCGGACGCGTCGACCGGGACAGGATCGCGGTCGCCGGACACTCCCTCGGCGGCCACACCGCCGCCCTCCTGCTGGGTGCCCGGACCACCGACCCCGGCAACGGGGGCGAGGTGGACCTGACCGACCCACGGATCAGGACAGGCGTGCTGCTGGCCGCTCCGGGCCGGGGCGGTGACGTCCTGAACGGATGGATGGCCGAACAGGTGCCGTTCTTCCACGCCACCGACTTCTCCGCGATGACCCCGCCCGTCCTGGTCGTCGCCGGCGACAAGGACGACTCCCGGCACTTCACCGACGTCGGCCCCGACGGGCACGCCGACCCCTACCGGCTCGCCCCCGCGCCCAAGACCCTGCTGGCCCTGTTCGACGCCGGGCACCTGCTCGGCGGGATCTCCGGGTACGACGCCGCGGAGACCACCGACGAGAACCCCGGGCGCGTCGCGGCGCTCGCCCGCATCACTTCGGCCTACCTCTGCGCCCAGTTCCGGTGCGGCACCCACGACCGGCGGGAGGAGTGCGAAACGCTGACGTCGGGGCGGAACCCGGTCGGACGGGTCGAGTTCAAGCAGCCATGCCCCGACGGGCACCACGCCGCACACCCGGCGGACGTGAGGAGCCGCTCATGAGCCGGATCCCCGCCCTCCGGGTCGCCTCCGGCACCTGCCGGTCGAACCGGCTCGGAACGGACGAGGTCTCCCCACGCCCCGGCGGGGATCCGAGAGCCGGGCGCGGCCACCGCCCCGTGGCTCGATCCGGACAATCATCGATTACCGGAGGTCAACGATCGTTGCCGCCGGGCGTGTTCGTCGCGTATGGTCCCGCGGACAACACCAGGTGCCGGCAACCGACTCGGGAGCGCAACGGTGGCATCACCCCCTCCTCTCGCCGAAACCCTGCGGCGCCTCGACGCGGCCGTGCAGGAGAAGGGCATCCGTTCGGACCTGCTGGACGTGGCCGAACTGGCCGCCAGGACGGCCCTGCCGGCGTCCACGGTCCGCACCTTGCTCCGGGGCGGCGCACCACCGGACGACTCCGTCAACGACCGGGTCCGGACGCGGATCGCGGCGCTCGCCAAAGCCAGCATGACCACGACCGGCACCCGCATGTCCGACCTGGCTTCGGACATCTCCCGGCGGCTGGGCGTGTCCGGGTACTGGGCCCGTCAGGTCTGTGACGGCAAGAAGGTGCCCAGCGTCGAACTCCTCCACGGGCTCGTCGAGTACTTCGGCGTCGAGGAGGGGGAGGCGTTCTTCACCGCACCGGCCGCCGACGCGCTCAACCGCGCCCTGCTCCCCCTCCTGCGCAAACTCGAACATCCCGAGAACGATCCGGTACTGGCCCTGATGGACCGTTACGGGGTGAACTCCGCCGACCTGCGCATGCACGGTTCCCTGACCCGTGAGCAGTTGGAGCGTCTCCTCGAAGGGGTCCTCCGGTCCGTCGTGCCTCCGGAAGGAGCCCGCGACCAGTGAGCACCAAGGCGATGAAGACCTTACTCACCGTCCTGGGCCGCCGGGCGACGGGAACCGTCGAACGGCCGGCCGAGCCCCAGGAGGTCATGGAGGCGTTCTGCAAGGCCATGAGCGCGCGGACCGGCCGACCGATCAACCTCCTGTTCCGGGCGTTCCCGCCGGACATCCCCGTCTCCGGCATGCGACTGGACTGCGGGGACCACTCCATCATCGTCGTGGAGGAACGCACCGTCCCCGAGGCCCAGTTGGTCATCCTCGGTCATGAGCTGTGGCACGAGGAGCAGGGCGACTGCGGTCACCACGTCGCGGGAATGCCGGCCGCCGCCCGCGCGCTGCCCGCCGGACGGGTCACGGAGGCGATCGAGCGGGCCGTCGAGCAGATCCTCGCCGCGCACGAGGTACCCCGTGACGCGCTCCTCGCCGTCGCGGCCCGTGCCGAGTCGATGGACGACCACGAGGCGGACGCCGAGACGTTCGGGCTGCTCTTCGGCCGCGAGGTCCGCACCTGGATGAAAGGCCGCTACGCGCGGGGCCCGGTCAGCGCGGACACCGTGGAGGGCCGCATCAACCTGTCCCTGAGCAGCCGCGGCGGGCACATCCTGTCATGAGCCCCTCCTTCCACGTCCCGTACATCCTGCCGACCGTGCTCCTGGCGCTGGCCCTCGCGCTGAAGCTCCCCACGTTCCTGCGGGCCTCGCGCGACCCCGACGTCAGGGCGACCACCCTCCTGCTGACCTGGGCCACCGCCGTCCTCGTCGTGATCACCCCGGTCAACATAGAACGGCTCAACGTCCTCACGGGCATACCGAACATCGCCGCCCCCTGGGCCTACTCCTTCCTCACCGCGTTCTGCGCGACCGGCCTGACCATGATCATGCGCTGGCGGGAGGAACCGTCGGAGGGGCGCCGGCGCAGAATCCGCCGCATCTACTGGCTCTACGCGGGCATCGTCGCCGTCCTGTGGCTGACGTTCCTCCTGGCGGACGTCCCGACGCCGCGCGTCTACGACCTGGACACCTACTACGCCGGCACCCCCTGGATGCGCGAACACATCCTCCTCTACATCGCCGCGCACATGGTGTCGTCCCTCGTGGCGGCCTCCATGCTCTGGAAGTGGTTCCCCGAAGTCGCCGACCGCTGGCTGAAGGCGGGGGTGGTCTTCCTGCAACTCGGCTTCGCGTCGGGACTCGTCTTCGACGTGGCGAAGGCGGCCGCGATCGGCGCCCGCTGGTCGGGACACGACTGGGACGTGCTCAGCACCCAGGCCGCGCCCCCTTTCGCGCTGATGGAGGCCGCCCTCGTCGCACTCGGTTTCATCGTGCCGCAGGCCGGGCCGTTCCTGCAGAAGTGGATCCGGGACCAACGCGAGTACCGCCGGCTCGGCCCGCTGTGGCGCGCGCTCCGCGTCCTCACCCCGGCGGCGGCCGAGGCGCGCTTCGGACCGTGGACCCCCCTCGACCTGCGCCTCATGCAGCGCCAGCAGCGGGTCCACGACGCCCTGCGGATGCTCGACCCCTACTTCGACCCGGCTCTTCACCGGCGGGCCCGCGAGGCCGCGCGAGCCGGGCACGACACGCCGAAGGCGGACGGTATCGCCGGGGCGATCACGATCAGCGCAGCCATCAGCGCCTACCGGCGGGGCGGACCCCCCGCCGCGCATTCCCGGGAGCCGTGGGGAGGCGTGGCCGTGAGCGACCGCATCGAAGCGATCGCATCCGCCCTGCACCACCCTCACCTCCTCGAGGACGTCCGCCGACGCATGACCAGCACAGGAAGCGCGAACCACCATGGCTGAAGAGAACGCCCCCCGCCGCCTTGCCGCCGTGGTCGTCGGAGCCGGTGCCACCGGTCTGTTCGCCGCGGCGGCCCTCGCGGACTTCGCCGACGT
>NZ_NCTE01001405.1:0-970 GCF_002114215.1 Streptomyces sp. 13-12-16 | reverse complement strand
CCGCGCCGGGGCGTCCCCCAGGCCCGCCACGCCCACCTGGTGTGGAGCGGCGGGGTCAAAGCCTTCGACGAACTCCTCCCCGGCCTCACCGACGAGGTCGTCGCCCACGGCGGCCGTCTGGTTCACATCATGGGCGACATGGTCTCCCGGGCCCCCAACGAAGTGTGGTTCCGCCGCTTCACCGCCACCCGTCACCGCAACCTGGTCTGCTCCCGCGACCTCCTCGACTTCGTCCTGCGCGGCCGCGTCCTGGCCGACGGACGCGTCGTACTCCGCGAAGAGACGACCGTACTCGGCCTGGAAGGTGACGCCACGACCGTCACCGGCGTCCGCGTACGCACCGGCGACGAGGAGAGCACCCTCCGCGCGGACCTGGTCGTCGACGCCTCGGGCCGAGGCTCCCGCGCACCGCAGTGGCTCACCGGACTGGGGGTGCCGGCCGTCGCCGAGCGAGTGGTCAACGCCGGCGTCGCCTACGCCACCCGCGTCTACGACGCCCCCGAGGCGACCCGGGGGATCGACTTCCCTCTGATCAACGTGCAGGCCAACCCGGCGAAGGCGCCGGGGCAGGGCGGCATCGTCCTGCCCGTCGAGGGGAACCGCTGGATCGTCACCCTGTCCGGCACCCGCGGCGGCGAACCCACCGGCGATCCCGGCGCCTTCGTCGATTTCGCCCTCGGTCTGGGAGATCCCGTCATCGGCGAACTCATCAAGGACGCCCGGCCACTCGGGGACATCGCCACCACCCGCGCCACGGCCAACCGCCGTCGCTACTACGAACAGGCCAAACGCTGGCCGGACGGCTTCGTCGTCCTCGGTGACGCCGTCGCCGGCTACAACCCCGTCTACGGCCACGGCCTCACCGTCGCCGCCCAGGGCGCTCTCGCCGTGCGCGACGTGCTGCGCGCGGCCGGGCCGGGGCGCCCCGGCCTCTCGCGCCGTCTCCAGCGCGCCGCCGCACGACCGGTGG
>NZ_NCTE01001404.1 GCF_002114215.1 Streptomyces sp. 13-12-16 | reverse complement strand
AGGCCGTGACTGCCGGCGTCCCGCTCGGTCACCAGCGCCGACCCCGCCAGCCGCCGGTGCAGCTCCAGGGCCCCGTCGTACGGGGTGGCCGCGTCCCGCTCCGCCGCCAGGACCAGCGTCGGCGGCAGCGCACCGCTCCCCGCGCGCACGTCCAGCGGCCGCTGCCGGGGCGCCCGCCAGTAGGCGCACGGCAGGTTGGTCCACACGTTGCCCCAGGTCTCGAAGGGCGCCCGGCGGGCGAGCCGGGTGTTGTCCCGGTCCCACACCGCCCAGTCCGTGGGCCAGGGCGCGTCGTTGCACTCCACGGCGAGATACACCGCCCGCGCGTTCTCCGCCTCCGCCGCCGTCTCCGGATACTCCTGGGCCTGCTCGACCAGCGGCGCGGGATCGCCCTTCAGATACGCCGACAGCGCCCGCGCGCGATGCGGCCAGTGGTCGTCGTAGTAGCCGGTCTGCAGGAACGCCGCCTGCAACTGCTCGGGCCCGACCTTCCCGCCCGCCGGTTCCTCCGCCAGCCGCGCGCGGGCCCTGTCGTAACCGTCCTGCACCTCGCGCGCCGTGTCCCCCAGCCCGTACACGTCGTCGTGCCGGGCGGCCCAGGCCTTGAAGTCCGCCCAGCGGTCCTCGAACGCCGCCGACTGGTCGAGGTTGTTGCGGTACCAGATCCGCTCCGGGTCCGGGTTCACCGCCGAGTCGAACACCATCCGCCGTACGTGCGAGGGGAACAGGGTGGCGTACAGCGCCCCGAGGTACGTGCCGTACGACGAGCCCAGGAACGTCAGCCGCCGCTCGCCGAGCGCGGCGCGCAGGACGTCCAGGTCACGGGCGTTGTTGAGCGAGTTGTAGTACCGCAGGGAGCCGCCGTTCCGCTCGGCGCAGCCCCGCGCGTACGCCTTGGCCCGCGCGACGCGCTCCCGCTTGTCCGCCGCCGTGGGGTGGACGGGCGCCTTCGAGGGGCCCTTGAAGAACGTCCCCGGGTCCGTGCAGGACAGCGGGGCCGAACGGCCCACCCCGCGCGGGGCGTAGCCGACGAGGTCGTACGCCGCCGCGAGGCGCTTCCACCCGGGCAGCGCGCCCATCATCGGGAAGTACATGCCGGTGGCGCCCGGTCCGCCCGGGTTGTGGACCAGGGAGCCCTGCCGGGGCACCTTGCGCTTGCCGCCCTCGGGGTCCTTCCCGGTGGCCCGGGCGCGGCTGACGGTGAGTTCGATCTGCTTCCCGTCCGGGCGGGCGTAGTCGAGCGGGACGCGGACCGTGCCGCACTGGACGGTGCCGGGGAGCTCCTGCTCGGCGGGGCACGCGCCGAAGTCGATGCCCTCGGCCGCGGCCCGCGCGGCGGCCGTCGCGGTGCCGCGCGGCTCGGCGTCGGCGGGTC
>NZ_NCTE01001403.1:564-845 GCF_002114215.1 Streptomyces sp. 13-12-16 | reverse complement strand
CGTACCGCACGACCTGGCCGGCCTGGCCGCCCTCGCCCTCTCCCACGCGCTGCCCGCCCCGGACACCCCCTGGCGCGCCGTCCCGCCGACCCCGTTCCAGCAGCACCTGCGCGCGGTGCTGCTCCGCGCGGGCAGCCCGCTGGTGGTCGCGGCGGCGGTGACGGACCTGGCCCTCGCGCCCGTGGTGCGGCTCACCCCGTTCGCCAACGCCTACCGGATCATCGCGCGGAAACCGAAGCCGTAGAGCCGCAGCCGTGGCACCGTGCCCTGGGGCTCATCCC
>NZ_NCTE01001403.1:0-370 GCF_002114215.1 Streptomyces sp. 13-12-16 | reverse complement strand
TCGTCCCGGTACCGGCGGCCGGACGCGGTCGCGGGCACGATGCCCGAGCCGACCTCGTTGGACACGGCGACCACCGTCCGCCGTGCCCCGCGCACCGCGTCCGTCAGCTCCCGCGTCCGGTCCCGCAGCGCCCGTTCCCCGCCGTCCGCCCACTCCGCGTCGTCCCACGCCCCCACGGCGTCCATCGCGTCCGTCAGCCACAGCGACAGACAGTCGATCAGCAGCGGCGGCCCGTCGTCCTTCAGCAGCGGCACCAGGTCGCACGTCTCGACGGTCCGCCACGACCCCGGCCGCCGCTCCTGATGCGCCGACACCCGCGCCGCCCACTCCGTGTCCCCGTTGCGCGACCCGCCGGTCGCCACGTACAGCA
>NZ_NCTE01001402.1 GCF_002114215.1 Streptomyces sp. 13-12-16 | reverse complement strand
CGCCCGGCCCTTGGCCCGGCTGCTGGAGCGGGCCGATGTGTCCGGACTTCCCCTGGCCGCTCCCGTGGCCCGGCTCGCCGCCGAGGCCCGCGCGGAGTGGACCCGCGCGGCGACGGCACGGGCCCGGCGGGCGGCCGTCATGGTCAGCGCGCCGGTGGGGCTGTGCTTCCTGCCCGCGTTCATCGCGGTCGGCGTGCTGCCCGTGGTGATCGGACTCGCGGGCGGGGTGCTGGGAGGAGGTGGTGCCTGACGGGGGACGACCGGCGGCAGCGGCAGGACTCACAAGATCGATGCGACTACTCCATACGGGGGTTGAGATGTATCAGGTGGTACGGGCGCGACTGCGTGCCCTGGTGTGCAAGGTGCGTACGGCACGGAGGGACGCCGGAATGGTGACTTCGGAGTACGCGATGGGCATCGTGGCGGCGGTGGCGTTCTCCGTCGTGCTCTACAAGGTGGTCACCAGCGGACCGGTCGGCGCGGCGCTGCGGAACATCGTGCAGCAGGCACTCGATGGCCGGATGTGAGCGGCGTGCGGACCGCGGGTTCGTGACGGCGGAGTCGGCCATGGTGCTGCCCGTGCTGGTGATGTTCGCGACGGCGCTGGTCTGGGGCCTGCTGGTGGTGGCGGCACAGATTCAGTGCGTGGACGCGGCGCGCGTGGGCGCCCGCGCGGCGGCCCGGCAGGATTCCCCTGACGCCGTCGTCGAGGTGACCCGCGAGGCGGCACCGCCCGGTGCGAGAGTCACGGTGAGCCGGGAGGCCGAGCAGGTCCGGGTGGTTGTCGAGGCCAGGCCCCCGGTCCTGCACGGACTGCCCTTCGACCTGCGGGAGGAGGCCGTCGCCGCGGTGGAGGAGACGGTGGGGGCGGCGACGTGAGGGCCCGGTTCCGGGAACGGCGGCCGGCGGACGGGCGGTGGCTCACGCGGTGTTCCGACCGAGGGTCGGCGACCGTCTGGAGTGTCGGTGCGATCGCCGTGCTGTGTGTGGTGTTCGGCGTCGTCCTCGCTCTGGGCCACGCCGTCGTGGTCCGGCACCGGGCGGCCGGCGGCGCGGATCTGGCGGCGCTCGCGGCGGCGGACCACTGGACGCGGGGCGGTACGGCGGCCTGCGCCCGGGCGGACCGGGTGGCCCGGGCGCAGGGCACGCGGCTCGTACGGTGCGTGATCACCGG
>NZ_NCTE01001401.1:1837-9081 GCF_002114215.1 Streptomyces sp. 13-12-16 | reverse complement strand
ACCGTCTGCCAAGGCCCGTAGCGTTCGGGCAGGTCACGCCACGAGATCCCGGTGCGGATCTTGTAGACCATCCCGTTGATGACCTGCCGGTCCGACACCCGCGGCCGGCCCGTCGCAGCCCGCGGTATCAGCGGAGCGAGCAACTCCCACTCCTGGTCAGTGAGTTCATGACGACGTACCACCCCACCATGATCCACGATCTGATGATCTTTGAAGACGGACCCTAGTACGACTTTCACCCATACCCTCAAGTCGTGACAACCACCACTGAGGAAGATCAATACCTCAGACGGATCCTTGCACTGCTGGACAGCGCCAGGCCGTACGAGAGCCTCACCCAGTCCGACTCCAGGCAGTGGCAGGTGCAGCCCGGCAGCGCCCTGGCCGGGGACGACGCCAAGACTGACCCCTACCAGGTGTCGCACAACGCCTGGAACGCTCTGGGCGTGGCCGTCGACCACCTCCACTGCTTCCGCTCCACGTTTGCGGACGACCCGCAGGACAACTCGGTGTCGATCACGCTCCACACCCACGGGCAGTACTCATTGCTGCGAGGCGCTTTCGAGAACAGCGCCCGCGCCGTATGGATGCTCGGGCCCAACCAGCGCCTCGTCCGCGTGCAGCGGCGACTGTGCATGCAGGCCGGCGAGAACAAGAACTCTGACCGCATGAACGCGCTGCTCCATCAACAGCCCAGGCGGCCGCTGGACGTACGGATGCAGCAGCTGACCGACCTCGTCATCAAGGCGGGAACAGACCCTGCCGACGCCAAGAGGGTCCTCAAGCCCGCGACGTACTCGGAAATCGTGCGGGAAGCGGGAGCCCTGACTCTCATGGGCTCTGCAGAGGCCGAAGTCGTATGGAGCAGCTGCAGTTCGCTGGCACACGGCGACATCTACGGCACCCTCAGCATCCTGGAGCGCAACATCGTGGACACCCAGGGGCGCCTGGCCCTCGCACAAATCACCAGCTCCCCCAAGGTGCTGTTCTGGGCCACAGACCGCACCGTCGCGATGATGCAACGCGGCTTCGACCTCTTCAAGGAACGCATCACCTGCCACCGCTGACCAGCGGCGCACGCACAGAACCCACTGTCAGCACCGAGGGGAACAATCAGCTCATGCGTGACCACCACAGGTTCAGAATGGCCGATGGTGCGGAACTCGTCGGCCGTCAGGGCGACTCGTTCGAGACGCGGGTCAGCATTCCTTCCGATGACAACGGGTTCTTCGGCCGCCAGTGCCCGGAGCGTTCGCTGGTCTTCCGCATGGACGTTCAGCAGTACGAGGCACTACCCGACAGCCTCGCCCTCTGGTGCGTCTACTGCGGACACCACGCGGAGTACTCGGAGTTCATGACCGAGCAGCAGCGCGACCGCATCATGCACGCCGCAGGCGACTTCGCCATGCAGATGGTCAGTCAGGAGTTGGACAAAATGTTCGGCGGGCTGGCACGCAGCTCGCGCGGCGGCAGCATCTCCTTCTCCTACAGGTCGCAGCCCTTCTACCCTCACCCGCTGCCCGGCATCGACGAGGAGCAACTCGTCCGTGTCCGCACCTGCGCGGGATGCCAGAACAACTACGCGGTCTTCGGGGAACACCGGCACTGCCCCATGTGCGGTCAGCTACCGGCCGCGTCGGTCGCCTTCGATGCCCTCCAGGCCGATACCGCCCGCCTGGACGCGTTGGAAGCCCTGCCCACGGACGCCAAGGCACTGCTCCGGGAGCAGGGAGTGTTCACGCGCAACTGGGTCGACACCGTAGAGAACGTGGTCGGAGTCGTGGAAGCCTTGGCTTCCTCCCTTTTCCGCGCGGCCGTGCCGAACGCGGCCAGCCTCCTCAATGGCAAGGGGGCCATCTTCCAGTGTCTCGACCACATGGCCGACCTGATCGTCACCGCCGGCTTCCTCGACCTGCGGACCGCCCTTGGCCCGCAAACGTGGCAACGCCTCCTCGAAACCTGGGCCGCCCGGCACGTCTTCCCCCCATAACGACGGCATCGTGGACGAGAAGTACCTGATCAAGGTGCCTGGTTCATCCGCGCAGATCGGACAGCGTCTCATACTGACCGAAACGGTATGCCGCAACGCCCTGGACGATGCCAAGGCCCTGTGCCAAATCCTCGTGGACGTGCTGCGCTAGAGGCGGGCGGGCACATCTCAGTCGACAGCAGACGAAGGACCTGCTGTTCCGAAGAGCCGGCGGAATCAGGCTGCTTCCCAGAGGCCGGCGTCCAGGATACGCGCCGCCTTCGTGATGCTCCCGGGCATCAAATGCCGGTGGGTGCGCGATACGTCTCCTCGATGGACTTGTGTCCCATCCATTCCGCTACGTCGGTGATCGGTATCCCGTTCCCGAGCGCGTTCGAGGCGAAATAGCGCCGGAAGCTGTACATGCCCGCACCGTCCTGCGCGGGGAGTGCCTTGAAGAGCTTCTGCACACGTCGGCGTTCCATCGGCTCGGTGTAGTAGCCGCTGGGACCACACAGGAGGTGGCCGTCCTTCGTCGTGCCGTGCTTCTCCTCGTAGCGCTTCATCGCTTCTCGCACCGAGCGCGGCAGAGGAACCTCTCGGAACTCCCCCGCCTTGCGGTGCTTCAGCTTCGCAGGCTCGTGCGTGTTCGAGTGGATCTGCTCGTGAACCCGGTAGACGTCGTCCGCCACGACATTGTTGATGTTCACCGCGCGGGCTTCCCCGTTTCGCAGGCCGCAGCCCACCATCATCACGATCTCAAGCGCGAGGATGTGATCCGCGACAGTCAGCGCTCTCTTCACATAGTCGAGGGAGGGAATGACCACCTTCTCCCGAACGTACTCCGGCTCCTGGACTCCCTTCAGAGGGGCGTCCGCCATGGCACCCTTGCCATAGGCATCCCGCAGGATGGCCTTGAGGACACGGAATATGTTCACCTGATTTCCGCGCCCGACCCCGTCGGTCTCCAACTCATCCAGGAAACGCTCGACCACGATCGGCGTGACCGAGTTCAGCTTCCTTGATCCGAGACGGGGGATGATGTACACGTTGATGGAGCTGTCGACGTGCCAGCCTGTGGAGTACTCGGTCATCCTCCGCTGCCGGGGTCGCCACTGCTTCGCGTATTACGCGACCGTCTGCTGACCGAGTTCACGGCGGGCCTCAGCAATGGATGGCGCTGTCTTCCTTCTCTCCGCGTAGATCTGCGTCAGTCGCTCGATGGCGTCGTCCTGCGTGCCGAAACCAGCCTCTTCACGCTGTTTACGAGAGCGTCCCTGAACCGAATCGTGTACGGGTGCGGGCAACGATTCGGCCTGGAACAACTGCACTCCTTAAAGAAGGCCCCCATCCCACGTGCGAGCTGTCGAGTCACGCAATCAAGCCTTCCGAGCAGGGGATGGGCGGCGCAGAAGGCCCCTGCCGTAGACGCAGGTCAGCAAGCCGGACACCGTCCGGTCCGATGCTGATCGTTTGCTGACCTGGAGGCCGCGATCAGGGCTCTGACCTGTGAGAACACCCAAACGCTAGGTCTTGGACTTGAATACGGTACGAAACATAAAGAAACTCCCGGTATGCCTGCTCCCTGCCTGTCTTTACAGGTCAAGGGCCGTGTCCGGAGGGTACATCGTTTCTCGTGTCCGGTCAGCGGTTGCCAGATGTTGGAGGACTCACACTGACCCATTACTGACGTTCAGGACGTGATCATCGCACACGGTGAAGTCCATCTCTTGGAGCCACAGTTAGGCAACATTCGCATTTGGGCGCCCTACTGGAACGGGTTGGCTGACACGGGCTGGCGCTCCCTCGGGACAACGCCGTGGCCTCGATGCGTGAGCGACAGGCCGGCGTCGCCAGCAGTGTCGTACACGGCCGAGGGTCAGGAGTAGGACGTTGTCGCGGTCGCAGCCGGTCGGGGCGGCGGCCATAGTAATGCCGGTAGCGTCGGTGATCAGGTGGTGTTTGGTGCCTGCCCTGCCCCGCTCGACGGGGATTCGTCCGGGACGTCAGGCTGTCGCAGGCGCGCCGCTCACCCGATGTGCGCAGCCACCCACCCCGCCGTCGTGTGCCGGTCCCAGGGCACCAGGGGCAGCAGCTTGGCCGCCCATGACGGCCAGCGTTGCTCAGGGAA
The DNA here is from genome assembly GCF_002114215.1 of Streptomyces sp. 13-12-16. Classification (GTDB taxonomy): domain Bacteria; phylum Actinomycetota; class Actinomycetes; order Streptomycetales; family Streptomycetaceae; genus Streptomyces. The sequence continues at coordinate 4,981 of NZ_NCTE01001401.1, read as the reverse complement.
GGGTACGAAGGCGACGGCTGTGCACTGCGCGTACACGAGGGTGCGTACCAGCCGCTCCCATTCGGCCCTGCTGCTGCGGCGCGCGTCAAGCCTCGGCCCGCCCATCCCCAGATCGCTGAGGATCAGGATCCGGGTCCCGGGTGCCGGGGGTACGTACTCTCCCCAGGTCCAGCGCGGCCCCGGGCCGGCACCGCGCACGGGGCAGTGGTCGAAGTAGGCGACTTGCGTGTGTTCGTGTCCTACGGTCGCCCGAACGTGGTGGACGGTTTCGTGCACATCGCGGCTGAAGGGTTCCATGCCGACGCCCAGATCCGCCAGCACCTGTACACCGAACCGCACTGTACGGAGGGGGCGGCGCGGCAGACTTTCCAGCGGAAGGCCCTGGGAGAGCTGTTCGACGACACGCTCGACATCCAGTTCGCCCTGGTCCACCTGCCTGGAGAGCGCCAGGTGCAGCAAAGCGGAGGTAGACCGTGGGGCGAGCAGCGGGTCGTACGAGAGGGGAGCCTGAAGGCGGCTGCGATCTGGTGGTGGCAGTGAGGGAGCGGTCCACTCGAACGGGAGAGGGGATTCCTCGCCAGAAGGCTCCAGCAGGGGCAGTGCGTTGTCCTCACCTACGCTGCCGCTGGCCATTAGGTCCGGTGTGCGCGGATGAGAGGCGAGGCCGTCCGGACTCGGCTCCTCCGGCACGAGGCCGGGGAGGTCGGCGTCTCCGGTCGCCGGAAAGACGGTGCTGCCCGGGTCAACGTCCTGCGAGCCGATGCCCGGGGTGGTGATGTCAAAGCCCAGGAGTCTCGCGATCGCCCGCTCGGCCTCCTGGCCCTGTCCCTGGGCAAGAGGGAGGGCCCGAAGGAGATCCTGGATCCACACGTCGCTTCGCATCGGTCACTCGTCCGGCTGCTGAGGCTTGAGCAGAACCAGTCGCTTCAGCATTTCCCAGCGCTCGTCCGCGGGGCTGATGCCGATGCTCCGGCAGGCACGGAAAGCGTCCAGGAACTCCGCCGTGCTCGGCGCCCTCAGCCCCTGCTTCTTCGCCGTGCTGCGGGCACGGCTCAGCTCTTCGGCAAGCATCTCGGCCAGTTCCCGGTCCGACTCCGTGAACCCCTCGTCGTAATGTGTGAAGTGCTCCTGTGCGATCCGCACGAGCCGCCCGGAATCGGGCTGCGGCAGCCAGGCGACGACGCAGCGGCGCAGGAACGCCTGCGGGAGTTCCCGTTCCTCGTTCGTCGTGATGATGATGAGATGGCGGTTCTCGGCGCTCCGCGTCTCCCCGGGGGAACGCTCCTTCCGGATCTGCTCGCCCGTGTCGGCGACGGTGAATTCATTGGAACCGAGTGGCACGAGAAGGCTGTTCGGCATGTCCGGCTCGGCTTTGTCGATCTCGTCGATGAGTACGACGGCATGGTGCGGCGAACGCGTGTCGTTGATCTCGCGGAACGGGTCTTCCCGGTGGCTGTGCCGCGGTCCACTGCGGGTAGCTTCGCCGGAGCGTGCCGCCGATCCGGGCGCGAAGGCCCACCACAGCGGGCCAGGCGTGACATAGCGGTGGTCCGCCAGCGACTCGCCCGGCGCGCGCACCTGAGCGTCGCTCAGGCGGCGCACGTGGTCATAGGTCCACAGCAGATCAGTGGCCCGGGTACGGGAGGTGACGACGTGCTCGTAGTAGCGCCAGCCCCGTCGGCGGGCGATGTAGGGGGCGAGGGATGACTTTCCCGACCCCGGATCGCCGCGCAGCAGCAGGGGGCGACCGGTCGCCAGGGCAACATTGACCGCCAGCATGACCTCGTCGAGCATGACGTATACCCGGCCGTCCCGACGGTCCGGGGAGTCGAACGGCTGCGGGCCGCCGGCCGAACCGGCCGTGCGGACCGGGCCGGTCTGTGCGGGGCTGTCGTTGGGCATGAGCGGTTACCTCCAGCAGCCGTTCAACCGATCGGGAATGGACCGGAGGTCATGGGCCAGTTGATAGCCGAGGGTTTCCTCGTCCGGCCCCAGTGGCGGTGAGAGGACGATCGCCTCGTCCAGGCGCCACTCTCGCAGAGCCTCCGCGGTCGGGGGGGTGTCCCCGGTGAGCAGAATGATGATCAGCTGCGGAACCACCCGGTGCAGCTCAGCGACGACCTCAGCCACGATCTCCGGCCTCAGCCGATGCATCGTGAGGATAAGGAAGTGGAAGCAGCCGGGCCTGACCATCAGCTTTTCGAGCGGCCAGTCCGGGGGCAGCCCGAGGAGATGTCTCACAGCTCCGAAGCACTGATCGAGAGTCTCCTGCGCCAGGTCCTCACCCACCGCCACACCACCGGCGGCACCGATCCAATAGTGCCCGAAGTCTAGGCACATCGCGCGGTCGACGAATTGGTGTGCCGTCCGGCTCTCGCAGGCGTTCAACGCCACGGTCCGCCGGTGCGGGGAGGCGCCTGCCTCCGACGGCAGCAGGTGGCGGGCCACCTCTCCGCTGATCCAGGCCGGGGTCACCTGGGTGATGAGCCGCTCCAGCGAGTCTCCGTCCAGGTGGGGTGCGATCTCCAAGATGGCGTTCATGAGCTGTCCGCCCGGCGCCGCGTCCAGCATCTGCTGGGCGATGAACTGACCGACGCCTGCCTGAGCGTCTCTGTTCGGCAGGTATTCGTCGGCTATCCCGAGAGCGCGGACCGCTTCGGTCAGAGCTTTCTTCTTGCGCGTACGTTCGAGGTAGTCGGCGACCAGCCCGATCCATTTCCGCATGCTGTCGGGTTCCGCGCTGAGGTCGGGCAGTTCGGCGAATTCCTGGAGTACCTGTTTCACGAGGTCTTCGATGGCGGATTCGTCCTGGACTGCCGCCTGCGTACGCGCGAACTCCACCGGGAGAACGTCGCTGAAGCCGTTGTCCTTCAGGACCGTCGTCTTCAGGTCGCCGATCAACACCGGAACAACTAGGGTCCGTCTTCAAAGATCATCAGATCGTGGATCATGGTGGGGTGGTACGTCGTCATGAACTCACTGACCAGGAGTGGGAGTTGCTCGCTCCGCTGATACCGCGGGCCGCGACGGGCCGGCCGCGGGTGTCGGACCGGCAGGTCATCAACGGGATGGTCTACAAGATCCGCACCGGGATCTCGTGGCGTGACCTGCCCGAACGCTACGGGCCTTGGCAGACGGTCTACA
>NZ_NCTE01001401.1:871-1827 GCF_002114215.1 Streptomyces sp. 13-12-16 | reverse complement strand
TCGAGCGGATCAGTGTCGCGACCGACGGCGCCCAGGGCGACGGCGACTCCGCCGGTGCCACGATCACGTCGGACGGGCGGCTCGTCGCCTTCGCGTCGGCGGCGAACAACCTCACCTCCGACAACCCGGTGACCTGGAAGAGGGTGTTCGTCCGCGACCGGCGGACGGGTCAGACCACGCTGATGAGCACCAACACGCCCCCGATCGAGCGCCCGGTGATCAGTGGCGACGGGCAGTACGTCGCCCTGTGGGGGCTGTTGTTCAGGGACACGAAGACCTTCCTGTCCAAGGTGAGCCTGGGACGCACGATCGGCATCAACTGCCCGGGCCTCAGCTGCAGCCAGCCGTCACTGAGCGCGGACGGCCGCTACATCGCCCAGGTCGCCACCTCCGGCCGGCCTCCGTCCCGGCAGCGCATCGAGGTACAGGACTGGCACGCCGACACCGCGGAGATCATCGCCGAGTTCGAGCACGTCACCCCGTCCCGGCCGTCCCTCAGCGGCGACGGCCGCCACGTCGCCTACCAGGACGGCCGGGCGAAGGACGTCTTCGTGTGGGACCGGACCGACGGCACCACCTCCGGCCCGATCGAGGGCCCCTCCCAGGAGGCGGAACTCGTCCAGCTCAGCAAGGACGGCGGCAAGGTCGTCTACCTCTCGGGCCCCGACACCCACGTCCACGACGTGGGCTCGGGCACCGACCAACTGGTGCCGGACGTGCGGGGCGTGGCCATCGATCCCACCGGCCGCTACCTGCTGTACGCCCCGAACGACACGGACGGGCCGTCACTCGTGCTGCGCGACCTGGAGACGGGCACCGACGAGACCGTCTCGGACCGGCCCGCCTCGGCCGGGACCGACGCGGTCAGCGCCGGCGGGCGCGACGTGGTCTTCCAGTCCACGGCCGACGACATCGTGCCCGGTGACACCAACGGCGTGTCGGACGTCTTCGTCCGC
>NZ_NCTE01001401.1:0-720 GCF_002114215.1 Streptomyces sp. 13-12-16 | reverse complement strand
GCCCCCCCCGCCGCACTCCGGCCCTCCCGGAGGAGTACGGCGGGCCGGGTCCGGTCGACCGGCCAGGCGTCGGAAGCGGCACGGGGGCTCCTGCCGGCCCCCTCACCTGACGCCCATCGCCGCTCTCCGCGCCGACGTGAGGAGAGAACACCGCGCGGGACCGCACCCCGAGGGCGCCGAGCCTCGTACGGTCGTCCTCACCGTGGGCGGGGTGATGCGCACCGTTCCCGCCGTCCACCACCACCGGGGCGTGCCGGAAGGCCGCCTCGAGATCATCGGCCGTCCGTTCCTGCTCATGGGCCGAGGTGGGTTCCATTTCTTGGGCATCCGTGAGAGCGCGGTCCCCGGCGACGCTCTAGGGTCCGTCTTCAAAGATCATCAGATCGTGGATCATGGTGGGGTGGTACGTCGTCATGAACTCACTGACCAGGAGTGGGAGTTGCTCGCTCCGCTGATACCGCGGGCCGCGACGGGCCGGCCGCGGGTGTCGGACCGGCAGGTCATCAACGGGATGGTCTACAAGATCCGCACCGGGATCTCGTGGCGTGACCTGCCCGAACGCTACGGGCCTTGGCAGACGGTCTACCCCCGCTTCCGCCGCTATGCGATCGACGGGGTGTTCACCCGGGCCCTGCAGCAGATCCAGGCCCGGGCCGACGCCGCCGGTGACATCGACTGGCTGGTCCAGATCGACTCCACCATCGTCCGCGCCCACCAGCA
>NZ_NCTE01001400.1:549-801 GCF_002114215.1 Streptomyces sp. 13-12-16 | reverse complement strand
CCCACGCGCAGGTCGCGGGCGGCCTGTGCGTGCGCCGCGAGCTGCCGTCGGGGCACGAGGCGCCGTGGGAGCCGGCCCTGTACGCCGCGCCCGCCGTACTCGCCCGCCCGGCGCTGCGCCCGCGCCTGGTCCACGACACGCTGTGCGTCAACAAGCTCTACGCCACGGCCTTCCTGCGCGCGCACGGCATCCGCTTCCCCGACGGCCGCTTCCCCTACGAGGACGTCGTGTTCACCGCGCGGGTGTGGGCCG
>NZ_NCTE01001400.1:0-408 GCF_002114215.1 Streptomyces sp. 13-12-16 | reverse complement strand
CCCGCGCGTCGCGCTGGTCCCCGACCCGGTGTACGTCTGGCACGTCCGCCGGTCCGCGCGGCGGCTGTCGATCTCCCTGGACCGCGCGGGCGTCGACAACTGGCGGGCCCGCACGCGCGCGTGCCGCACCGCCCACGAGATCCTGCTGGACGCCGGGCAGAAGCGGCTGGCGCGCAGGGCGCGGGCCAAGTTCCTCGACCACGACCTGCGCATGTACGCCCGTGAGCTGCCGCTGCGCGACGAGGAGTACCGGCGGCGGTGGTGGGCGCACACGCGGGCGTTCCTCGCGGAGTACGACGCCGCCGACCTGGCCCGCGACCCGGTCGCCCCCGGCCGGCTGATCGGGCGGGTCGTGCTGGCCTCCCCCGAGCCGTGCGACCTGCCCCGGCTGCGGGAGCTGGCGGCCCG
>NZ_NCTE01001399.1 GCF_002114215.1 Streptomyces sp. 13-12-16 | reverse complement strand
CCCTCCTGCAGTTCCTCGTTGGCGGCCGTGTTGGCGTCCTGGTCGGAGACTCCGGAGTCCTCGGCGTCCTTGCGGAGCCGGGCCCGGCGGGTGTCGTACTTCTTGCTTCCGGGTTCGGGCACGACCATCACCTCCTGCCGCGCCGGGTCCCCGCGGCCCCCGGAGGACAAACGCTCAGCCGCCGGACCACCGGCACAGCAGCCGGAACGCCGCGAAGAGCGTGGGCGGCCACACCGCCGCGAACGCCCAGATCGCCCACGGCGCCGAGGTGACGACGCCGGTCACCATCAGCGCGACGGACACCGCGAGCAGGAACGCCACGGTCCGGCCGCGCGGACGCCAGGACGCGATCCGTGCCGTCGGGCGCGTCACGTCGGGTCCCCGGCGGACCCGGAGCGTGCGCAGCCGCCGGGCCAGACGACGGTCGCGGCCGAGCGCCCGCTCGATCTCGTCGAGGATGTGCTGTTCGTGATCAGGAAGCCGACCGATGGACACCGTCTCTCCTCCGACGACCGCGAGGGCAAGGACGCCCGGGTGCCCGGGAGCCGCACCGCCTAACCGGCGCCGGCGCGCGGCGCCAGCACCTCCACCAGCCGGTCCGCCCCGTCCGGTACCCGCCC
>NZ_NCTE01001398.1 GCF_002114215.1 Streptomyces sp. 13-12-16 | reverse complement strand
ACGACACCCACAACGCCAGGTCCCAGTGCGCCCCCGCCCACGCGAGCGACGCCCCGACGATCCCGCCCGCGCTGTACACGGCATGGAAGCTCAGCATGATGCTGCGCCCGTACGCCCGCTGCAGACTCACCCCGAGCATGTTCATCGACGCGTCCAGCGCGCCCACGGCCAGCCCGAACGCGGCCAGCGCCACACCGAGCCCCGCCATGTGCCCGCCCGCTCCGACGCCCAGCAGCGCCAGCAGCACCACCGGCTGCGACCACCGCAGCACCCGGCTCGGCGGCACCCGCTTCACCAGCCGCTCCGTGGTGACGCTCCCGACGCCGGCCAGGATCGGCACGGCGGCGAGGAAGACCGGCAGCAGCGCGTCGGAGACCCCGTACCGGTCCTGGACGGCCGGGATCCGCGTCACGAGCAGAGCGAAGGCGACGCCCTGCACGAGGAAGCTGAACGCCAGCGAGACCCTGCCGCGCCGCAGCACATCAGTCATGGCGGCGAGCGTAGGGCTCGGGGGTACCGGTGGGTAGATCCGGTCAAAGATGAGTTGTGCTCAGTTCCGGCTCGGGTCCCCGTCGAGCAGTGCGGCCAACTCCCGCATGTCCTCGAAGAGTCCTGTGGTCCCGGAGAGCTTCCCGGCGGGCGTCATCGCGGTGAACCCGTACACGTCCATCCCGGCCGCGACCGCCGCCTGGACGCCCAGCGGACTGTCCTCGACGACCACGCACCGCTCGGGCGCCGCACCCATCCGCTCGGCCGCGTACAGGAAGAGATCCGGTGCCGGCTTCCCCCGCCCCACATCCTGCGAGCTGAAGATCCGCTCGTCGTCGAACCACCGGTCGAGCCCCGTCGTGCGGTGCCCCACCCGGATCCGCTCATGGCTCCCGGACGAGGCCACGCAGTACGGCACCCCGTCGGCGGCCAGCTTCTCGAGCACGTCCACGGCGCCGACCACCGGCTTCAACTCCCGCTCGAACGCGGCGAAGACCCGGGCGTGGAACACGTCGTCGAAGTCCGCCGGCAACCGCTGCCCGGTCCGTTCCTCGACGAGATCGTGCACGCGGTGCATGGCGGATCCCATGTAGTCACGGATGGAGTCCTCGTACGAGGTCGGGTGGCCGAGCTCGGTGAGATAGGCGGCCAGGAGCCGGTTGGAGATCGGCTCACTGTCGACGAGAACACCGTCGTTGTCGAAGAGGACCAGGTCATAGCGCATACCTCTGACCCTAAACGCAGAAAACCCCCGTGCCGAATGGCACGGGGGTTTTCCCAATATTTGTTCGGCGGCGTCCTACTCTCCCACAGGGTCCCCCCTGCAGTACCATCGGCGCTGTAAGGCTTAGC
>NZ_NCTE01001397.1:3275-4653 GCF_002114215.1 Streptomyces sp. 13-12-16 | reverse complement strand
GCCAGCCGGGCGTCCCGCGCGCCCGTGCGGCGCGCCCGGTCGACGAGGGCGGAGGTCGTCCCGAGCACCACGGTGGCCGCCTTGACGACCCGCCGCTCCAGCACGCGCAGGAAGTGGGCACGCGGGCCGTCGGCGCGCGCCCGGTCGTGCCAGGTGACGATGAGCGGGGTACGCCGTCCGCTCAGGGCGAGCACCGTGCGGAAGGAGGCGTGCAGCCCGTGCGCGTGGACCAGGTCGGCGCCCGTGCAGGCGGCCCGGAGCGCGGCCACCGACCCCGGGTCGCTGCTGCGCGGCACGTGCACGTGGTCGGCGCCGACGCCGGTGAAGTCGTAGGTGTGATCCGCCTCGACGGGGGCGCACACCGTGACCCGCACGCCCCTCGCGACGAGCCCCGCGGCCAGCGAGCGCACGTGGGCGCTGCTGGCGGCGTTGCCACCGCCCAGCACCTGCACGGTGCGCAGCGGTGAGTGGCTGCTCACGGGGGTCACGTGGCCGGGCTCCTGGTTCGGTTCGTGCGGTCCCGAAGAACGTACAGAAGGATCGGGCGATGTACTCGCCGTACTCCGTCAAGGATGCCAGGCCGTACGGCCGTTCCGGCAACGCCGACGTCACGGGCCCGGGTCCGCACAGAACGACATGTCACCCACACGAGTGACGGAACCTCACCCTCCTCCGGCTACACGTCCGCCCGGGCCGTCGCCAGCAGCTCCTCCGCGTGGGCCCGGGCCGTCTCGGAGTCCTCCTGGCCGGCGAGCATGCGGGAGAGTTCGCGGATGCGGTCCTCGCCTTCGAGCACCTTCACGCCGGACCGGGTGACCGAGCCGTCGTTGGTCTTCTCCACCAGCAGTTGCCGGTCGGCGAACGCGGCCACCTGCGGCAGGTGCGTGACGACCACGACCTGCGCGGTCTTCGCCAGTTTCGCGAGCCGCCGGCCGATCTCGACCGCCGCCTTGCCGCCGACACCGGCGTCGACCTCGTCGAAGAGGTACGTCGGCACGGGGTCCGTGCCCGCGAACACCACCTCCACGGCCAGCATCACGCGCGACAGCTCACCACCCGAGGCGCCCTTGGCGATGGGCCGGGGCGGCGCTCCGGGATGCGGGGCGAGCAGCAGCTCCACCTCGTCCACGCCCGAGGGCCCGTAGGCCACCGTGCGCCCGTCCACCTCGACGCCCTCCGGGTCCTCGGTCTGCCGGATGTCGAACGACACGCGCGCGTGCGGCATGGCGAGCGAGGCCAGCTCGGCGGTGACCGCCGACGCGAACCGCTGTGCTGCCTCCGTCCGTGCGTCCGTCAGCTCCTGCGCCAGGACTCCCAGCTCCGCGCGGAGCGCGTCACGCTCGGCGGTCAGTTCCTCGATCCGCTCGTCGTCGCCGTC
>NZ_NCTE01001397.1:0-3099 GCF_002114215.1 Streptomyces sp. 13-12-16 | reverse complement strand
GGCGGGGTGGGCGCGGCCCGCCGCTCCTCCACCGCCGCCAGCCGCAGCGGATCGGCGTCCAGGTCGTCGGCGTACCCGGCCAGCTCCCCGGCCACGTCCCGCAGCAGGATGCCGACCTCCCCGATCCGGTCGGTCAGCGCGGCCAGCGCCGGATCGTGCGCCCGTACGGCCTCCAGTGCCCGCTGGGCGCCCGCGACGAGCGTCCCGGCGTCCACGCCCTCGGGGTCCTCCGGATTGCCCGCGAGCGCGGCGTGCGCGATCGCCGCGGCGGACGCCAGCGCCTCGGCGTGCCCGAGCCGTTCCGCCTCCTCCGCCAGCTCCACGTCCTCGCCCGCGCGGGGCTCCACGGCGGCGATCTCCTCCAGCCCGAAGCGCAGCAGGTCGGCCTCCTGGGCCCGCTCACGCGCGCGCGTGGTGATCTGCTCCAGCTCCGTGGCCACGGCCCGCAGCCGCTTGTACGCCTCGCCGTACTTGCCGAGCGGCACGGCGACCGCGTACCCGGCGTACCGGTCGAGCGCCTGCCGCTGCCGGGACAGCTTCAGCAGCCCCTGCTGGTCGGTCTGGCCGTGCACGGCCACCAGGTCGTCGGCGAGCTCGGCGAGCAGCCCCACGGGCACGCTCCGCCCGCCCAGGTGCGCCCGTGACCGCCCCTCGGCGGAAACGGTCCGGCTGACCAGCAGCGTCCCGTCGTCCAGCTCGGCCCCGGCCTCCTCGGCCCGTACGACGGCCCCGGAGGTCTCGGGCACGGCGATCCGTCCCTCGACCACCGCGTTGCGCGCGCCGATCCGCACCAGGGCCGCATCCGCCCGTCCACCCAGCAGCAGGCCCAGGCTGGTGACCACCATGGTCTTGCCCGCACCCGTCTCACCGGTGACGGCGGTGAAGCCGGGCGACAGCTCGACAACAGCGTCGTCGATGACCCCGAGCGACCGTATCCGCATCTCCTCAAGCACGCACACGACCTTACGAGGTCGAAGCCGGGGAGTGCGACCGCCCCGCCCTTGTCACCCACGGGAGTGGGCATCCTCGGGGCGCGGGACCGCATCGATGTGCGGCTTCCGCCGCGTGGGCGCGAACGACCACGATCGACCCGCACCCGCCGGCGCTCCGGAACCACCCCGTCGAGACCGCTAGTGCGGCGCGCCCCGCCACCCGGACACGGGCAACGCGAACTTCGCGACCAGCCGGTCGGTGAACGAGGCATGGTGCAACCGGGCCAGCCGCACCGGCACGGCCCCCCGCCGCACCTCCACCCGGGCCCCCGCCGGCAACTCGACCGTCCGCCGCCCGTCGCACCACAGCACCCCCGGAGGGATGTGCGGCAGCACCTCCACCGCCAGCACCGAGTCCGGCGAGGTCACCAGCGGCTTGGCGAACAGCGCGTGCGCGCTGATCGGCACCATCAGCAGCGCCTCGACCTCGGGCCACACCACGGGCCCGCCGGCGGAGAAGGCGTACGCGGTGGACCCGGTCGGGGTCGCGCAGACGATCCCGTCGCAGCCGAACCCGGTGACCGGCCGCCCGTCGATCTCCAGGACGACCTCCAGCATCCGCTCGGCGGACACCTTCTGCACGGCCGCCTCGTTCAGCGCCCAGTCCGTGTGCACGATGTCGCCGTTGCGGTGCACCACGACGTCGACGGTCATCCGCTCCTCGACCTCGTACGCCCGGCTCACCACCCGGTCGACGACCTTGTCCAGGTCGTCCCGCTCGGCTTCGGCGAGGAACCCGACCCGCCCGAGGTTGACGCCCAGCATGGGCACCCCGGAGGCGCGGGCGAACTCGGCGCCGCGCAGCAGCGTGCCGTCACCGCCCAGCACGATCAGCAGCTCGCAGTCGTCCAGGCACTGCGGGGTGGCCTCCTTGACGGTCTCCACGTCGTCCGGGAGCGGCAGGTCGCGGGCCTCGTCCTCCAGGACCCGTACCCCGAGACCGGAGCGCAGCAGCCCTTTGACCACGAGCTCGGCGCTGCGGATGGCCGCGGGCCGCCCGGTGTGGGCCAGCAGGAAAACAGTACGAGCTCGGTTCTGTGTCAACGCGGCCCCTCCGCCACAGCACGGTCAACGTCGGCCGGGTCCAGTTCCGGAGCCCCGGCCCGCAGCCACAGGAAGTATTCGACATTCCCGGAGGGTCCGGGCAGCGGACTCGCCGTCACGCCCTTCGCTCCGAGCCCCAGCTCCCAGGCCTTCGCGGCCACCCCGCGCACGGCCTCGGCGCGCAGCTGCGGGCTGCGGACGACTCCGCCGCTGCCCAGCCGCTCCTTGCCCACCTCGAACTGCGGCTTCACCATCATCACCAGGTCGGCGTCCGGCTTCACGCACCGCTTCAGGGCGGGCAGCACCAGTCCGAGCGGGATGAAGGACAGGTCCCCCACAACAAGATCCACAGGCTCCCCATCGATGACCTCGAGCGTCAACTCCCGTACGTTCGTACGGTCCTTGACGGTGACGCGTTCATCGTTGCGCAGACTCCAGGCGAGTTGTCCGTATCCGACGTCCACGGCGACGACGTGCGCGGCCCCGGCCCGCAGCAGCACGTCGGTGAAACCGCCGGTGGAGGCGCCGGCGTCGAGCGCCCGCCGCCCCTCGACCGCCAGCCCCAGCGGCACGAAGGCGTCGAGGGCGCCGGCCAGCTTGTGGCCGCCGCGCGAGACGTAGTCCGGGTCGCCCGCGTCCTCGACGACGACGATCGCGGCGGCGGTCTCCACCTGTGTGGCGGGCTTGGTCGCGACCGTCTTGCCGACGCTGACCCGCCCGGCGGCGATCAGCTGGCTGGCGTGCTCACGCGAGCGCGCGAGCTTACGGCGGACCAGCTCCGCGTCGAGACGGCGGCGTGCGACTCCTGCCACGTTCGGTTCAGCTCCTGTGTTCGTGTGCCGGTGAGGGCCCCGGAGGTCCCGGGCGGGCGTCGAGCGCGGTGAGCGCGTCGCGCAGCCCCCGGTGTACATCCTCGTACACCTCGGCGTGGCCGTCCGTGGCGAGGTGGTCGGCGTCGGCCAGCCGCGCCACGTGGGCGTCGACCCCGGGGTGCCCGGTGGGGACGCGCGGCACGTCCAGGGGCGCGGGGGCGGCGGGGTCGTCGTCGGGCGCCGGCCGCACG
>NZ_NCTE01000014.1 GCF_002114215.1 Streptomyces sp. 13-12-16 | reverse complement strand
AGCCCCACGACGGCCAGGGCGGCGGGCACGCCCGTCACGTCGCTGCCCTTCGCGGTCAGCGGGAACGCGCCGCCGGCCACCGTGGCGGTGCCCTCCGACCACTGCTGCCGGGTGGCGAGCAGGGCCACGGCCGCGCCCAGGGCACCGCTCAGCAGGGCGACGGCGAGGCTGAGGCGGCCACTGCGGGCGGAGCCGGCGGCCTCGGAACGGGGGGTAGGTACAGCAGTCACGCCCTCCACTATCGCCTGAACCCCGGGCGAACCGACACCCGGGGTTCACCTCGGACGCCCCTCAGGCCGTCCCCAGCCGGTTCGCGGTGTGCACCGCGCGCAGCACCGCCGCCGCCTTGTTGCGGCACTCGGTGTCCTCCGCGACCGGGTCGGAGTCGGCCACGATCCCCGCTCCGGCCTGCACGTACGCGGTGCCGTCCCGCAGCAGGGCGGTACGGATCGCGATCGCGGTGTCGGAGTCGCCCGCGAAGTCGAGGTAGCCGACGCAGCCGCCGTACAGCCCGCGCCGGGACGGTTCGAGTTCGTCGATGATCTGCAGCGCGCGGGGCTTGGGCGCCCCGGAGAGCGTGCCGGCCGGGAAGCAGGCGGTGAGCACGTCGAACGCGGTGCGGCCGGCGCCGACCCGGCCGGTGACCGTCGAGACGATGTGCATGACGTGCGAGTACCGCTCGACGGACATGAAGTCGACGACCTCGACGGAGCCGGGTTCGCAGACCCGTCCGAGGTCGTTGCGCCCGAGGTCGACGAGCATCAGGTGCTCCGCGCGTTCCTTGGGGTCGGCGAGCAGTTCGTCGCCGAGGGCCTGGTCCTCCTGCGGGGTGGCGCCGCGGTGCCGGGTGCCGGCGATGGGGTGGACCATGGCGTGCCCGTCCTCGACCTTCACCAGTGCCTCGGGGGACGAGCCGACCACGTCGAAGCCGTCGAAGCGGAACAGGTACATGTACGGGGACGGGTTGGTGGCCCGCAGCACCCGGTAGACGTCGAGGGCGCTCGCCGTGCACGGCGTCTCGAACCGCTGGGAGGGGACGACCTGGAAGGCCTCCCCCGCGCGGATGCGTTCCTTGATGTCCTCCACGGCCTGCCGGAAGTCGGGGCCGCCCCACCGCGCGGTGTACTCGGGCAGCTCGGAGGGCGGCAGCACGGCGGGCGGCTGGGCCACCGCGCGGGTGAGGTCGGCCTCCATGGCGTCGAGCCGGGCCACGGCGTCGGCGTACGCCTCGTCGACGCCGGTCTCCAGGTCGTTGTGGTTGATCGCGTTGGCGATCAGCCAGACCGCGCCCTCCCAGTGGTCCATGACGGCGAGGTCGCTGGTGAGCAGCATGGTCAGCTCGGGCAGCCGCAGGTCGTCCCGCTCGCCGGGGCCGACCTTCTCCAGGCGGCGCACGATGTCGTAGCCGAGGTAGCCGACCATGCCGCCGGTGAAGGGCGGAAGGCCCAGGTCGTGGGCGAGGTCGCGCGGGGTGTGCAGGGTCTGGAGGGTCGTGCGCAGCGCGGCGAGCGGGTCGCCGTCGACGGGGACGCCGACCGGCGGGGTGCCCTCCCAGTGGGCCTGCCCGTCGCGCTCGGTGAGGGTGGCGGCGGACCGTACGCCGACGAAGGAGTAGCGGGACCAGGACCTGCCGTTCTCCGCGGACTCCAGCAGGAAGGTGCCGGGGCGCTCGGCGGCGAGTTTGCGGTAGAGCGCGACCGGGGTGTCGCCGTCGGCGAGGAGCTTGCGGGTGACCGGGATGACCCGGCGGTCGGTGGCGAGCTTGCGGAACGTCTCGAGGTCCATGGCGGCAGACCCTACTGATCCGAGGCGGGGGCGTCCGCCACCAGCACGTCGGCGTCGAAGCAGGTGCGGGCGCCGGTGTGGCAGGCGGCACCCACCTGGTCGACCTTGACCAGCACGGTGTCGGCGTCGCAGTCCAGGGCGACCGACTTGACCCACTGGAAGTGGCCGGAGGTGTCCCCCTTGACCCAGTACTCCTGACGGCTGCGCGACCAGTAGGTGCAGCGGCCGGTGGTGAGCGTGCGGTGCAGCGCCTCGTCGTCCATCCAGCCCAGCATCAGCACCTCTCCGGTGTCGTACTGCTGGGCGATGGCGGGCAGGAGGCCGTCGGGGCTGCGCTTGAGCCGCGCGGCGATCTCCGGGTCGAGGCGGCTGGGCCGGGACGTGCTGCTGGTCATGCCGACCATTGTGCCGCGCCCCGGTCGACGGATCCGGACGATGTCCACTGGTTGGGAACAGTGGCGCGCGGCGCCCCGTCGGGAGGCGGCGGCCGGACGACGGGTGGGCGGACTCCCCGCCCGGCCGTAGGCTGGCGTGCATGTCGACCCATGCCAAGCGTGAACGACTTCTCCTGGCCGATCTGCTGGAGACCACGGGCCCTCAGGCCCCCACCCTCTGCGAGGGCTGGACGACCCGGGACCTCGCCGCCCACGTGGTGGTGCGCGAGCGCCGCCCCGACGCGGCCGGCGGCATGCTGGTCAAGCAGTTGGCGGCGCGTCTGGAGCGGGTGACGGCGGAGTTCACCGCCAAGCCGTACGAGGAGCTGATCCAGCTCATCCGGACGGGTCCGCCGCGCTTCTCGCCCTTCTCGCTCAAGCAGGTCGACGAGCTGTCGAACACCGTCGAGTTCTACGTCCACACCGAGGACGTGCGCCGCGCCCAGCCCGACTGGACGCCGCGTGAGCTCGACCCGGTGTTCCAGGACGCCCTGTGGTCGCGTCTGGAGCGCTCCGCGCGGCTGATGGGCCGCGGGGCGCCGACGGGTCTGGTGCTGCGCCGTCCGGACGGCCAGACGGTGGTGGCCCACCGTGGCGCCCCGGTGGTCACGGTGACCGGTGAGCCGTCCGAGCTGGTGCTGTTCGCCTACGGCCGGCAGAGCGCCGCCGAGGTCGAGCTGGACGGCGACGAGGACGCGATCGCGAAGCTGCGCGAGACCGGACAGCTCGGCATCTGAACCGCACCCGAAAGGCGCAGCTCGTGATCAAAGTGGCCATGACCAGTGTGTACGTCGACGACGTGGCGAAGGCGCACGCCTTCTACACCGATGTCCTCGGCTTCGAGACCCGCACCCACATGGATCTGGGCGGCGGCACGCTGTTCGTCACCGTGGGCGCGAAGGAGGGCGCCCAGCGGGACCTGGAGCTGCTGCTGGAGCCGGGGCAGGGGCCCATAGCGGAGCCGTACCGCAGGGCGGTGCGCGAGGCGGGGCTGCCCGCGATCGTGTTCTCCGTGGACGACCTCCGCGCGGAGTTCGAACGGCTCCGCGGGGAGGGTGTCCACTTCGTCCAGGACCCGCAGGAGCAGGGTCCGGTGATCACCGCCGTCCTGGACGACACGGTCGGCAATCTCATCCAGCTGGCCCAGCCGACCGGCTGAGCGTCACCGCACCGGGTGACCGGCTTCCCGCAGCGTCTCCTTGACCTGGCCGATGCGCAGGTCGCCGAAGTGGAAGACGGAGGCGGCCAGCACCGCGTCCGCGCCCGCCGCGACCGCCGGCGGGAAGTCGGCGAGCTTGCCGGCGCCACCGGAGGCGATCACGGGGACGGTGACGTGCTTGCGGACGGCGGCGATCATCTCCAGGTCGTAGCCGTCCTTGGTGCCGTCGGCGTCCATGGAGTTGAGCAGGATCTCGCCGGCGCCCAGCTCGGCGGCCCGGTGTGCCCACTCGACGGCGTCGATGCCGGTGCCGCGACGGCCGCCGTGCGTGGTGACCTCGAAGGAACCGGAGTCGGTGCGCCGGGCGTCGACCGAGAGCACCAGGACCTGCCGGCCGAAGCGTTCCGCGATCTCGCGGATGAGGTCGGGCCGGGCGATGGCCGCCGTGTTGACGCCCACCTTGTCGGCGCCCGCGCGGAGCAGCTTGTCCACGTCCTCGGTGGTACGGACGCCGCCGCCCACCGTCAGCGGGATGAACACCTGCTCGGCGGTGCGGCGCACCACGTCGTACGTCGTCTCGCGGTTGCCCGACGAGGCGGTGATGTCCAGGAACGTCAGCTCGTCGGCGCCCTCGGCGTCGTACACCTTGGCCATCTCGACGGGGTCGCCCGCGTCGCGCAGGTTCTGGAAGTTGACGCCCTTGACGACCCGGCCGTTGTCCACGTCCAGGCAGGGGATGACTCGGACCGCCAGGGTCATGAGGTCACGGCTCCTCTGAATGCTTCGAGTTCCACTGAGACCAGGACGCGCGAGTCGACGAAGCCCTCGACCACCAGGAGGGTGGTGACCGGGCGCACCGCGTCGAACAGCTCCTTGTGGGCGCGTCCGGCCGCGTCGACGTCCCGCGCGTGGGCGAGGTGGAGGCGCGTGCGGATCACGGACCCGATGCCGAGTCCGAACTCGCCGATCGCCTCCAGCGCGCTGGTGAAGGCCACCTTGGTCTGCTCGTACGGGTCGCCCTCCCCGTACAGCACATCGCCCCGGAACGCGGTCGTGCCCGCCACCAGGACGCGGTCGCCCGCCGCCACGGCACGTGCGGAGCCGAGGGTCTCCTCCCAGGGATTCGTGCCCTGCACGCGCCGTACGGCATCGGACGTCATCGGGCTGTGTCCTTCCTCAAGACGTGGCCTCCGGTTTCAAGACGTGACCTCCAGGGCCTCTTCCAGGGTGAACGCCTTGGCGTACAGGGCCTTCCCGACGATGGCGCCCTCGACACCGAGCGGCACGAGGCCGGCGATGGCGCGCAGGTCGTCCAGGGAGGAGACGCCGCCGGAGGCGACCACGGGGCGGTCGGTGGCGGCGCAGACGTTCTTCAGCAGCTCCAGGTTGGGGCCCTGGAGGGTGCCGTCCTTGGCGATGTCGGTGACGACGTAGCGGGCGCAGCCCTCCTTGTCGAGGCGCTCCAGCGTCTCGTAGAGGTCGCCGCCGTCGCGGGTCCAGCCGCGGCCGCGCAGCGTGGTGCCGCGGACGTCGAGACCGACGGCGATCTTGTCGCCGTGCTCGGCGATGACCCGGGCGACCCACTCGGGGGTCTCCAGGGCGGCGGTGCCGAGGTTGACGCGGGTGCAGCCGGTGGCGAGGGCGGCGGCGAGGGTGTCGTCGTCGCGGATGCCGCCGGACAGCTCCACCTTGATGTCCATCGCCCCGGCGACCTCGGCGATCAGCGCGCGGTTGTCGCCGGTGCCGAACGCGGCGTCGAGGTCGACCAGGTGCAGCCACTCGGCGCCCGAGCGCTGCCAGGCGAGGGCGGCCTCCAGGGGGGAGCCGTACGAGGTTTCCGTCCCGGACTCGCCGTGCACCAGGCGGACGGCCTGGCCGTCGCGGACGTCGACGGCGGGGAGGAGTTCGAGCTTGGCCATGTCTCTACAGGGTTCCGATCCAGTTGGTGAGGAGCTGGGCACCGGCGTCGCCGGACTTCTCGGGGTGGAACTGGGTGGCCCACAGGGCGCCGTTCTCCACGGCGGCCACGAACGGCTTGCCGTGGGTGGACCAGGTGACCATCGGGGCGCGCATCGCCGGGTTGGTGGTCTGAAGGGTCCAGTCGTGGACGGCGTAGGAGTGCACGAAGTAGAAGCGGGCGTCCGTGTCGAGGCCGGCGAACAGCTCGGAGCCGGCCGGGGCGTCCACGGTGTTCCAGCCCATGTGGGGCACGATGTCGGCCTGGAGCGGCTCGACGGAGCCGGGCCACTCGTCGAGGCCCTCGCTCTCCACGCCGTGCTCGATGCCCCGCGCGAAGAGGATCTGCATGCCGACGCAGATGCCCATCACCGGGCGCCCGCCGGAGAGCCTGCGGTCGACGATCCAGTCGCCGCGCGCCTCCTTGAGGCCCTTCATGCAGGCGGCGAAGGCGCCGACGCCGGGCACCAGCAGCCCGTCGGCGTTCATGGCCGCGTCGAAGTCGCGGGTGATCTCGACGTCGGCTCCCGCGCGGGCGAGGGCGCGCTCGGCGGAACGGACGTTGCCGAAGCCGTAGTCGAAGACCACGACCTTCTTGGTGGTGCTCAAGGGTTCACACCTCCAGCCTCAGGAGCCCCGTGCCGAGGCACATCACGGCGCCGATGGAGAGCAGCACGACGAGGCTCGTGGGCATCTTCTGCTTGACGAAGGAGATGATCCCGCCGACGAAGAACAGGCCGACGACGATCAGGACGGTGGACAGACCGTTCATGGCTTACAGCGCGCCCTTCGTGGAGGGCAGGATGCCGGCCGCGCGGGGGTCGCGCTCGGAGGCGTAGCGCAGGGCGCGGGCGAGGGCCTTGAACTGGCACTCCACGATGTGGTGCGCGTTGCGCCCGTAGGGCACGTGCACGTGCAGCGCGATCTGGGCCTGGGCGACGAAGGACTCCAGGATGTGCCGGGTCATCGTCACGTCGTACTCGCCGATCATCGGCGCCATGTTCTCGGGCTCGGTGTGCACGAGGTAGGGGCGGCCGGAGAGGTCGACGGTGACCTGGGCGAGGGACTCGTCCAGCGGGACCGTGCAGTTGCCGAAGCGGTAGATGCCCACCTTGTCGCCGAGCGCCTGCTTGAAGGCGGCGCCGAGCGCGAGGGCGGTGTCCTCGATGGTGTGGTGGGAGTCGATGTGCAGGTCGCCCTCGGTCTTCACGGTGAGGTCGAACAGACCGTGCCGGCCGAGCTGGTCGAGCATGTGGTCGTAGAAGCCGACCCCGGTGGAGATCTCGGTCCTTCCGGTGCCGTCGAGGTCGATCTCGACGAGGACGGACGTCTCCTTGGTGGTGCGTTCCACGCGTCCAACGCGGCTCATGCGCTCTGCTCCTTCTTGATGTCACGTACCGCGTCGAGGAACGCGTCGTTCTCGGCGGGGGTGCCCGTGGTGACCCGCAGCCATCCCGGTACGCCGTTGTCCCGGACCAGGACGCCCCGGTCGAGGATCTTCCGCCAGGTGGCGTGGGAGTCCTCGAACCGTCCGAACTGGACGAAGTTGGCGTCGGACTCGGTCACCTCGTAGCCGAGGGCGCGCAGTTCGGCGACCAGCCGGTCGCGCTCGGCCTTGAGCTGCTCGACGTAGCCGAGCAGCGTGTCGGTGTGCTCCAGGGCGGCCAGCGCGGTCGCCTGGGTGATCGCGGAGAGGTGGTACGGCAGCCGGACGAGCTGGACGGCGTCGACGACCGCCGGGTGCGCGGCGAGGTAGCCGAGGCGCAGGCCCGCCGCGCCGAACGCCTTCGACATGGTGCGGGAGACGACCAGGTTGGGGCGTCCGTCGATCAGCCGCAGCAGCGAGTCGCCGTGGCTGAACTCGATGTACGCCTCGTCGACGACCACCATCGACGGCTTGGCCGCCTGGGCGGCCTCGTACAGTGCGAGGACCGTCTCCGGGGGGACCGCGTTGCCGGTGGGGTTGTTGGGGGTGGTGACGAAGACGACGTCGGGCCGGTGCTCGGCGATCGCCTTCTCGGCGGCGGCGAGGTCGATGGTGAAGTCCTCGTTGCGCGGCCCGGAGATCCAGCCGGTGCCGGTGCCGCGCGAGATGAGGCCGTGCATCGAGTACGACGGCTCGAAGCCGATGGCGGTACGGCCCGGCCCGCCGAAGGTCTGCAGCAGCTGCTGGATGACCTCGTTGGAGCCGTTGGCGGCCCACACGCTCTCGACGCCGACCGGGTGTCCGGCGGTCTTCGTCAGGTATTCGGCCAGCCTGGTGCGCAGTTCGACCGCGTCCCGGTCGGGGTAACGGTTGAGGTGCCGGGCGGCCTCGCGGACCCGCTCGGTGATCCGCTCGACCAGCGGCTCGGGCAGCGGGTAGGGGTTCTCGTTGGTGTTCAGCCGTACGGGGACGTCCAACTGGGGGGCGCCGTAGGGGGACTTGCCGCGCAGCTCGTCCCGTACGGGAAGATCGTCGATTCCGAAGCTCACTTGTTCTCAGGCACCTTCCACCCGAACCTCGCCTTGATCGCCGCGCCGTGCGCGGGCAGGTCCTCCGCCTCCGCCAGCGTGACCACGTGGTGCGCGACCTCGGCCAGCGCGTCCTCGGTGTAGTCGACGATGTGGATGCCGCGCAGGAAGGACTGGACGGACAGGCCCGAGGAGTGGCAGGCGCAGCCGCCGGTGGGCAGCACGTGGTTGGAGCCGGCCGCGTAGTCGCCGAGGGAGACCGGGGACCAGGGACCGACGAAGATCGCGCCCGCGTTGCGCACCCGGTCGGCGACCGCGGCGGCGTCGGCGGTCTGGATCTCCAGGTGCTCGGCGCCGTAGGCGTCGACGACCCGCAGGCCCTCGTCGAGGCCGTCGACCAGGACGATCGCCGACTGACGGCCGGACAGCGCAGGGACGATCCGTTCGTCGATGTGCTTGCTGGCCTTGACCTGCGGTTCCAGCTCCTTCTCCACGGCGTCCGCGAGCTCCGCGGAGTCGGTGACGAGGACGGCGGCGGCCAGCGGGTCGTGCTCGGCCTGGCTGATCAGGTCGGAGGCGACGTGCACCGGGTCGGCGGTGGAGTCCGCGAGGATCGCGATCTCGGTCGGGCCGGCCTCGGCGTCGATGCCGATCATGCCGGTGAAGTAGCGCTTGGCGGCGGCGACCCAGATGTTGCCGGGGCCGGTGACCATGTTCGCGGGCGGGCAGGACTCGGTGCCGTACGCGAACATCGCGACGGCGGTGGCGCCGCCGGCCGCGTAGACCTCGTCGACGCCGAGCAGGGCGCAGGCGGCGAGGATGGTCGGGTGCGGCAGGCCGCCGAACTCGGCCTGGGCCGGGGAGGCGAGCGCGAGGGACGGGACGCCGGCCTCCTGGGCGGGCACCACGTTCATGATCACGGAGGACGGGTAGACGGCCCGGCCGCCCGGCGCGTACAGCCCCACGCGGTCGACCGGCACCCACTTCTCGGTGACCGTCCCGCCGGGCACGACCTGGGTGGTGTGCGTGCCGCGGCGCTGCGCGCGGTGAACGAGCCGGGTGCGGCGGACGGACTCCTCCAGGGCCGCGCGCACGGGCGGGTCCAGCTCTTCCAGCGCGCGCTCCAGGGCGGCGGCCGGTACCCGTACCTGCTCCAGCTTCACGCCGTCGAACCGCTCGGCGAAGTCGATCAGCGCCGCGTCGCCCCGATGATGCACGTCCTCGCAGATGGGCCGCACCTTCTCCAGGGCGGCCGCGACGTCGAAGTCGGCTCGGGGCAGCAGGTCGCGCAGGGCGGGGCCCTCGGGGAGGACGTCGCCGCGCAGATCGATTCGGGAGATCACGTGCTCAATTCTCTCAGACCCGCACGGTGGGCCGTCCGCCCGTTCCAATGGCTGATACGTCACGTCCCCGGTGACGGTGCGCGCACATTTCCGAGATCCTCTTCACTTTCCGTGTTCGACACGTCACTTCACCGGGCATGAACGGTTGTACGAAGGGACGAACCGACGAGTAGATGGGGAGGAGGAGAGTTCCGTGACCGAGGGGGTGGGACCGGGCGGCGGAGAGCCGCCGGAGGATCTGACCGCCACGGAGGCCGGGATGTGGCAGGCCTTCCGCAACGGCAGCGTGTACGACCTGAGCAGCGGTGACACGACCGTCGACGATCCGCACGGAGGACATCCGTGGGGCCCCGAGCGGACGGTCCGGGCGCGCGTCGTGTGCTGGCTGCTGCTGGACGGGCCGCCCGCCCTGGCCGGCCGGGTCTCGTCGTTGAAGCTGGTCGGGGTGCAGATCAGCGGCGCACTGGACCTGGCGGGCGGCACGGTGGTGCCGTACCTGGAGATGCGGGCCTGCCGCTTCGAGCGGGACGTGCTGCTGCCGGAGGCCCGCTTCACGACCGTGCGGATGGTGGACTGCTCGATACCGCGCCTGGAGGCGGCCCGGCTGCACACCGAGGGCGATCTGCACCTGCCGCGCTGCCGGTTCCTGGGCGGCATACGGCTCACCGACTCGCGGATCGGCACGGATCTGCTGCTCAACCAGGCGATCGTGCACCGGGACCGCAGCGGCCGCTCGATAGCCGCCGACGGAATGAACGTGGGCCAGGACCTCCAGGCGGAGATGCTGGAGTCGCACGGCGAGCTGAGCCTGCGCAGCGCGACGATCGGCGTGTCGCTGAGCCTGCGCGGGGCCCGGCTGGTCAACCCGTACACCCGGCTCGCGCTGAACGCGCCGCAGCTGACCGTGGAGCGCTCCCTGTACCTGACCCCGGCGGGGGTGGGGGCCCAGGCGCGCAGCGGGATGACACCGGCGCGCGGGACGCGGATCCAGCGCTTCGAGTGCCAGGGCGGGGTGCGCCTGGACGACGGGCGGTTCGGGGACGCGGTCGACTTCGAGGGGGCCCGGTTCACCTTCACCGACGAGCAGGAGCTGTCGCTGCGCCGGGTGCAGACGCCGGAGCTGCGCTTCCTCGGGGAGCGGCCGGTGCGCGGCAGGGTCGTGCTGTCGGGGGCGAAGGTGGTCAACCTGATGGACAGGGCGGACAGCTGGCCCGGACCGGGCCGGCTGCACATGGGCGGCTTCACCTACGAGAACCTGGTGCCGCGCGGGCCGTTCCCGCTGACGCTGCGGCTGCGCTGGGTGGACGCGGCGAGCGCCGAGTACAACCCGGAGCCGTACGAGCGGCTGGCCGCCGTGCTGCGGGAGGGCGGGGAGGACGAGGACGCCCGCGAGGTGCTGCTCGCCAAGCAGCGCCGGCGCCGCGAGAGCCTGCCGATCGCCGCCAAGCTGTGGGGTTACGCGCAGGACTGGACGGTCGCCTACGGATACCGTCCGGGCCGGGCCGCGGTGTGGATGGCGGTGCTGTGGGCGGCCGGTTCGCTGGCCTTCGCGCGGGCCGATCACCCGCCGATGAAGAGCGGTGAGCACCCGGCGTGGAACCCGCCCCTGTTGGCCCTGGACCTGCTGCTGCCGGTGATCGACCTCGGCCAGGTCGGCTTCTGGCAGCTGCGCGGCGGCTGGCAGTGGCTGTCGGCCGCGTTCATCCTGCTGGGCTGGATCCTGGCGACGACGGTGGCGGCGGGGGCGACGCGGACACTGCGCCGTACGTGACGGCCCTGGGGCCGGTGGGGGGCGTGAGAAGCGCGCGCAAGGTGAGGAAAGCACTGCTTTTTGCCGGGCCTTGACCGAACCCCGTACAACCTTCCATGACTTCCGTGTCGCCTCTGGCGCCGCTGTGACCTGCGGTCTTTCAATGGTCGACACCATGGCTCTGATGGACGCGTTCACCCGCACATCCCGGGTGCGAGGAAAGACGACGGGCGCCACGTCCCCCGCCCCCGTCGTGCTGCCCGCGGACGACGAGGTGCTGCTCGACGCACCCGACGACCAGCTGGGCCCGGCGCTGGTCGGGGCCGCGGCCGGTGACCACACGCCCGCCGCCGAACTGCTCGCCGTCACCCGGCGCAGCGGCGCCTGGGAGCACCGCGACCGGTATGTGCGCCGCCTGGCCTCCTTCGCGCGTTCGCGCCCCGAGTGGCTGGACACCTGGCGCACCCACGACCCGCGCGACCCCGACGGGCTGCTGGTGGACGCCCAGCGGGCGGTGGACCGCGCCTGGGACTCACCGGCCCGCGTCGAGCTGCTGCGCGAGGTGAGCCCGCTGATCACGGCCG
>NZ_NCTE01001396.1 GCF_002114215.1 Streptomyces sp. 13-12-16 | reverse complement strand
ATCGTGACGATCTCGTCGCGGGTGCGCGGACCCGGCAGGATCCGGGCGAGGGCGAACTCGGTGGTCCCCGCCAGCCAGCCGGTGGCACACGCCACCGCCGTACGCGGCCGGCCGGACAGCAGACAGCCCGCCGCCGTCAGGCCCGCCGCGGTCAGCGCCAGATGCGCGGGCAGCCGGCCCCGCGGTGCCTGTGCCCGCCGCCACCAGCCACGCCCGTGCAGCCTGGTCATCAGCACGTCGTCGGCGTTGCCCGCCTGGAGACGTACGGAGATCCAGCGTCCGGCCGGCCGTACCGGGTGGGCGGTGGTGCGGCGGCCCTCGGACAGGGTCCAGCCGGCGTCGAGCACCCGAAGCGCCAGGTCCGCGTCCTCCCGGAAGGCCCTGCGGAACCGTTCGTCGAAGCCGCCGACGGCCTCCAGCGTCCGGCGCCGGTACGCCATGTCGGCGGTGATCCAGCGGGCCCGGGCCAGCCCGGCGGTGCCCCGCTCCCAGTCGGTGGGCGGCCGGTCCGGCGGCAGGGGAACCTCGATCCGGGCGGCGACCCCGGCGGTCGCGACGCTCGCCCCGGCGAGGTCGAGCGCCAGGTCGTCGGCCCAGGTGGGGCCGGGCACCACGTCGTCGTCGAGGAAGACGATCCACGGCGCGTCCCCGGCGGCCCGCCACCCGGTGTTGCGGGCGGCG
>NZ_NCTE01001395.1 GCF_002114215.1 Streptomyces sp. 13-12-16 | reverse complement strand
GGTGGCGACACCGGTCAGGGCGGCGGAAGCGGCGGGGGAGGAGCGTACGCAGCGGGAGGCGAGGGCACCCAGCGCGACGGTCCCGCCGACGCACACGGCGGTGTGCACCGCGCCCCGGCCCCGGTCGTCCCGCCACAGCACCCGTTCCACGGCAGCCGCGGCCCGCCCGAAAGCGGCGACCGGATGTCCTCGGCGGGGATCGCCGAACAGCAGGTCGCCGAGGAGGCCGGCGGCGGCGCCGTACGCGAACACGCGATCGGCACGCATGGGGTCAGCCGGTGACGGATCCGGCGGGAGTGGCCCCGGGGCGGGGCGGTGTGTCGCTGATCGACCTCGGCAGGCAGCCGCGCATGGCGTTATGTCCTCACTCAGGGTGTCCACGCCCTGGTTCGACGAGACCGGCGGCGAGAGTTCCTGGCTCCCGGGGTGTTCACCCCGGTGACAGTGGCGGGACCGCGCCGGAATCGCACCGGCTTCCTCTCCTGCCGCCGTAGTGGCTGAGGCAGTCCACCACGGCCCCGGAAGGGCCGTCAACTTGCCGTTGACCTGCGAGGCTGAAGTGTGCTGAGGCCCACAGAGGGGCTCCGGTGGGTGAACCCATGAGCGGGCGGTGCGGGGGCGCGCACACGCGGGCGGGCGGTGCGGGGGTGCGCACACGCGGGCGGGCGGTGCGGGGGTGCGCACACGCGGGCGGGCGGTGCGGGAGCCGAGGCTCCCGCACCG
>NZ_NCTE01001394.1:1258-13095 GCF_002114215.1 Streptomyces sp. 13-12-16 | reverse complement strand
CTTCAAGACCCGCGACGTCGCCTGGTCGATGGCGGTCGCCGACGGCCGTATCCACGCCTCCGACGGGCCCACCCTGTTCGCCCTCGACGCCCGCGAGGGCGGCGACCTGTGGCGGCTGTCCACGGACGCCTGGGTGTACTCCCTCAAGGCCGACCGCGGCACCGTCGTCACCGGCACGCGCGGCGGCGGCGTCCAGGCGTGGGAGGCGTCCACCGGCCAGAAGCTGTGGGAGGTCAGCGGCTGCCAGACCGACTTCGAGTCCCCCGAGGCCGGCCCCGCCGTCCACGAGGGCACGGTCTACGTCTGGCAGGACGCCCGGCTGCGCGCCCTCGACGCCCGCACCGGCGACGAGCGCTGGTCGTACCCGATCGGCGACGCGGCCTCCTGCGGCGGCGTCCCGGTGCGTGTGACGCACGCCCCCGACGGCTACGCCTACGTCTGCGCCGGCACCCGCGTCCTCGCCCTGGAGGTCACCTCGGGCCACGTCCGCTGGCACTTCGAGGCCCCGGCGGTCTTCCTCGCCCCGCCCGCCTTCGTCCCCGGCCCGGCGGTCACCGGCGGCGGCCTCTACCTCGCCGACTACCTCGGCACGGTCTACGCCCTCGACGCCACCGACGGCCGCGACCGCTGGCGCATCGCCACCGAGTCCCGCGCCTCCGTCGACCCGGTCCTGGTCGCCGCCGGCCACGTCCACGTGGGCAGCGGCAAGGGCCTGTACACGCTGGACGCGGTCACCGGCACGCCCAAGTGGCGCTTCCAGTCCGGCGGCGAGATCGTGGGCGCGCCCGCGGTCGCGGAGGGCCGCATCCACTTCGGCTCCAGCGACCACCTGCTCTACACCCTGAAGGCCGACGACGGCCGCCTGAGGTGGAAGCTCGCGACCGGCGGCGAGATCACCGGCTCCCCGGTGGTCCGGGACGGCGTGGTGTACGCGTGCAGCAAGGACCGCTGCGTGTACGCGCTGGACGCGGAGAAGGGGACGGGGACGGCGCGGACGGCGTGACCCCCGGTCCTGCGGACGGCCGTCGTACCGGGTGCACGGAAGGGTTGTCGGACGGCGGCCGTCGCTGCGGGGAGCGGCGGCCCGCCGCTCCCACCGCAGACGCTACGCCGGGTGCGCGACGGTCGCCAGGCGGTGACATGCTCGTGACACGAAGATCGATAGCCTGACAGTCATGAATCCTCGGGGGAACACACTCAGGCTCACCGCGGTCTCGGCACTCGTCGTCCTCACCCTCACCGGCTTCTCGACCGGCCGCGGCCACGGCGGCAGCGGCGACGGGGGCGGGGGCGGATGCAGCAACTCCAGCCAGGACCACGACTCGTCGTCGAGCTCGGGGGGCGGATCGCACCGCGACTACGACGATGACGACGACTACGGAGACGCGGGGGACGGCGGCGGAAGCGCTTCCTCGTCCGAGCTGGGCGCCCTGGTGGACCTGGTGGACTGCGCCTCGGAGGAGACCCCGTACGCCACGGTCGAGGTCACCAACCAGAACACCGCGGACGGCGTCTTCACCGTCACCGTGAGGTTCGAGGACGAGACCGGCGCGGAGGTCCTCACCCGCTCCCAGGACGTCGCCGTACCCGGGACCGGGACGGTGCCGGTCCGGGTGGAGATCGGCGACGCGGACGTGACCCGGATCGCCGAGTGCGAACCCGACATGATCGCCGAGCCGGCGGGCTGACCCGGCCGGCCGCCGGAGAGCACCGCCGTACGACGACGGGGCCGAGGTCCACCTCGGCCCCGTCGGGGTGTGTGGTCGTCGGGCGGTACCGCGACCGGAACCCCGTGCGGACGCACGTCGGCCGCGACGGCTCCCCCTCCGCGCCGCCGCGGCCGATCCCCCGTCGGGATGGACGGCTACCTGCCGCCGTCGAGGTCCAGGGCGGGCGGGGCGGGCATGGCGTTCTCCATCGTCGTGATGGTCTCCTTGGCCGGTCCGCTGGGCATGGCGTTCTCCAGCGTGGTGACCTCCGCCCCCTCTGCGGGCGGAACCGGCATGGCGTTCTCCTGCGTGGTGACGTCCGCGTCCTTCTTGTCGCTCATGTGCTTCGTTCCTCTTCTGTAGTAACGAGGGAGGAACGCCCGTTCGGAAACTTCCCCCGAAGGCTTCCGAACGGGCGTTTCGGAGCCGCACATTAGCCGGTTGCGTCTCCTGTCGAACCGTCTGCCCCCCGACGCGACGGTTGACGGGTAAGAGAATGCCGGGCGGGGATAAACGAATGCTGAACGCCCCGGTTGCACGGCAGGAGACGCACTCCTCAGGCCGCAGTGGCCGGCGTGAGCAGGGCCCGTACCTCGGCCGCCTCCGCCGCGCCGTTCTGCTCGTAGAGGCTGAGCGCCTCGCGCCAGCAGGCCGTGGCCCGGTCCGCCTGCCCCAGCATGGACAGCGCCCGCCCCAGGAGCGTCAGGACGTTGCCCCGCATCCGGTCGCCGCCGATGCAGCCCAGCGCGAGAGCCTGTTCGGCGTGCTGCGCTGCTGGTGCCGGACGATGGGCGGCCAGGTGCACCTCGGCGATCCGGAAGTTGGTCGCTCCTTCCCAGAGCCGCTGCCGGTGATCGCTGAAGATGCGGAGGGCGTCGGAGAACTGGCTCAGGGCCTCGGCGTGGCGGTCGGCCCTCGTCAGGGCGACGCCTAGGGCGAAGTGTCCGTTCGCGAGGCGCACTGTCCGGCCGATCTCGGTGTGCACCGCGAGGCCGCGCTCAGCGATCTCGACCGCCGTCGCGACGTTGTCCATGCCCAGGTGAGCACGGGAGAGGTTGCCCAGGCTGGTCGCTTCGCAGGGGCGGTTGTCGGCTGCCCGGAACCCCTCAATGGCCTGTTCGAAGAAAGGCTTGCCGTCCGCGAACCGGCCCTGGTGAAGGCAGAGCAGCCCGAGGCTGTTGGCCACCCAGCTGACGGCGGTGGCATCCCGCACGGAACTCGCCAGTCCCATGGCGATCCGGGCCTGCTCCTCCGCTTGCTGAACGCGGCCCGAGACCAGGAGGACATCGGAGAGCGCCGTCCGCGCCCTGCCCTCCGCGAGCGCGTCCGCCGCGGACCGTGTGGCGTCGCACATCGCCCGGGCGGTCATCTCGTACTGGTGGGAATCGGCTCCTGACTCGGTCAAGTCCTTGGCCGCCAGGAGCAGATCGACGGCGCGCCGCAGCCTGGCACTGCCTGCGGCCTGTCGTACGCAGGACAGCAGTGCCGAGGCCTCGGTGTACAGCCAGTCGAGGGCTGCGGTCCCTTCGGTGAACCGCAGCCCCGGATACTCGGTCGCCTCCAGGTGGTCCACCAGCCGGTCCCCCGGCCGCTCGATCGCGTACACCCCCGCCGCCGTCGCCAGATAGAAGTCCAGCAACCGCGACAACGCCGTCTCCCGCTCGCTGGGCGGCTGCTCGTCCCTCTCCGCACAGGCACGCGCGTAGAGCCGCACCAGATCGTGGAACCGGTACCGTCCCGGCGCCGCCGACTCCAGCAGGGACGTGTCCACCAGGGACTCCAGCAGGTCCTCCGTGTCCTCCACCGGCAGGTCCAGTACCGCAGCCGCCGCCGCGAGCGAGATGTCCGGGCCGTCCGCCAGGCCCAGCAGGCGGAACGCGCGGGCCTGGGCCGGTTCGAGCTGCCCGTAGCCCAGTTCGAAGGTCGCCTTGACCGCCAGGTCGCCCGCCTGGAGTTCGTCCAGGCGGCGGCGTTCGTCCGCGAGTTTCACCGCCAGGACCGAGACCGTCCAGGTGCGCCTCGCCGCCAGGCGGGACGCCGCGATGCGGATCGCCAGCGGCAGGAAGCCGCACGCCGCCACCACGTCCAGGGCGGCCTCGCGCTCCGAGGCGACCCGCTCCTCGCCGACGATCTTCGTGAAGAGGGACAGCGCCTCGTCCGGTGACATCACGTCCAGGTCGATCAGGTGCGCCCCGGCCAGGCCCACCATCCGCACCCGCGACGTCACCAGCGCCGCGCAGCCCGCCGTCCCCGGCAGCAGGGGCCTCACCTGCGCCGCGTCACGCGCGTTGTCCAGCAGGACCAGCACCTTGCGGCCGTCCAGGACCGAGCGGTACAGCGCCGCCCGCTCCTCCAGCGAGTCCGGGATCGCCGAGTCCGCCGTGCCGAGGGCACGCAGGAAGGAGCCCAGGACCGTCTCCGGCTCCGCCGACCTCGCGCCGGCGCCCTGGAGGTCGGCGTACAACTGGCCGTCGGGGAAGGCCGACCGCGCGCCGTGCGCCACGTGCACCGCCAGTGTCGTCTTGCCGACGCCACCGATGCCCGCCAGCGCCGACACCGCCATCACCCGGCCCTCCGCGCCGGACGCCGACGCCAGTACGTCGCTCAGCTCCCGTACGAAGGACGCGCGGCCCGTGAAGTCCGGCACCGTCGCCGGGAGCTGGGCCGGACGGACGGGGGCCGCCACCGGTTCCGCCATGGGGGCGGAGGGTTCCGCGAGGCCCGGGTCGGCCCGGAGGATGCGTTGCTGGAGGTCCTGCAGACCCGGGCGCGGATCGACGCCGAGTTCGTCGGCGAGGAGGCGCCGGGTGTCCGCGTACACCGCGAGGGCCTCCGCCTGGCGGCCGCTGCGGTAGAGCGCCAGCATCAGCAGCTCGCGAAGGCGCTCCCGCAGCGGGTGCGCCGCCGTCAGCGCCGTCAGCTCCGAGACCGCCTCCGCGTGGCAGCCCTGCTCCAGGTCCATGTCCAGGCGGGACTCCAGGAGTTGGAGCCGCCATTCCTCCAGGCGTACCCGCTGGGTCTCCGCGTACGGGCCCGGCACCCCGGCCAGCGTCTCGCCGTCCCACAGGGACAGGGCCCGGCTCAGTGCGTCCCGCGCGTGGCACAGGTCCCCGGTGTTCCGGGCCTTCTCCGCCTCCGCGGCCAGCTCCTGCGCCGCCGCGAGGTCCAGCGCGCCCTCGCCGAGCCCGCGCACCGCGTAGCCGCCGGACTCGCTGACCAGCACCCCGGGGTCCAGCACCTTCCGCAGCCGGGAGGCGTACGTGCGCACCGCCGCCAGTGCCTGGGGCGGGGGTTCCTCGCCCCACAGGGCGTCGATGAGTTCGGCCGCCGTGGCCGTACGGCCCTCGCGCAGCAACAGGGCGGCGAGCAGGGCACGTTGCTGGGGGCTGCCGGTGGCGACCGGCTCGTCGTCGCGCCAGGCGCGTACCGGGCCGAGCACGCCGAAGCGCAGCGAGTCAGGCTCCGTCGAGGAGCCGGGAGGCCGCTGCTCCGGTCCTCGCGGCACACTGTCCATGCAGTCCCCCTATGCATCCTGAGCAACTACGCCAGTTTGCCTTGTTCACGGCAGATGCGTCAGCCGTGCGAGACGGCGATCACACGGGGACCGGCGGGCCGTCACCGGGCCCACACGGTTCGCCCTCAGTCGTCCAGGTCCACCCGCACCGTCAGCAGCCCCGCCCCGAAGGCCCGTACGGCGGCGCTGTTGAGGCGGGGCAGGGTGCGCAGCCGGGCCACGGGGTCGTCGTCGGGCAGGAGGTGGGCGGTGCCGGTGTGCCAGCGGCCCCGGACGCGCACCCGTACCCGGGGGTCCACCCGGATGTTGCGGACGTACTGCGACCGTTCGCCGAACTCCGACACCAGCCAGAACGAGCCGCCGGTCCGGCGCCCGCCCACCGGGGTCCGGCGGGGCAGGCCGGAGACGCGGCCCGTGGTCTCCAGCAGGGTCTGGAACGGCATCCGGCGCAGGACGGGATTCCCGATCCGGCGCTGGAACGCGGTGGCCGCCCGGTACTTGCGTTCGGCACGAGAAGTCATCGTGTCGTGAGCCTACCGGCGGCCGGGGAGGACGGGACCGGTGCTGTGCGACCTTTGTGCGGAGCGGCGAACCGCCGTGCGGAAGAAGGGAATCGGCAGCAGACCATGAGATTCGCCTGGTTCGTCTGGGTCATCCGGCACGTCAACGAGTTCGGTTTCAGCCACGGCCTCCTGAAAGGCGCGATCGGCACGGCCGCCGTGCTGCTCACGGCCGTGCTGCTCGGTCTCGCGCTGCACCGCCACCGGCCGGCCGACCTGGTCGTCGGCGGTGTCACGGCGGCCGCGGGGATCGGCTGGCTGGCCTTCCACTGAGCGGGGGAGCCGCAAGGAGGTTCCGACCGGTCGGTATGGACAGGAGGGGTGTACGCGGGTATTGATGGGTCAGTCGTCCGCGTACGAAAGGCCGCTCATGCGCATCGCCGTCACGATCTTCCTCACCGACGAGACGATCACCCCGGTCCGGCTCGCCCGTGAGCTGGAGCAGCGCGGGTTCGCCGGGCTGTACCTGCCCGAGCACACGCACATCCCCGTCGAGCGGACCAGCCCGTACCCGGCCGGCGGGGAGCTGCCGAGGGAGTACGGACGCACCCTCGACCCCTTCGTCGCGCTCGGTCAGGCCGCCGCCGTCACCGAGCGGCTGGGGCTCGGCACCGGCATCACGCTCGCCGCGCAGCACGACCCGATCGACCTGGCCAAGCAGGTCGCGACCCTCGACCACCTCTCCGGGGGCCGGTTCACGCTCGGGCTCGGCTTCGGCTGGAACGTGGAGGAGGCCGCCGACCACGGCGTGCAGTGGCGCACCCGGCGTGAGCTGGTCCGGGACCGGATGGGGCTGATGCGGGCGCTGTGGGCGGAGGAGCCGACGGCGTACGAGGGGGAGTTCGGGAGCGTGCGGGCCAGCCTCGCGCACCCCAAGCCGGTGCAGAAGCCGCGCGGTCCGGTGCTCGGGCCGCGCACACTGGTCGGCGGGGCGGCGGGGCCGAAGCTGTTCGGGAACATCTGTGAGTACGCGGACGGCTGGCTGCCGATCGGCGGGCGGGGCCTGACGGAGGCGCTGCCCGCGCTCCGTACCGCCTGGGCCGACGCGGGCCGCGATCCCGGCGCCCTCCAGGTCGTGCCGTACGCCGTCCTGCCCAGCGCGGGCAAGCTGGCCCACTTCGCGGAGCTGGGCATCGAGGAGGTCGTGGTGCAGCTTCCGCCGGAGGGGGAGGCGGGGGTGCTGCGGGCGCTGGACGCGTTCCAGCCGTTCGTGGACGGGGGAGGGGCCTGATGCGGACGGGCGGGGGTCCTGATCACGCCGAACGTATGCTCAAAGGATGACGACTTCCGCGACCACCGGAACCGGCGGCCCCACCGAGAGCTCCCTGCGGCGCGCCCTCAGACGCGCCCGGGACGGCGTCTCCCTGGACGTCTCCGAGGCGGCGGTCCTGCTCCAGGCGCGCGGGGAGCACCTTCAGGACCTGTCCGCGTCGGCCGCCCGGGTGCGGGACGCGGGGCTTCAGGCGGCGGGGCGGCCCGGTGTCATCACGTATTCGAAGAGCGTCTTCGTCCCGCTGACCCGGCTGTGCAGGGACAAGTGCCACTACTGCACGTTCGTCACCGTGCCCGGCAAGCTGCGCCGGGCCGGGCACGGGATGTTCATGTCGCCGGACGAGGTGCTGGACATCGCCCGCAAGGGCGCCGCCGCCGGCTGCAAGGAAGCCCTCATCACCCTCGGCGACAAGCCCGAGGACCGCTGGCCCGAGGCGCGCGAGTGGCTCGACGCGCACGGCTACGACGACACGATCGCCTACGTCCGCGCGATCTCGATCCGCATCCTGGAGGAGACGGGCCTCCTCCCGCACCTCAACCCGGGCGTCATGACCTGGACGGACTTCCAGCGGCTGAAGCCGGTCGCACCGTCGATGGGCATGATGCTGGAGACCACCGCCACCCGCCTGTGGTCCGAGCCCGGCGGCCCGCACCACGGCTCCCCGGACAAGGAGCCGGCCGTACGGCTGCGGGTCCTGGAGGACGCGGGCCGCTCCTCGGTCCCCTTCACCTCCGGCATCCTCATCGGCATCGGCGAGACGTACGAGGAGCGGGCGGAGTCCCTCTTCGCCCTGCGGAAGATCTCCCGCGCCCACCACGGCATCCAGGAACTGATCATCCAGAACTTCCGCGCCAAGCCGGACACCGCGATGCGCGGCATGCCGGACGCGGAACTCGACGAACTGGTCGCCGCGGTCGCCGTCGCCCGGCTGGTCCTCGGCCCGTCCGCCTGCCTCCAGGCGCCGCCGAACCTGGTCGACTCCGAGTACGGGCGGCTGATCGCGGCCGGGATCGACGACTGGGGCGGGGTATCCCCGCTGACCATCGACCACGTCAACCCCGAGCGCCCCTGGCCGCAGATCGAGGAACTGGCCGAGAAGTCCCGGGCGGCCGGCTTCGAGCTGCGCGAACGCCTCTGCGTGTACCCGGAGTTCGTGCGGCGCGGTGAGCCGTGGCTGGACCCGCGGCTGCGCCCGCACGTGGCTGCGCTCGCCGACCCGGAGACGGGTCTGGCCCGCGCGGATGCCGTGGTCGAAGGCCGGCCGTGGCAGGAACCGGACGAGGCGTTCACCGCGTCCGGCCGCACCGACCTGCACCGCACCATCGACACCGAGGGCCGCACCGGCGACCGCCGCGACGACTTCGACGAGGTCTACGGCGACTGGGACGCCCTGCGCGAGGCCGCCGCCCCCGGCATGGTCCCCGAGCGCATCGACACCGACGTCCGCGCGGCCCTGCGCACGGCCGCCGACGACCCGACGAAGCTGACCGACGCGGAGGCGCTCGCGCTGCTGCACGCGGACGGCCCCGCACTGGACGCCCTCTGCTGGGTGGCGGACGACGTCCGGAAATCGGCGGTCGGCGACGACGTGACGTACATCGTCACCCGCAACATCAACTTCACCAACGTCTGCTACACGGGCTGCCGTTTCTGCGCGTTCGCCCAGCGCAGGACGGACGCGGACGCCTACACGCTCTCCCTGGAGCAGGTCGCGGACCGTGCCGCCCAGGCCTGGGACGTGGGCGCGGTGGAGGTCTGCATGCAGGGCGGCATCCACCCGGACCTGCCCGGGACGGCGTACTTCGACATCGCGAGGGCGGTGAAGGAACGCGTCCCCGGCATGCACGTGCACGCCTTCTCGCCGATGGAGGTCGTCAACGGCGCGAGTCGCACCGGCATGTCGATCCGCGAGTGGCTGACGGCGGCGAAGGAAGCGGGGCTGGACTCGATCCCCGGCACGGCGGCCGAGATCCTCGACGACGAGGTCCGCTGGGTCCTGACCAAGGGCAAGCTGCCCACGGCGACCTGGATCGAGGTCGTCGAGACCGCGCACCAGGTCGGGATCCGCTCCTCCTCGACGATGATGTACGGCCACGTGGACCAGCCCAGGCACTGGCTCGGGCACCTGCGGACCCTCGCCGGCGTCCAGCAACGCACGGGCGGGTTCACGGAGTTCGTGACCCTCCCCTTCATCCACACCAACGCGCCGGTGTACCTGGCCGGCATCGCCCGCCCGGGCCCCTCCGTGCGGGACAACAGGGCGGTGACGGCGATGGCCCGTCTCCTCCTCCACCCGCACATCCCCAACATCCAGACCAGCTGGGTCAAGCTGGGCACGGAGGGCGCGGCGGAGATGCTCCGCTCCGGCGCGAACGACCTCGGCGGCACGCTGATGGAGGAGACGATCTCGCGGATGGCGGGCTCCTCGTACGGCTCCTACAAGTCGGTCAAGGACCTGATCGCGGTCGCGGAGGCCGCCGGCCGCCCGGCGAAGCCCCGCACCACCCTGTACGGCGAGGTGCCGGAGGAGCGCCGTCGTGCGGCGGAGGCGTCGGACGGACACCTCCCGGAGCTGCTGCCGGTGCTGGACTGAGACGGGCCGGGGAAGCGCGGACGCTGGCAGTAGGATGATCCGACCCGCGTTCGATCGGGACCCGCGGCCTCCGGACCGGAGCCTGCGGCCCTCGATCGGGACCCGTAGCTGAGGAGATGCGTACCGGTGCCTGCCCGTCTTCCCTCGTGGGCCTGGGTGACCGGGCTGACCACGGGGGCGATCGCCGCGGTGGTGGTCCTGGCCGTCCAGGCGGACCAGGGGACCAAGCCCGTCGCCGCCACGACCCGGCCGAGCGCGTCGGCGACGGCGGACGCGAAACCGTCCGCCGCGCCGCAGGAGAAGAAGCCGGCGGCGGTACCGGCCGACTCGGGCACCGGCCGCCGGATCGTCTACTCCCTCGGCGAGAAGCGGGTCTGGCTGGTCGACGCCAGCGACACCCCCCGCCGCTCCTTCGCGGTCTGGCCGGGCACGGTCGCC
The DNA here is from genome assembly GCF_002114215.1 of Streptomyces sp. 13-12-16. Classification (GTDB taxonomy): domain Bacteria; phylum Actinomycetota; class Actinomycetes; order Streptomycetales; family Streptomycetaceae; genus Streptomyces. The sequence goes on along the minus strand of NZ_NCTE01001394.1, from coordinate 3,008 downwards.
CCGGACCCCGGCACGTACACGATCGGCAAGCGCACCCAGACCACCACCGGCAGCGACGGCGTCCCGGTCGAGCACATCATGTACTTCGCCCAGAAGTCCGGCGTCTCCGTCGCCTTCTCCAACGCGGTCGACGGCTCCTCGCCCCCGCCCGCGGAGCCGGGCGCGCAGACGGGCGGCATCCGCATCGCCAAGCCCGACGGCAAGGCCCTGTGGACCTTCGGCTCGGCGGGCACGACGGTCCGGGTCGTCGAGTAGCCGGGGCGAACCCAGAGCTTCCCGGCCGTTGCCGTGCCGATGTGCGGCACGGGGTCCGGCCGGGAATCCGTGGCTCCCCGTTTCTTCGCGCTGCGCCGGAACGGGTTCCGGTCCTGCCGGCGCTCCGCGGGCCGATGCCGCCGGTCCGGCGGGCCCTCAGCGGGCGTCGCGCCTTTCGGTGTGCGTCACCGGCAGGTGGTCGACCAGCAGGACCACGCCGCTGAAGACGAAGACGCGCAGGGCCGCGTCCAGGCCGTTCCAGTCCTCCGACTGCCACATCGCGAACCACTCGCCGCCGATCGCCATGAAGCCGGCGCCGAACAGCAGCATGACCATCAGCAGGCCGTACGTGGAGACGCGGCGGGCGCGCGCGTGGTCGGGACGGGTCCAGAGCCAGGTGCCGTAGGCCAGGACCAGCGCGGCGGCCGTCTCCCAGACGATGATCGCGACGTACGCGGCGTCCTGCACGCCCTCGTTCGTGATCGCGCGCCACATCAGGTCCTCGTCCTTGAACGTGGTGTCCATCGCGAGGACATGCCGTACGAATTCCTGGTTCGTCCCGAAGTCCGTGATGTTGCCGAAGGCGACCAGCGCCATGTAGAGGGCGACGGAGGCGGTGAGGAGGGTGGCGGTGAGCTGCGGCGCGCCGCGTGAGGTTGTGGTGGGCATGGCGGTTCCTTTCCCCGTACGGCGGCCCGTACCCGGGGAGTTGAGCCAGAATGAGGTCGGTCGGGGCACGGGCGAGGGGACGTACGGGTGGCACAGGCACGGCTGTCGATGCAGCAGATCATCCGTCGGCGACGACGTGCCGGACTCGTCGCCCGCAGTGCCGAACGCGAGTTGTTCCGGGCGAACTTCGACATCCCGCCCGAGGACGAACGGCACCGCTTCCTGTTCCACGTGCACGGCAACGCGGGGGTGGGGAAGACCAGGCTGCTCAGGGAGTTCGAGAACATCGCCCGGGAACGCGGCGCGTTGACGTCGTACGTCGACGAGAGCGCCGGAGGCGTTCCGGAGGTACTGACCGCGATGTGCCGCCAGTTCCTCGCCCAGGGGCGCCGGTTCAAGGACCTGGAGCGGCTGCTGGCCGCCCACCGCGAGCGGCGCCACGAGGCCGAGACGGCCGCCCTCGCCGCGCTGGAGCCCGGGCCGGACAGCGGTCCGTCCGCCGGGAGCATGGCGGTCGCGCGGGCCGGGCTGGCGGGACTGGGACTCATCCCGGGCGCCGGCGCCTTCGCCGGTGTCCTCGACCCGGCCCAACTGGCGCAGGGCGCAGACCGGTTGCGCACCGGACTCAGCGCGCGCTTCCGCAGTCACGAGGACGTCCAGCTGGTGCTCTCCCCGGAGAGCGTCCTCACCCCCGTGCTCACGGACGAGCTCCACGGCGTCGCGTCCGACGTCCCCTGGATCGTCCTGCTCTTCGACACGTACGAGCGGACCGGTTCGTTCCTCGACGCCTGGCTGCACGACCTCCTGACCACCGAGCGCCACGGCA
>NZ_NCTE01001394.1:0-950 GCF_002114215.1 Streptomyces sp. 13-12-16 | reverse complement strand
CCCCGCCGCACCCGAGGACGTGCACGACCCCAGCGGCACCGCGGTGGAGCGGTTCCTCAAGTGGGAGCAGGACCCGGTGCGCAGGGCCGCCGCGCTCGCGGGCGCGCTGCCCCGCCGGCTGGACGCGGACGTGTTCCGGGTGGCGGCCGACTGCGACGAGGAACGGGCCGACGAGCTGTACGGGTGGCTGAGCACGCTGCCGTTCGCCGAGGAGCGCGCGGGCCGGCTCCGCTACCACGACGTCGTACGCGGGCCGATGCTGCGTCTCCAGCGCGGGCGCTCTCCGCGGGGCTGGGCGGAGCGGCAGCGGAGGCTGGCCGGGGCGTTCCGGCGGTGGCGCGAGGAGGCCGAGGCCGGCCGGGACACCGGTGAGCTGTGGGCGGACGCCGACTGGCGGGAGCTGCGGCTGGCGGAGTCCTACCACTCGCTGTGCGGGGGCGGGCCGCAGGCGCTGCCCGAGGTGCTGGAGGACCTCGTCGACGCCTGCGACCAGGGGGAGTCCGTCGCCGGGCGGTGGGTGGAGCTGCTGATCGAGGCGGGGCAGGACGCCGAGCTGGGCGTGGTGACCCAGCAGGGGCGGAGCCTGGCGGGCGTGCTGCGGCAGGGCGGTACGGGGGCCGTTCTGGAGTGGCTGGTGGCGGTCGAACATCGTCGCAGGCTGCGGGACGACGAGGCGCGGATGCCTCTGACCGGGGTACCGCCTCAGCCGTGGTCGCGGCCGGGGCAGGGGGCTCAGCCGGAACCGGGGCAGGGGTCTCAGCCGTGGGCGCGGTCGGAGCCGAAGCCGGGAGAGCAGCCGGAGCCGGAGCCGGGAGGGCAGCCGGAGCCGGGGTCCCAGTCGCAGCCGGGGCCGGTGACGCCGGACGCCGCAGTGCCCGGGGCGGTCGCGGCCGGTGCGGAGCCGGTCGGTGCGGAGCCGGTCGGTGCGGAGCCGGTCGGTGCGGGGCCGG
>NZ_NCTE01001393.1 GCF_002114215.1 Streptomyces sp. 13-12-16 | reverse complement strand
GTCGGTGCGCAGTTCCGGCGCGGGCGCCGGCTCGTCCGGCCGGGGCCGTCTCGGTGCCGGTCTGGTCGAGGTGCCGCCGATCCCGCGCCCCGATCCGCGCGCGATGGTGCTGGCCGACCCCGAGGTGCCCGAGCGGAAGCGGTTCTGCTCGCGCTCGGACTGCGGGGCGCAGGTGGGCCGGGCCCGCGGCGGCCGGCCGGGGCGCACGGAGGGCTTCTGCACCAAGTGCGGCCACCCGTACTCGTTCGTCCCCAAGCTGCGGGGCGGGGACGTCGTGCACGGCCAGTACGAGGTGGTCGGCTGTCTGGCGCACGGCGGTCTGGGCTGGATCTACCTCGCCGTGGACCGGGCGGTCTCGGACCGCTGGGTGGTGCTGAAGGGCCTGCTGGACACGGGCGACCAGGACGCGATGGCGGCGGCGATCTCCGAGCGGCGCTTCCTCGCGGAGATCGAGCACGCCAACATCGTGCGGATCTACAACTTCGTGGAGCACCTCGACCAGCGCACCGGCTCCCTCGACGGCTACATCGTCATGGAGTACCTGGGCGGCAAGTCGCTGAAGGAGATCGCCAACGGCCGCCGCACCCCGGAGGGCAGGCGCGATCCGCTGCCGGTGGAGCAGGCGTGCGCGTACGGCATCGAGGCCCTGGAGGCGCTCGGCCACCTGCACAGCCGGAACCTGCTGTACTGCGACTTCAAGGTCGACAACGCGATCCAGACCGAGGACCAGCTGAAGCTGATCGACATGGGCGCGGTGCGCCGGATGGACGACGAGGAGTCGGCCATCTACGGCACGGTCGGCTACCAGGCGCCCGAGGTCGCCGACGTCGGCCCCTCGGTGGCGTCGGACCTGTACACGGTGGCCCGTACGCTCGCCGTCCTCACGTTCGACTTCCAGGGCTACACGAACGTCTTCGTGGACTCGCTGCCCGACCCGGACAACATCGAGGTGTTCCGGCAGTACGAGTCGTTCTACCGCTTCCTGGTCCGCGCCACCGACCCGGACCCGGCCCGCCGGTTCTCCTCCGCGCAGGAGATGGCCGAGCAGCTGACGGGCGTGCTGCGCGAGGTGGTCTCCCTGCAGTCGGGCCGGGCGCGTCCGGCGCTGTCCACGC
>NZ_NCTE01001392.1 GCF_002114215.1 Streptomyces sp. 13-12-16 | reverse complement strand
ACAGGCCGAGGAGCCGGGTCAGCGCCCGGGCCGATTCCGCGGGCAGGGCCAGGACGACGATCCCCGCGACGACGGCCAGCAGCGCCGCGCCGAGGACGACACCGCGGTGCGGCAGGTCCCGCGAGGCGAGCGCCGTGAAGAGGGTGAGCATCCCCGACACCAGCCAGACCGCTCCGACGATCAGGGAGAGGGCGGCGATGGTCTGCAGCGGGTTGCGCAGGCAGAGCACTCCGGCCAGGACGTACAGCACCGCCAGCAGGAGTTCGGGCAGCCGTGTGCCCTGCTCCTCCCGGCCGAGGACGCCGACGAACCGGAACGCCCCGGCCACCAGCAGGTACAGGCCGACGAGCACCGCGAGGACGTGCAGTGTGGTGTCCGGCCACACCAGCACGAGGATGCCCGGTACGAGGGTGGCGACCGCGGAGGCGAGGATCCACTGCCACGAGCGCCCGAGCGCCCCCAGGATCCCGGCGGGGCCGTCCGGCGGACCGGGGGCCGCGCCGTCGGGCGTGTGCGTCCGTCCGGGGCCGGGGGCCGGACCGGGTGTCGCGTTCATGGCCTCTCCTCCCGCGAAGCGCGCTCGGGCCGCGGCGCGAGCGCAGGACCAGCCTCCCGCCCGGCCGCCGTCGGCGGGTCACCCACGACGGGTGATCC
>NZ_NCTE01001391.1:3502-19886 GCF_002114215.1 Streptomyces sp. 13-12-16 | reverse complement strand
GGCCGTGGGCCGGCCCGACCGCACCACGGTGGTCGCCGTCGGCGACGGCGGGGCGCTGATGGGCCTGCCCGAACTGGAGACCCTGGTGCGCTCGGGCCGGTCGGCACTGGTGGTGGTCTACGACGACGCGTCCTACGGCTTCGAGGAGCACATGTACGTGCCCCGGGGCGCGGACGCGGCCACACTGCGCTTCGGCGACACCGACTTCGCCGCGGTGGCACGGGCGCTCGGGGCACGGGCCGTCACCGTACGCGGCACCGCCGACCTGGACGCCGTACCGGAGTGGACCGCCCGGGGAGCCGAGGGCACGCTGCTACTGGACTGCAAGGTCTCCCGGGGCGTGCTGGCCCCGTTCCTGTCCGACCTGCTCGGCCGCTGACCACAAAGGAGGGCCCAGCCAGGGTGAACCGTTCCGGCCGAGCGAGCACGGACGGTGTCGATCAGCCCCGTGGCTGCTTCTCACCGAGTGCGGCGCGGAGCCAGTCGAGCGATCCCGTTCCGAGGACCGCGTCCGCCAGGGCCTGACCGCTCTCGGTGACGATCCGGCCCCGGCTGTTGTCGATCCAGCGCTGGGCGTTGGCGTAGCCCTGGTCCCGGTACTCGATGCCCTGGATCATGCACTCCAGTTTGTCGGCGTCACGTGCGCAGACGGCTTCCGGGGACCCCTTCCCCTCGTACTCGGCGATCAGGTCGCACAGGGCACCGGCGAGGATCTCCGGCATGCCGGCGACCTGGTCGGCGGTGATGTCCCGGGCGTCGGCCTCGCCGTTGGTGTACTTCTTCCCGAGGTGGTTGATGTCACCGGTGCGAGTCTCTCCGGTGTCGTGCCAGACGGCGAGGAACGCGGCCCGTGCGGGGTCGGCGCCTTCGAGTTCGGCGATGATCGTGGCGATGAGAGCGGTGCGCCACGAGTGATCGGCGACCGACTCCGGATCCTTGACGCCGGCCATCCACCATCCGGTGCGCTTGGTGTGCTTGAGCGTCCCCGCCTCGAACAGGAAGCGCGCTACCGCGGTCAGATCCTCGGACACCCTCGGACTCCTCTCACGCCTCGGCGAGGCGGATTGCGTACCGGATGCTCTCCAGCTCCCGCCGTGCGCGTGAGGAGAGCTCCCGGCTATCCAACATCACGGGGAGCCCTCTACTGCTGGACTGCAAGGTCTCCCGGGGCGTACTGGCCCCGTTCCTGTCCGACCTGCTCGGCCGCTGACCACGAAGGAGGGCCATCAATGCTCTCGTGGTCGCGGTGGCGCTTCGCGTCCCGGCACCCGTGCTGATGTCGGCCTCGGATCGCGACGACTGGTCGAAACCGTGCGGTGACCGCGTACAGATCAAGGACGTCCGAAGCTGGTGTTCCGTTCGTCGCGCGTGGTGGTGATCACCTGCGGGCCGGTCCGGTTGGTCGCCGAAGGGCTGGGCATCCGGCAGATCGCCTCCCGACCGCACATCTCGCCGAGCACGGCGGCGTGCGCGTCTCTCCCGTCCTGACGAAACCGGGCGCGGCGACGCGCACCGAGACCGCGGCCATCGCCTTCCGTGAAGGACTGGCCGGGGCCCGCCACGGCGGCAGGTTTTCCCTGCATGAGAACACCGACCGCACCGGCACACGTCGGCTCAGTCGGCCGTACCGGGCTCCACGACCCACTCGGCCTTCAGCCCGCTCACCGAAGCGATCATGTCGAAGTCGCCGTCGTAGTGCAGGACCGTGGCCCGGTGCCGTTCGGCGGTTGCCGCGATGAGGACGTCGGCCAGCGACAGCGCGCGGTGGAAGCCGGCGTTCAGCGCCAGGCCCTGGATCTCGAGCGCCCGCTCGAACTCCTGATCGTTGCAGGGCAGGTGGTCGAAGCCGCGGAGCAGGGTACGCAGTCGCAGCGCTTCGGGCTTGCCGCGTGCCGAGTACAGAACCTCGTACTCCGTCAGGGCGCAGACCGCGAGGAGCCCGTCGCGGTCCAGCACATCCAGCCGCGCCCGCACCGCCGCCTTGCCTCGACGGGCCAGCGCCGACTTGTCGATGAGATAACGCCCCTTCACGCCGCCGAGGCCCCACCCTCACGCTTGAGCGTGCCGTCCGGGTTACGTGGCCCGGTCTGCGAGCGGATCTCCGCGAACGCGTCCTCGAACTCCCCCTCGTCGATGGCGTCGAACAGCTCCCGGCGCAACCTCAGCTTCACCCCCTCCTCCATGGCCGCCCGTACCGCGGCGGCCTTGGTCTTCACGCCGTACACCCGCATCGCCTGCTCGACGATCTCGTCGTCCAGATCGATCACAGTCCTGGCCATCAGCCATCCCTCCACAGCCTGACAACACACCAGCGATATCAATTTGAACTAATGAATGGTATCGAGGTGCCGACACGGACGCCCCTCTTCGGTGGCAGCCGACTTCCCGCTGCTCTCGCTGTCCGACCTGCTCGCCCGCTGACGGCAGAAGGAGCGGCAAAAGGAGCGGCCGGGACCCCTTCCCGGGGTCCCGGCCGCCCGCTCGGCGCCGCGGGGGATTCAGCCGCCGAGCAGTCCGGGGAGTGATCCGCGCAGGTGGTCGAAGGAGACGAGGTCGGGCGCGGTCCAGCCGTCCAGGTCGTACTCGGACAGGCACTGGTCGGCGAACGCCTTGTAGTCGTCGAGCTGCCCGGAGGCGGTCTGGGCGAACAGCAGCTCGGCCCGGGTCGCCTCGTGGTTGCCGGCGTAGTTGCGCTCGTACAGCTCGTGCCGGCCGCCGAACTCGGTGCCCACCGCGTCCCACAGCAGCTTCAGCACCTTGACCCGTTCCTCGGCCCCGATGCCCCCGGAGCCGCGCAGGTAGGTGTCGAGGTAGGGGCGGATCTCCGGGTTCTTGAAGTCCTCGGCGCTGGAGTTGAGGTAGATCAGCCCGCTGGCCACGTCCTGCTGGACGATCTCCTTGACGCGCGGGTAGCCGACCTGCATGAACCACCGGTACGCCATGCCGTACTGCGGGTTGGGCAGCACCGCGCCGCCCCGCCACTTCACCGGGTTGCGGGCGGCCGCGTCGGACAGCCCCCAGAACAGGTTGCGCCAGGCGAGCACCTCGCCCAGCCGGGTCTGGACGCCGCGGAAGTCCTGGGTGCCGGTGATCTCCAGGGCCTTGGCGAGGAGTCCGGCGATGAACTCCAGCTTCACCGCGAGGCGGACGCAGCCGTGGAAGGTGAAGCGCTCCATGAAGCCGGACTGCCCGGAGAACATCTGGACCTTGGCCGTGTCGCCGTAGACGAACACGTTCTCCCAGGGGATGAGGACCTTGTCCAGGACGAGGATGGTGTCGTTCTCGTCGAGCCGGGAGGAGAGCGGGTAGTCGAAGGGGCTGCCCATCACCGCGGACGTCGCGGTGTAGGAGGGCCGGCAGATCAGCTTCACGCCCTTGTCACCGGTGGGCACGGTGGCGATGAGGGCGAACCTCTTCTCCTTCACCGGCAGTCCGTGGTGGGCGATGAAGTTCGCGTGGGTCAGCGCCGACCCGGTGGCGACCACCTTGGCGCCGCTGACCACCAGGCCCGCGTCGGTCTCCTTCTCCACGTGCACGAACACGTCGGAGACCTTGTCGGGCGGCAGGTTGCGGTCCACGGGCGGGTGCACGATCGCGTGGTTCCAGTACAGGACCTTCTCCTGCGACTCGCGGTACCAGCGGCGCGCGTTGTCGTCGAAGGGCGCGTAGAAGTCGGCGTTGGCGCCCAGGGTGCCGAGGAACGCCGCCTTGTAGTCGGGGCTGCGGCCCATCCAGCCGTAGCTCATCCGGGACCAGGCCGCGATGGCCCGCTGGTCGGCGACCAGGTCCTCGGCGGAGCGCGGGGTGGTGAAGAAGCGGTGCGTGTAGCCCTCCGCCGCTCCGCCGTCCGTGCGCGTGGTCAGCACGTCCCGGTGGGCGGGATCGTGCAGGGCGTCGTAGAGGCGGGCCGTCATCCGCGCCGGGTTGGCGAACGCCGGGTGCGCGGTGACGTCCTTGACCCGGTCGCCGTAGAGGAAGACCTCGCGGTCGTCGCGCAGGCTCTCGAGGTACTCCTCGCCCGTCAGCGGCCGCGTCCGGGGTCCGTCCGCCGGGTGAGCGGCGGCATCCTGCTGATCGGTCATGCGTCTCATCGTGGCAGCCGGGACGCCCCCGGGCTTCTTCCCCCGTGCGGCACTGGGACCGGTCCGCGGGCGAGATGGCGAAGTCGCGGCCAGGGCGAGGGTGCGCAATCCGGAAGGTGCCGCGACGGCCCGCCGCGGTGTGAGGTCGGGTCAGCACCGCCTGGTGGTACGACCTGTCACGTCCCGGGAGGACTTCACGATGCTCACCGCCGACATCCCCACGCGTGCGCAGCTTGTCCGGCGCGCGGCCGAAGTGGCGCCGCTGCTGCGCGAGAACGCCCAGAAGGCCGAGGACGACGGACGGCTCCAGGACGAGACGATCGAGGCCCTGGCCGCAGCCGGCGTCTTCAGGCTGCGGGTGCCCAAGCGGTACGGCGGCTACGAGGCCGACACCCGCACCCTGGTCGACGTGGCCACCGAGCTGGCCCGCGGCGACGGGGCCGCCGCCTGGACGGCGTCGGTGTACTGGATCCCCACCTTCATGACGTGCCTGTTCCCCGACAACGTCCAGGACGAGGTCTTCGCCACCCCCGACGTGCGCGTCTGCGGCACGCTCAGCCCGTCCGCGCTGGCCACCCCCGTCGAGGGCGGCATCGTCGTCAACGGCAAGTGGAGCTTCGTCAGCGGCGCCCGGCACGCCCACTGGCAGGAGGTCATCGCCGCGCAGGAGATGCCGCACGGCCAGCACCTGCCGCTGATGGCGCTCGTGCCCATGGACCAGCTCGAGATCATCGACGACTGGGACACCTCCGGACTGCGCGGCACCGGCAGCGTCTCCACCGTCGCCAAGGACGTGTTCATCCCCCAGGAGCGCGTGCTGCCGCTGCCGGCCGTCCTGACCGGCCAGTACGCCTCCCGGCTCAACGCGGACTCCCCGGTCTACCGGGCCCCGCTGCTGCCGGTCGCCGCCGCCTCCTCGGTCGGCACCGCGGTGGGCCTGGCCCGCGCCGCCCAGGACGTCTTCTTCGAGCGGCTCCCGGACCGCACCCTGACCTACACCTGGTACACCAAGCAGGCCGAGGCCCCCCTGACGCACCTCCAGGTGTCCGAGGCGGTGTTCAAGGCCGACCAGGCACAGTTCCACGCGCACCGCCTGGCCGACCTCGTCGACTCCAAGGGCGTCTCGGGCGAGGAGTGGACGGTGCTGGAGCGGGCCCGCGCCCGCGCCGACATGGGCGCCGCGGTCCGCCTGGCCAAGGAGGCCGTCGACGTCTTCGCCTCCGCCTCCGGCGGCTCGTCCGTCTACCGGGACGTGCCGATCCAGCGGATCACCCGCGACATCCAGGCCATGAGCCTGCACGCCCTGATGAACCCGAACACCAACGCCGAGCTGTACGGCCGCGTTCTGTGCGGCCAGCAGCCCAACACGCTCTACATCTGAGCCCGTTCCGACGCCGTTCCGCGACAGAGAGCAGAGAGAGCAGACTCATGACCACGCAGACCACCGCCGCCCCCGCCGTCGAGATCTCCGACGAGGACAAGGCCGCCGTCGCCTCCATCCCCCAGCGCATCGTCGAGGCGTGGGCCGCCTACGACGCCGACGCCTTCGCCGAGGTGTTCACCCCGGACGGGACCCTGATCCTGCCGGGCGTGTACGAGAAGGGCCGCGACGCCATCCGCGCCTTCGCCGCCGCCGCCTTCGCGGGCCCCTACAAGGGCACCCGCGTCACCGGCACCCCGATCGACATCCGCTTCGCCAACGAGGGCGCCGGCGTGCTGATCACGCGCGGCGGCATCCTCGCGCCGGGCGAGACCGAGCCGGCGCCCGAGCGCGCCGTCCACGCCTCCTGGGTCGTCGTCAAGCGGGACGGCCGGTGGTTCCTCGGCGCCTACCAGAACAGCCCGCGGCACGCCGCGTGAGCGCGACAGCCCCTTCAGGCGAGAGAACGGAAGAGAGAGGTGACAGCGATGGCCGGCGCACGGGGTGACCGCGCGGTGGTGCTCGGCGGCAGCATGGCGGGGCTCCTGGCCGCACGGGTGCTCGCCGATTCCTACGGCGAGGTCCTGGTCGTCGAGCGCGACGACATCGGCGGGTCCACCACGGCACGCAAGGGCGTGCCGCAGGGCCGGCACGTCCACGGGCTGCTCGCCCGCGGGCAGCAGATCCTCGACGAGCTCTTCCCCGACTTCACCGACGAGGCCGTCGCCGCGGGCATCCCGACCGGCGACCTCGGCGAACTGCGCTGGTTCTTCGGCGGCCGGCGGCTCAGCCCCCGCGCCACCGGGCTGGTCTGCGTCTCGGCCACCCGCCCGCTGCTGGAGAGCCGGGTGCGCGCACGTGTCGCCGCGCTCGGGAACATCACCTTCCTGGAGCGCCACGACATCACCGGCCTCGTCACCGACGAGGCCGGCGCGAACGTGACCGGCGTACGGGTGCAGGGCCACGACGCGGGCTCGACGGAGCGCACGCTCACCGCGGACCTGGTCGTCGACGCCACCGGCCGCGCCTCCCGCACCCCGGTGTGGCTGGAGGAGTTGGGCTACGGGCGCCCCGAGGAGGAGCGGATCCGGATCGACCTCAGCTACACGACCCGCCTGTTCCGGCTGCGCGACGAGTCGGTCCTGGACGGCGACCTGTCGATCAACCCGGTCACCTCGCCGACCCACCGGCGCGGGGCGTTCCTGTCCCGCATCGAGGACGGTCTGGTCGTGGTCTCCCTGACCGGCGTACTGGGCGACAGCGCACCCGCCGACCTCGACGGCTTCCTCCAGTGGACCCGGACCCTGCCGGTGACCGACATCCACGACGCGATCCACGACGCCGAACCGGTCGGCGACGGCACGGTCTTCCGGTACCCGGCCAGCGTGCGGCGCCGGTTCGAGCGGCTGTCCCGCTTCCCCGGCCACTACCTGGTGCTCGGCGACGCCGCGTGCAGCTTCAACCCGGTCTACGGCCAGGGCATGACGGTCTCCGCACTGGAGGCCCTGGTCCTGCGCGACCACCTGTCCCGGGGCGAGGTGGACCCGCTCGCCTTCTTCCGGGACATCGACAACGTCATCGAGGTGCCGTGGCAGTTCTCCGCGGGCGCCGACCTGGGCTACCCGGAGGTGGAGGGCGTACGGACCCCCGAGTGGGAACAGTCCGGTATGTACATGGCCAAGCTGCACACCGCCGCCGCGGTGGACGGCGAGGTCACGGCCACCTTCATGCGCGTGGCCGGCCTGGTCGACCCGCCCACCGCCCTGATGACCCCGCAGATGCAGGAACGCGTCGCCCGGGGCTTCGAACGGGCCCAGCCCCTGCCCGCCTGAACCGGCCGGACACGACGAGCCCGCCGTACGGGTCATCCCCTGCGGCGGACTCGCCACGCCCCCAGGCGGTCGGCCTCCCACATGTCCGGGATTTGGCCATGCCAACCATCCTGCCGCTGGGAAGACTCAGGAGCCCGTCGGAACATCGACCACCGACAGTCAGCCACGGCGATACGGGCGGCCGAGCACCCAGGCGCGCGTGTGCCTCCAGCAACCACGACCGGGCGTCAGCCACGCTTCCCTTTTTGCCGATCGTCCTCCGCCCCGGACCACGGTCCGGTCGGACTCACGCGGCATGACCACCCCGAGGACCGGAGCGCTTGCGCGAGGACCGCAGGGCCTCCCGCACGGCGCCGCACGGACCCCCGACCTCCGCCCTTTCTTTAAAGATAGCGGCGACGCTCTGACCTGCGACGATGTCGGAGTTTTATGCACCTGGAGTGCATAACTCGGGCCTCCGGAGCCCAGGGATTTATGCAGCTGCACGCATAACTTGATCGCGGCGAGGACGGCGCTCCGATCCTTGCATGAAACCAAGAATTGAATGACTCGTTAGTCATGCTGACCGCAAGCAAAAATGGAGAAAAAGCAGGTCAGTGCCCCAAACGAGGCGCATCGCCGCCGTCCCCGAACCACGGAGGACGGTTCGGCTGTCAGCTGCCCCGCATCCGTCGCGCAGCATCCCGGAAGATCTGTCGCGCACCCTGCTCCAGACGCTGGAGAAGATCAGCCGGAACGGCGGCACGATTGTTGCCGACCCACCCCGGAAGGGGTACGCCTTCCCCGGCGGCAAGCACCTTGCCCTGTCCACGGAGATCCACGAGAACCTGTGGCGCTTCAAGCTGAGCCCGATGGCCCGTGACCTCCTCGACTACATGGTGGCGACGCACGACGAGGACGGGCTGGTGCAGGCGACCCAGCAGAGCCTCGGCTCGCACTTCGGCTGCCATCAATCAAAGGTCAGCCGGGCCCTGAAGGCGCTCGACAAGCACAACTTCGCCTGGAAACACAAGCAAGGCCAGTACCAGTTGGACCCCTCCTACGCCTACCGGTGGGGAAGCCGCAAGCAGCACGCCCTGGTCGCGAGGATCACGGACGTCCTCAAGGCCCGGACGATCCAGCCGCCTCTGCCCGAGACGAGGAACCGATGACCGGCGCACCCCTGGTTCACAACCCTGCGATCTGGGAGCACCTCCCGAACGCCAGGCTCAGGAGCACGGCGCGCGATGTGTTCGACATCCTCACCGCCCGGCAGCGTCCCGGCGGCGCGGTCCGGATCACCCAAGCGGAACTGTCCGGGCGCCTGGGGATCAGCCAGGCCGCCGTGTCCCGCGCCATCGGCGAACTGAAGGACATCGGCATCCTGGAGGGCCGCACAAAGCGCGGAGCGCTGCGCATTCACCCACTGCTGGCCGGCTACGAATCGGAAGCCCACATGATCAACAGCATCTCCGATCCGGACACATACCTGTGGCCCCTGCGGTACGAGTCGGGTGTACGGCCGCCACGCCGCTCCGACCCCAGGACGGGCACGATGTTCGATCCCGACCCCGACCCCGACCCCGACGGTGGTGAGGACGCGCCCCTGCCCAGGGCCCTGCCGACACTTCGGCTCGCGGGCTGACGCTCAGCAGGAACCGAACCGTCTCGACGCCCTGCCCAACGCCTCCTGTGTCCGAGCTCAGTGCGAACCCATGGGAGCAGGTGACCAGCGACGCTGGCGCGATCATCTGCGCTCGGTCGTACGGGTCGCAGGCCGTCGCGTTCTTCAGATGAGGGCGCAAGACACCGGACATCGCCTCTACACGGTCGTCGGCACGACAGGACTGCACCCTGGAGTAGTCGTCGAGAGCCTGGTGTCAGGTGGCGCAGGCCGCTTCCAGGTGGCCGAGTTCCAGCTGCCGCTCGGCCAGCAGGCTACGACGGTGTACTTGTGTACGCCGATAGAGGCTGGGGCGGATCCGGTCCGCTTGGTGCATGACTTCGACGACTCCGGTCCTGTCACCGAGTTCGTATCGAAGAGGTCAATGCCCACAGGGGCAGTGTCTCGGTCACCAGCCCATCGGAGAACCCGTTCCAGGCCTGACCGCCAACGCCGACCCACCGGCGCGGGGCGTTCCTGTCCCGCATCGAGGACGGCCTGGTCGTGGTCTCCCTTTCCCCGCACTGCTCGCCCACGGCCCCGATCTCCGGAGTGAGCGTCGAGGCGACGGCGATCTCACGCCGCCGCGGGTGTCCTCTCGACCGCGGAACGGCGTTTCCAGTACGCCACGGTCAGTACGCCCAGCAGCGGCCCCCACAGGGTCAGCGGCGCGTAGCAGACGTAGAACCAGGCGGCTTCCCAGCCGCCGGCTTGGCTGGGGTGGTCGGCAGGCAGGTCGCCACCTCGGATGGTGGTGCCCCTGACCTCGGGGACGATGAACAGAAGGGTGAACAGGAGAGTGAGGCTCGCGGCCCCGATGGTGGCGGGGAGGACGGCTGCCCTTCTCGGAACCCGGCGGCCGCGGAGGAACGGGATCCAGCGCGGGAACACCTCACCCCAGCGTGCGATCAGACCGATCGCGGTGAACGCGAAGGCCTCGGACAGAACCGACAGGAAGACGACGTACGTCCGTTCGCCGAGTCCGCGATCGTCGCCGAACGCGGCCGGGAGCCGCCAGACACTGGATGGGAGGACGACCAAGGGCACGGCGTAAGCCACGAGTCGGATCCGTCGTGACACTCCGGCAACGGGTTCGTGGGCCGCCCGCCATGCGACGCGTAATCGTCCGGGGTGGACGGTGGTGGGTTCTTCGGCGTGCTGGAGCTGCGGCATGGGCGGTCCTCGGCTCGGATGAACTGCTGTTCGGTCCGTTCGGTAAGGAAGATCCCAGTCACCGGGGGCTCCGAGCGTCGCTCCGAGGGCTGACCCGGCTCCGTCCGACGGCCGAGAAAGTGGTGCGACCGGCGGATGACCGCAGTGCCCGTTTGCCGCATGACCAGCACGTTTCACCAAGAGCGCCCCGGCGCTGTCCTGGCAGGAGCCCCGGTGCCTTCCGAACTCATCGACACCACCCGCCCAAGGAACGGGGCGCCTCCGTACGGCCGACAGCAACGGCATCGAGGAGGTCCCGCCGTCGAACGCGGTCCAGTCACGGGGTCCGCCCAGGACAGTGGCGAGTACGTCATCGCCCGTATGAAGAGCGGAGACGTCGAGCTGTCATGTACGTGAGGTCAATGAGCACCTGTCCCAGGAACGGTGCTCATTGACCTCACGTACATGAGTTCCGGTCTCGGAGCTGTTCAGGTCGCGCGACGCAGGGGGACGACGACGTCCTCGCCGGTGCTCTTCGCACTGAGCCTGTAGTAGCTGATGTGCGCGAGCCGCTCGGATTCCTCGAGCCACCCGGCCTCCACGACCTGGCGCCGGGTGCGGGAGAAGACGGTCGGGGACATGCCGACGAGCTCGGCGAGCTTGGCGCCGGTTTCGACGACGGCACCGACGCGGTCGGTGGGGTGCATCGCGTAGAGCATGACGACCAGGCGTTGGTTGGCGGTCATGCCGGCCGTGCGGTGCAGGACGTCCAGGAGCTTGTGCTTGTCGTCGTTGTTCACTGGACCTCCCAGAGTGAAGGAGCCGTACTGTCGAAGCCGGGGATGTCCGGCGGGTTGCACGTCTTGATCGCTTCCCGTTGCTCGATGCCGGTCCCGTGGAAAGCAATGTACGGGCTGATCCGGTAGAGCCTGTAGTTGCCGATGCGTCCGCGCTCGATCAGGATGCGCTGCTTGAGCAGCTTCCGGTTGATCTTGCCGACGGCATCGGCGGTCATCCCGACCTTCTTGGCGATGTCCGCGCCGGTCGCCCTCAGCGGCGCCATGCCTTGAGGGGAGACTCCGATCCACCACAGCACCATGTACTTCTGGCTCGGGGTGAATTCCTTGCTCTCGGTGATCGCCTCGACTCTGGCCTTGTCCACCTGGATGTGCTCGCCCGAGAAGGCGTAAGGCGCGTATGGGATGGCCTCGCCGGTGTCGGCGTCGACCAGTCTGCGTACTGCTCCCAACAGGCCCTCCCGTGGCCGGACATTGCCTCGACGTCGATGAGCGGCGGCCCTCGGCGCCGACCAGATGAACTCAACGTACATGAGCATGGAGTTCATGTAGTCCGCCTCCAAGGCGTGTCGCTCCACCGGGCATCGATCCGCATCCGAAGTCGTCCCGGTGAAAGCGGCGCCTGCTCATGTACCTGACGTCAATCTGGTCGGATCCTGCGGACGTGGTCACGGTTCCTGAAACATGGGCACAGCGGTTCCCGGAACTGCCTGCCCTGCCCTCAGGAACCGGGTGCACGATGCTCAGGACCGGCTGCCAGATCGTCAGAACCGTGTGCAGAAAGGTATCTCCGCTGGTCGGAGCGTTCTTTCTCCGCGCGCTCTCTCTTACAGCAACACAGGCTGTTGCTTACGGCAGCTCCCGGCCACACCCCGTGCTCCTCCAAGCGGTCGCGCGAGGCACTGCTCAGCACTTCCCGGTGAAGCGTTCACCACGGCCCCACTTCCGACCTGTCGCCGAAGAACCCGGCTCCCTCCCCCGTCCTCGGCCGACGAAAGCACGCCACGACGCCGCCGCAGCCGACGAGCCACCCGTCACGTATGCCTCCATCAACCCCTGCCGACCTCAGCCACGCATTCATTGACACCCTCGACGAGCCGCAGCCGCCCGTGTACCCGCGGGGCCCCGTCGGTGCACCGGAGGCCCCAAGGGCCGACGGCGTACCGACCCGTGGGCGCGGAGAGCCGCGCGGAGCCGGCTTCCGTCCGGCCTTCGCAGATGCTGCGCCACCCTCACGGCACCCCCTGTTACCGCCCGACGACGACCACCAGGACCATCAGGACCTGTTCGGCGGATCATGTGACCGGCTCGTGTCCGGGGTGGTGACGTGGGCACGGGGCGAGGGAATGAGGTGTCCTCTCAAGCAGGCCGAGTCCGGCCGCCGCATCGTGACGGGATGCCGCACACGGCGCAGCGGACCGGGGCCGTCCAGCAGCCCCTCCGTGTCGGGTTCAGTCCAGTGCGCAGCGGTCGAGTGCGGTACGAACCCGGTTGAGGCCCTCCGCTCTCCAGTGGTCCCGGTCGGGCATCTGGTCGTCCCGGCGCCAGCGCCAGGCGGAGAACATCGCCCAGTTCAGGGCGCGGCACCGGTGGATCAGGTCGTGGTCGGCCCCCGCATAGTGCTTTCCCACTTCTTCGGGCGCATGGGCGAGGTCGAACTCGATCGGCCCACGGCAACAGGTGGCGAGGTCCACGAAAAGCGGCCCTCTCCTCGTGTTCAGGAGGTTGCCCGGATGAGGCTCGCCGTGCAGCAGTTGGTCGCCGGCTCTGTCGCTGCTGATCACGGCGCTCAGTCCACCGAGTGTGTCGCTGAGGAGTTTCCGGTCGGAATCGGACAGCTCGGGGGAGTGCTCCCGGTCGTTCACCTCTC
Source organism: Streptomyces sp. 13-12-16 (assembly GCF_002114215.1). GTDB lineage: Bacteria > Actinomycetota > Actinomycetes > Streptomycetales > Streptomycetaceae > Streptomyces. The sequence goes on along the minus strand of NZ_NCTE01001391.1, from coordinate 7,091 downwards.
TCAGTGCCACGGCGGCTCGATCGGTGAAATGCGGTGCGTCCAGATCGATCCGGCGCAGGGCGGCATGATGCCGCAGGAACACGTCCGCGTAGTCGGCCGGGGCGATCTCCGACCCCACCGGTTCGTAGTAGGTCCAGAGCGAAACGGCGAAGGCATCACGCAGATGGACCCGGGGCTCGACCCGGGGCTCGAGCTCAGCCACCGGGGCGTCGACGGCGGAAAGACGGCGAGCGACCTCGACTTCGAACTCGGAGTCGGCGAGATGCCCCAACGGCGCGACCCGGGCCAGAACACCGCAAGGGACCAGACGCAGCGCGACGCGGTCCGAGTTGTGGATGACGATCGCGTCGTCGACCTGAAGGCCCAGCTCCGAAGCGGTCGCCCGCCCTGCCTCAACGGCGCGGCGGAGTTCTGACGGCTCCATGTCCTTCTCCTTCGGTGTTGAGCACACATACCCGTCCGGGGACAGCGGCGATGCCCCCGATGTCCTCGTGGGCGTCATTCGGCGGCCACCCCCCGGACCCGGCGACAAGCATCGCAAGGCAGGACCCGCACAGGCCCGAGGATTTATCCGGCCGGTCATCTGGACGGGCCTGCGCCCGGGGCTGCCGCTGGCTGGAGCGCTCCAACCTGGCCGTCGCCGCCGCCACCGGCGTGATGTACCTCGAGGCCGCCGGGATCACCGTCGAACCCGCCCGCGAGGACGCCCTGGCCCTGAAGGACCTGCTCCTGGACCCGGCCTGCACCGCAGGGAGGATCGCAGCCCTGCTGCGCGGCCGGCCCACCGCCACCTGAAGGGATCCGTCAGGGCCTGGGCGTGCCCGGTGGCACAAGGACAGGACTCGCCGGCCCGACCGCGTGCACGGCGGCCCGATACGCCCGGCGATGAAGGGCGGGGCCGGGGACCGGTGGCGCCGGGCGGCATGCCGGCCGACACCGCTCACCGTCCGCTGCCGGTCCCACGGCCCGCCCTCACCTCAGGTGCCGGGTGAAGAACTGGACCGCGGCGTCTGCCGCGGACCGCGGGACGCCGGTGTGCCCGCCCATGTGGGCGTGGAGGGACTTCTCCCTGGAGCCGAAGGCGTCGAACAGGTCCAGGGCCGCCTGCCGGTCGTTCCCCTCGTCGTCCCACTGCAGCAGGACGTGCAGGGGGACGGTGACCCGGCGGGCCTCCTCGAACATGACGCGGGGCACGAAGCTCCCGGCGAAGAGAGCGGCGGCCACGATGCGCGGCTCGACCACCGCCAGCCGGACGCCGACGGAGATCACTCCCCCCGAGTACCCGACCGGGCCGCCGATCCCGGGCAGCGGCAGGAGGGCGTCCAGGGCGGCCTGCCATTCGGGGACCGCCCTGTCGACGAGCGGGAGGACGAGGGCGTCGACGATCTCGTCGCCGACCGGCTCGCCGGCCTCCAGCACCCGGCGCAGGTCGGCACGGGCCTGCTCGACGGCGGGCCGACGGGGCCGGTCACCGCTCCCGGGGAGCTCGATGGTGGCCGTGGCGAAGCCCTCCGCCGCGGAGTGCCGGGCCCGGTCCACCAGCCGGGGGTCGGGAACTGCTGGAGTTCGACTGAGCACGAGTGCGTTCTGGCGCGGGTGGGTGAGTGCTGTGGCGGCAGGAGAGTGCGAGATGGCACCCCAGGGATGGGGTGAGAGTTCGCCTATCGAATGGGTGACCTTTGCGGGGGGTGCTCGTTGGGTGTGGTGATCGGGTTTCTCGGGACTGGGCTGCGGGGGTGGTGTGATGGGTGGTCTGCGGACGCTTGCGGCGCCGCTCGTCGTTCCCGGCCCGTCGGGGGTGACGGTCCGTACCCGGCTGGGGCAGCTCACCGGTGCTGACGAGGAGGTGCTGCGGCGGGTGGGCGCGCATCTGGGCGCGCTGGCCGGCCGTGACCTGAAGGCGCGCTGCCGGGACGGCCTGGAACACGACACCGGGGCGTGGGCGGTGCGCAAGAGGGAGTTGACACCCCACTCGTCGGCCCGCTGGGCGGGGTCGGTCACCAAGGCCACGCACGACCAGTGGGCACTGGCCCGCCGCTGCGCTCTGGCCCACATCCGGTCGCTGGAGGCGGGGATCCGCATGATCACCCACCGGCTGTCACTGCCTGCCGGAGAGAAGGGTGCAAAGCGGGCGCCGGGTGGTTACCGCAGCAGGCGCGAATGGCATGCCAAGGCACGCCGCCTGCGTGTGCTGGAGGACCGGCTGGCGCGGGAGCGCGCTGACTGGGAGGCCGGGAGAGTGCATGTAGTGCGGGGCGGCAAGCGCCTGGCCCGCACCCGGCACCACCTGCCCGCCGCACAGCTCACCGAATCCCAGTGGCGTGAACGCTGGGAGGCGCAGCGCTGGTTCTTGCAGGCGGACGGGGAGTCGGGGAAGCGGTATGGCAACGAGACCCTCCGCATCAGCCCGGACGGTGAGGTCAGTATCCGGCTGCCCGCCCCGCTCACCGGATTGGCCAACGCTCCGCACGGCCGGTACGTCCTCACCGGCCGGGTCGCCTTCGCCCACAGGGGGCAGGAGTGGGCCGACCGGGTCGAGGCGAACCGGGCGATCGCCTACCGCATCCACTACGACGTGGCCCGGGGGCGCTGGTATGTGACGGCCTCCTGGCAGATCCCAGTAGCGCGGACGGTGCCGATGGCGGCGGCGCTCGCGCACGGGGTGATCGGGGTGGACATGAATGCCGACCACCTGGCCGCCTGGCGCCTCGACACCCACGGCAACCCCACCGGCAGCCCGCGCCGGTTCTTCTACGATCTGTCCGGCACCGCCAGCCACCGGGACGCCCAGGTCCGACACGCCCTGACCCAGCTACTGCACTGGGCCCAGGCCTGCGGCGTGCGGGCGATCGCCGTCGAGAACCTGGACTTCACCGCGGAGAAGACCCGCGAGAAGCACGGCCGCAAGAAGCGGTTCCGGCATCTGGTCTCCGGCCTGCCCACCGGCAGACTCCGTACCCGTCTGACCTCGATGGCCGACCGGACGGGGATCGCGGTCATCGCCGTCGACCCCGCCTACACCTCGAAATGGGGCGCGCAGCACTGGCAGAAGCCCCTGACCAGCACCACCCGCACCACCACCCGGCACGATGCGGCGAGCATCGCGATCGGACGACGCGCCCAGGGCTATTCGGTCCGGCGTCGGACGGCACCGCCCCGTGCACACCAGAGCGATGTGCACGGGCATCGGACCGCCCAGGCCGGACCGGATACTCCCGGGCGTGAGGGACCCCGCCGCCGCGTTCCCGGACCACGGACACGATCCGTGCCGCCGGACGCGGAACGAACGCGGGCAACCAGGACACCCAGAACCGTTCGGGATGTCCGCAGTGTCCAGGCATGGGTCCAAGACTCACTCCTGCTCACTGACTAGGAACGGTGGCGTGAAGGACGAACGCATGAGCAGGGACCTTCCTCAAGGCATCGGACGTGGGTCCACCGGACCACATGCCGCTACGGAAGGTGCAACCCGTGCACACCGCGCCGTCCGCGCCGATGCCAGGAAACGCGCCCTTCTTCCGCAGTGACCGCAGGGCCGTCCCTTGCCGCTGCGACATCCGCACGACGGCAGGCCGAGGGTTCACCGCCA
>NZ_NCTE01001391.1:2436-3492 GCF_002114215.1 Streptomyces sp. 13-12-16 | reverse complement strand
CGTGCCGCCGGACGCGGAACGAACGCGGGCAACCAGGACACCCAGAACCGTTCGGGATGTCCGCAGTGTCCAGGCATGGGTCCAAGACTCACTCCTGCTCACTGACTAGGAACGGTTCGTATAGGAGTCCGCCATCAGGTCCCACAGCACCTGCTGGGCGGCGACGATCTCCTCGGCCGGACGCGTGGCCAGCTGCGAGGCCGCCCGGCCGGCGACGTCCTCGCCGTCGTCCGGGTCGGACGCCTGATGGCGGGCTGACTCGATGAGCTGCCAGAACTGCTGTCTGTCCACGGCGGCAGAGCATGGCACCCGGTTCTGACATCGGGCCGGTCCCGGGAGCTTTGTCCACCGGAGCGGCAAGGGCCTGCCTGACCCCCTGTCACATCCGAGGGGCGTACATGGTCAAGAGGTCGACGATCCCGAAGAGTCCGGGCGGACGCGACCGCCCACCTCCGTTCAGCGGGTTCCACCGAGGGGGCGCATCGGCGCCTTCCCGCACCGGTCGCTCAACGGCCCTGCTGCCGTGCGGAACGGACCGAACACGAGGAGCAGCACCTCATGCGCGGAATCAAGAACACGGTCTACGGCGCCGCCGCATGTCTGGCACTGACGGTCGGAGCCGTGGCCGCGTTCCCGGGCACCGCGGCCGCGGCCGACACGATCACGGTCTGCAAGGACGCGTACCAGAACCACTGCGGGCACGCCCCGACCACCGTGTCGGACGCCCTCAAGCAGGTCAGCCCCGCAGCGCAGGACAGCATTTCGTCCATCGCGAACCCGACCAGCACGCCGATCTGCTTCTACGAGCACAACAACTTCCAGGGGCGAAGCTTCGTGCACTTCGGCCCCGGGAACATCAACAACCTCGCGAACGTATGGGTCGACGGAAAGCCCATGAACGACGTCATCTCGTCCTGGAGGCCCCACCCCCATGGTGGTCCTGGGCCTTGCGCGTGAACCGGGAACCACCGTCGGCCGGCCGTCCGGGACCCGGCCGCCACGCCCGCGTTGATCGAACGGCTCGGTCATGACCCCGAACCGGCCTCCAGCGCGGGT
>NZ_NCTE01001391.1:0-2426 GCF_002114215.1 Streptomyces sp. 13-12-16 | reverse complement strand
GGCCGGGGGTTCCCCCGCCACTGATGAACCGCCACGACCCGAACCGTCGCCTCGAACCGAACCGCAAGCCCGTCGAACGGCATCAGGGCCCCCGGAGCCGGGTACGGCGGTCGGCTCAGCGCCAGTCGTCGATCACGTAGGCGTCCGAGTGGCTGTAGCCGGGTTCGTTGGGCCTGTGCATGGTCACGCCCTGCAGCCAGGTGCGGAAACCGCGGTCGGCCATGCGCCGGTAGGCGTCCTGGCGGGCCAGGTTCGTTCCGGCGTCCAGTTGCCCCAGCCCCTTCTCGGCGGCCAGTTGCTCGCACGCGTCCAGCAGTCGTTCGAACCGGTCCGCGGCGTCCGGGCCGGGGCGTACGGCGCCGAACTTGACGAAGCACACGTCCTCGCCGGCCTCCGACCCCGCTCCGCAGTGGCAGACGGCCAGACCGTCGAGGCCGGAGCCCGCGCCCTCGAGGAGGACGGTGTCACCGAGCCCCTGCGCCTGTACGGCCGTGATCTCGCGCTCCAGGCTCAGGCCCTCGTGCACGGCCCCCGTCAGTGCGCGAGCGAGGCCCAGTGCGTCGGGCCGCTCGGCGGCGGTCAGCTCGCCGTACAGCACGCGGCCGGGGACCACGGCGCTGACGGTGACCCGTTTCCTCATGACGGCGGTGAGGAACCGGGGCCAGAAACCGTACCGGCGGTAGAGCTCGAGGTGCTTGGGACTGTGCGAGAAGGTGAACAGGCCGAGGTGGCGGTTCTCCCAGGTGTCGAAGCGGTCCATGACCGGTTCCATGAGGCGCCTGCCGATGCCCCGGTCCCACAGGTCCGGACGTACGGTCAGCGGGCCGAAGTACCCGACGCTGCCCCAGTCGGCGGCGAAGTTCGATCCGACGACCTCGCCCTCGACGGTCGCCGCGAAGGCGGCCCGCGGATCCGCCGCCCAGCGGGTGCGGACGTAGTCGGCGGTTCCGAAGAACGTCTCCGGCTCGGGGAGCCCGAGGAAGGTCCCGAAGGCGACCCTGAAGATCTCGTCGGCCCGATCCAGGTCCGGCTCGACCAGCGGTCGGACCGACACCGGGACGGCGACACTCGTTCGCTTCGCTGCGGACATGACCGCTCTCCTTTCCGCCCCCGGTTCCATCGCACCACGGACGCGCGCCGCGGGCGAAGCGGCAGGTCCGGCGACACCTCGAGGGTCGAACGGCCGCCTCCCCGGCGACCGGGCTGCCGCGCTCCCCGACGGCCGGACGGCCGTCTTCCCGCCGGTCGACGACCCCGCCGGGCCCCGCCCGCCGGGGTCGTCGTCGTGGCCCCTGCGAGCCGTTCCTGTCGGGGGCGCGCTAGAGGAGGGGGCAGGTGAGGGGCAGGACGCGTTCGGTCAGGCGGCCGGTGAGGTGGGTGTCGGTGAGGGCGGCCCCGGTGAGCCAGTCCGCCGCGGTCAGGCGGTCGATCAGGCCCTGGAGTCCGTCGGGGTCGGCCGGGACCTGGGCGGCGAGGGTGTCCAGGGCGATGCCCTGGCCGCCGGGGCCGAGGCGGCCCGAGGCGTCGGTCCGGGTGGCCAGCGTCAGGGCGAGCAGCCGGGGGCCGGCGGGGGCCTTGGACTTGCGGAGCTTCTTGTCCGTCACGACCCGCTGGGCCCAGCCGGAGAGCTTGGGCCGCATCTTCCTGCCGAACGTGAACGGGCCCGTCCCGTCCTCGGGGGGCACCAGGGAGGGGACGGTGATCGGGGTGGGGCTCTCCGGCCGGGAGGCGAGCAGGTCGTCGACGGTGCCGGGGAGGGACAGCCAGCCGCAGCCGGTCAGCTTCTCGACCAGGTCCCGCGGATCGCTCAGGCCCAGCCCGTTGACGTCCTGGCCGACGAGGTTGCCGGTGCCGGTGTGCGCGGTGCGCAGGGTCAGCATCAGTGCCAGCAGCCGTGCCTCCGGTCCGGGCAGCGGGGCGTGGCCGGCCACGTGCGTGAGGACGGAGCGCGCGTGCTCCCACTGCGTCGGTACGGTCAGCAGCCGCGTCACGGCCGGTCCGTCGCCGTCCGTGACGCCGCCGGTGCGCTGCTGGTGCTGGCGTCGGATGGTGGCGGCGGCCTGCTCGGCGCGCCGGGCCTCCTCCCGCAGGTCGTCGTCGCCGGTGACACCGGCCCAGGCGGTGAAGGCGCGGGCCTTGCGTTCCTGGAGGTCGGCGAGGAGCGCCAGGTCGGGCTGCTCGCGCCGCTGGTAGGCGCGGAAGAGGTCGCCGAGTTCGATGAGCTCGTCCCGCAGGGTGTCGGGCAGCAGGTCGTGCGGGACGACCCGCTGGGCGATCTTCCCCTGCCGCGGGCGGCGCCGCGCGGGCACGGAGCGGGGGGTCGGGGCCGGAGCCGCCGTCCCGGTGGGGGGCTGGTGGTCGGAGAACTGCGGCACGCCCACGCCCGTGGTGACGGGGGCCGGGCGTTCGGCGGTCCGCGGGGCGGG
>NZ_NCTE01001390.1:474-1368 GCF_002114215.1 Streptomyces sp. 13-12-16 | reverse complement strand
CGCCCCCGGCCCGCCCCGCAGGACGGCCGACAGCGCAGCCCCGAGCACCTGCCGGGCGGGGGCCCGCCGGCCGACCGGGGTCACCATGATGTCGATGACCCCGCCGCAGGTCAGGCCGACGGCGAAGGCGTCCTCGTCGCTGTAGCCGAACCGTTCGACACGGGTCTCGCCGTCCGCGAGCGCCCGGGCGCACAGTTCGTACACCGCGCCCTCCACGCACCCGCCGGACACCGAGCCGATCGCCGTGCCCTCGCGGTCGACGGCGAGGGCGGCGCCGGGGCCGCGCGGCGCGCTGCCGCCCACGGACACCACCGTGGCCACGGCGAACTCCCGGCCCTCGGTCAGCCAGCGGTGCAGCTCGCCGGCGATGTCAAACACCCGTTCCTCCCGCCCGCAGGACCCGGTCCGGACGGATGGGCAGGTTCCGGTGCCGTACGCCGGTCGCGTGCCAGACCGCGTTGGCGACGGCCGCCGCCGCGCCCACGATGCCGACCTCGCCGATGCCCTTGATGCCGACGGGGTCGTCGGGGTCCGGGTCGTCGACCCAGTCCGCCTCGACCGTCGGCACGTCGGCGTGGGTGGCGACGTGGTAGCCGGCCAGGTCGGCGCCGTAGAGGCCGCCGGAGCCCCGGTCCCGGACCGCCTCCTCGTGCAGGGCCATCGAGATGCCCCAGGTCATGCCGCCCACGAGCTGACCGCGCGCGGTGAGCGGGTTGACGATCCGGCCCGCGGCGAAGATGCCGAGCATCCGCCGCACCCGCACCTCGCCGGTGGTGACGTCCACGGCCACCTCGGCGAACTGCGCCCCGAAGGAGTGCCGTTCCTTCTGGGCGAGGGCGCCGAGGGCGGCGGTGGTGTCGGACCGTACGGTGATGCCCTCCGGGGGCACGGTGC
>NZ_NCTE01001390.1:0-364 GCF_002114215.1 Streptomyces sp. 13-12-16 | reverse complement strand
CGGCCCGAGCCGGTCCCGCAGTTCCCCGGCGGCGGCCGTGATCGCCCAGGCCCAGGAGCGGGTGCCCATGGAGCCGCCCGCGATCCCCGCCGGACCGAAGTCGCTGTCGCCGATGTGCACCCGGACCCGGTCGGGCGCCACCCGAAGCGCGTCGGCGGCCACCAGGGTGAGCGCCGTGCGCGCCCCGGTGCCGATGTCGGCCGCGGCGATCCGCACGGTGAAAGTGCCGTCCGCCTCCGCGGTCACCGCGGCCGTCGACGGAAGGGCGCCCGAGGGGAAGGAGGCCGCGGCCGTGCCCGTGCCGAGCAGCCAGCGTCCCTCGCGGCGCGTCCCCGGGCGCGGGTCACGGCCGGCCCAGCCGAAG
>NZ_NCTE01000146.1 GCF_002114215.1 Streptomyces sp. 13-12-16 | reverse complement strand
GCGGGTACATCGGCGAGCCCGCTCCCGTGCCGGTGCCGCCGGCGGAGGCGCCCGCCAGGGCGTCGCCGCCCTGCGGACGGCCGAGCGCCGAGGCGAGGTCGTCCTGGTTGTAGAGGTTGTCGTCGAACGCGGAGGAATACGCGGAGCCCGCCGAGCCCGTGGAGCCGCCCGGGTTGTAGGCGGAGAGGTCGGGGGGCTCGGGGAGGTCGGCGATGCGCTGCCGGATCAGCTCGTCGATGTCCTTCTGACCGGCGCTGATCCGGTCGTACTCGGCCTGGATGTCGCCCATGCGCTGGTCGTACTCGGCCTTGGCGTCCTTGCGCGCCTGCTCGGCCTCGGTGCGCGCCTCCGTGCGTTCCGCCTGGGCGTCGGCCTTCGCCCGGTCGTACTCGCTCCTGGCCTCGGCCTCGGCGGCGTCCGCCCGTTCGAGGGCCTCCCGTTCGGCGGCGTCGATCTCCTCGATCCGCCGGTCGTACTCCTCGCGGGCCTCTTTCTCGTCGGTACCGGCGGCGATCTCCCGCTCGTACTCCTGGCGTGCCTCGGCGCGTTCCTGTTCGGCGTCCTGGCGTGCCTGGTCCCGCTGCTCCTGGGCTTCGGCCTTCTCCTGCTCGTACTCCTGTCGCGCCGCCGCCTCCTGGCGGTCGGCCTCCTGGAGGGCGGCGTCGCGCTCGGCGCGGGCCTCGGCCTTCTGCTGCTCGTAGTCGGCCTGTGCCTCGGCTTTGGCGTTCTGGGCGTCCAGCCTGGCCTGCTGCTGCTCCCGCAGGGCCTCGCGGCGGGCCTCTTCCTGCTGGGCCTCCGCCCTGGACTGCGCGTCGGTCTGTTCCCGCTTGGCGGCTTCCCGCTCGGCGGCGGCCTCCGCCTTGGCGGCCTCCTGCTCGCGCTCCGCCTCGGCCCTCGCCCGGGCCTGCTCCTGCTTGGCTTCCGCCTTCTCGGCGGCGGCCTCCGCCTTCGCCGTCTCCTGCTCCTGCTTCGCTTCGGCCTTCGCGGCCTCCTGCTCGGCCTTCGCCTCGGCCTTCTCCTTCTCGGCCTCCGCCTTGGCCGCTTCCTGCTCCGCCTCGGCTTCCGCCTTCTCGCGGTCCTGCTCGGCCTTCGCCTCGGCCTTCTCCTTCTCGGCCTCCGCCTTGGCGGCCTCCTGCTCGCGCTCCGCCTCGGCCTTCGCCCGGGCCTGCTCCTGCTTGGCGGCCTCCTTCTCGGCGGCGGCCTCCGCCTTCGCGGCTTCCTGTTCGGCCTTGGCCTCGGCGCGGTCGGCTTCGGCCTGGGCCGAGGCCCGTTCCCGTTCCTTCTTCGCCTCGTCCTGAGCCTTCTGGTTCTGGGCGAGGACGAGCGCCTGCTGTTGCCGGGCCTCTTCCTTGGCGGCGGCCTGCTCGGCCTTGGCCTCGGCCTTCTCGCGCTCCTGCTCCGCCTTGGCCTCGGCCTTCTCCTTCTCGGCCTCTTCCTTGGCGGCGGCCTGCTCGGCCTTCGCTTCGGCCTTCTCGCGCTCCTGCTCCGCCTTGGCCTCGGCCTTCTCCTTCTCGGCCTCCGCCTTGGCGGCGGCCTGCTCGGCCTTCGCTTCGGCCTTCTCGCGCTCCTGCTCCGCCTTGGCCTCCGCCTTCTCCTTCTCGGCCTCGGCCTTCTCCTTCTCCCGCTCGGCCTTCGCCTCGGCCTTCTCCTTCTCGGCCTCCGCCTTGGCCTCCGCCTTCTCCTTCTCGGCCTCGGCCTTCTCCTTGTCCCGCTCGGCCTTCGCCTCGGCCTTCTCCTTCTCCCGCTCGGCCTTGGCAGCCGCCGCCTCGGCTTCCGCCTTCTTCTTCTCGGCGTCGGCCTCCACCTTGGCGGAGATCTCGGAGAGGGGGCGGTCGTCCTTGTCGGTGATGCTGGTGTCGAACGCCTTCTCCGCCGTCTTGAAGGCCTTGTGGATCTCGACGATGGCCTCGGCGCCCGCCGTGCTGAGCCAGTCCTGCACGGACTGCTCCCACCGGCGCACCGCCTCGTCGGCGATCGCCTTCCACGTGGTCATCTCGCTCGGCTTGCCGTACGACTTGCCCTCGATGACGATCTCGTTCCGGAAGCCGTCGGTCGACACCACGTAGTTGTGCCAGGTGGTGTACGGCCCGCCGCCGCTGGACACCGTCTCGATGTCCGTCTTGTCGTACTGGGTGTCGAAGAGGGTCAGCCGGGCGTTCTGCAGCATGTCGTAGAGCCAGCGCTGTGGATTGCTCTCGGCCTTCCACGCGTTCCAGGTGTCGTGGAGCTTCTGCGCCTGGGCGAGGAGAACGCCCTGGGCCTCGGCCAGCGCCCGGGCCGGCGCGGAGGTCACCGTCACACCGTCGATGGTGACGGCGGTGCCCTCGCCGCCCTTGCCGTTGAGCTGGTCGGCGTAGCCCTCGTAGTTCCGGGCCAGCTTGTGGATGAGCGCCTTGAAGATGGCGGCCGACGTGCCGTCCCAGGAGTCGCTGCCCTCTCCGATGTCCTCGGTGTCCCACTTGCCGACGGTGACCGCGCTGTCCTCGAAGAACTTGACCACCCGGTCGAAGGCCTTGGCCGTTTCCGTGAAGGTGCGCAGGTCGACGTAGTCCGCGTCGTTCACCGGGTAGCCGCGGTTCTTGAACCCGTGGGTCGAGTAGGGCCACATGGTGATCTGCGAGAGGGCGTCCCGGGAGCCGTAGACGTACCGGACCAGCGCGTTGGTGTTCCAGTCGAGCTTCTCGCCCTCTTTGTTCCAGCCGCCCTTGTCCTTCAGGCGCTCACTCGTCTTCGTGTAGTCCGGGATCACGTCGTCCCCGCCCGGCGGCCAGGACTGGCCGGACGCGAGGAAGGTGATGTAGGCGCGGTACCGGTAGAGGTACTTCCCCGCGGACACGTCCTGGGAGTCGTCACTGGGACGGTAGAACGGGATGGTGTAGTCGGTGTTGTGCGTCTTCCATCCGCTCGAGGACAGGAAACCCGACGAGTAATCCGGGCCGCCGTGCTTGTCCAGCCGGACGTGGATCAGCGGGATGCCGTCGTTACCCTTCAGGTCGTCGAACAACGTCTTCCGCTCCGGCAGGACATAGCCGGTGAGCAGGTCAACCGCTTTTTTCCAGTTGTCGTTGTTGTTGTCCCCGGGGTTGGCCATCGCCGAACTCCGCTACTCTTCCTCTTCGGTGCCACCGGAATTGCCGAGATCACTGTCGACATCCTCGAAGATGTCCATGAAATCGTCCGCGGTGATGTTCTCGAGATTCTTGCCCTGGGCCTTGGCCAGCTCGTCGATGGTGTCCCACAACGCCTGTTCGAGGTCCTCGAAGAGGACCGTCTGGTCCTCCAGGATGCGCACGACCTCGCCCGCGCCCTGCTGGACGACCTTGTTCAGGGCGCCCCCGCCGACCGCGCTGTTCTCGCCGGCCATGAGACCGATGACGAGCGGCTTCGCGGAGTCGATCGTCGTGGTCGAGATGCTGTCCGCGATGAACGTGATCGCCGGGCCGGCGGTCGGGCTGTCCTTGAGGATGTTCTCCAGGGTCGTCCGGAAGCCGTCGACCTGGTTGTTGATGAAATTCTTCAGGAATGTGCTGTCGAGGACCGTGACGGCCACGTGATCACCCTTCCGTCACCGGCCGGCGTCAGCGGCTGCCGATCCTGATGTCGCCCCACCGCTGCGTCAGGTTCTGCTCCGTGTACCGGTAGTTGGAGGAGATCTCGGTGAGCAGACCGGAGTGGTTGGCGAGCAGGTTCTTGATGTTCTCGACAGCGTTGTCCCACTTCGCCTGGACCTCGCTGTAGACGTCCCGGTCGTCACCGATCCAGCTGTTGCGGAGTTCGGCCAGTTCCATTTCCAGGTTGGCCAGAATGCTCATGATCGACTGGGACTGGCTGACCATGTCGTCCGCCGCGCCTTCGGCATGGTTGTAGTCGACGTAGATGTAGCCATCGGAGAAGTCCATCGGAGTCCTCTATTCACCGGGAGAACGACGTGAGTGGAAGGGCTGGGAGATCTGCTGGGTGCGCCGGGGTCAGTTCGACGACGTGTTGGTGCCGTTGAGCTCGTCGAACACCTGCGTGGAGCGCGAGTACTCCGAGTCGATCGCGTCGCTGGTGGATCCCTGCACCAGCCCGTGCTCCCGGAGGGTGCCGTTGAGCTCGTCGACCATCCGGTCCAGGTTGATCAGGATGGTGTCGACGTGCTCGTCCCACTGCTCCAGCAGCTTCTTGTACTTTCCGCCGTCCACACCGCCGTAGTTCGAGGCGAGCGTGTGCGACGTGGACTGGACGTCCTGCTGGCAGCGCTGGACACCGGTGAAGGCCTGTTCCAGCGCCATGATCCCGTTGCGGGTCGCGCGTTCTTCGGACTGCTGCATGGCCATGAGAGAACTCCCTTTTCGGTGACGCTCACCGGGCTGCGGCCCCCACTTCACTCCGTGGGCAGACGGAGTGTCCTTGCGATCACGACTGAATCGCCGGGGTCATGGGGTGGCCAGATGCTATGCAGGCCGCAACTTGTTTGGCAATTGCCCGCGGAACCCCGAACTCCTCTATTAACGGGCTCAATTGAGCAATGACCTCGAATTCACGCCGCTCAAGTGAGCGGGGCGGGGATCCGGCCGGACAGATCGGGCACCCGGCGGCGTCCGGTGGGCGCCGCCGGGTGCCCGGCTTAACCTGGGGTGGCCGCGCGGACGCCAAAAATTTCCCTTCCTGACGATTGCCGGCGGGGCCCGGTCGCCCCCTCCCGCCCGCTACCGCCCGGGGCACCGCAGCGTCACCCGTGCCTCACCCTCGGACGCCGCCTCGGGGGTCAGGTCCGGGCCGCTGGGCAGCATGGCCAGCATCGGGGACGGCATCGTCCGCGCCTCGACGCCCTCGTAGCCCAGCGCCTTCACCGCCTCCTGGGACAGCAGCCGGTACTTCACGCCCTCGTCCGTCACCAGGTACGTGGTGTCGCCCAGCGCGCTGCCGCTCGCGCTCAACGCCCTGACCAGCGCGCCCCTTCCGGCCCGTACGGCGATGGAGTCGACCTTCAGGCAGCCCGGTTCGACCTCGGGCGCCGGCGCCTGCACGGCCCGGGGCAGGGCGCCCTCGGGCAGCACCGAGGCGCCCACCCGCACACCGGAGTCCGTGGAGTCGACCTCCGCGCAGGACACGGAGCCGGTGGCGACGGTGACCGCCTTCGGCGGCTGCGCGGGCAGCTTCGCCGGCTCCGGGCTCCGCGCGTCGGGGGCGAGGTGCCCGGCCAGGGTGTCCGCGCCGAGCGTCACCACGGTCGCGGCGCCCCCGCCGTACGCCTTCTCCCGCGTCTGCGGATCGCCCAGCAGAAGGGCCGCCTCCGTGTCCGTCAGGGGCACGAGCCCGTCCTTCGTGAGCAGGTGGAGGCGGGCGGCCGAGCCTGGCACGTCGACCTTGAAGAGCTGCCCGATCCTGGTGCTCAGCCCGGCCAGTTCGGGGCCCTTCCCGCCCCGGCCGGGCACCTCGGCGGGGGCCAGGTCGGGTCCCAGCGGGAAGGAGTCGAGGAACGCCGCGGAGACGGGACGCGGGGTGACGTCGCCGTACCCGAGGGCCTCGGCCGCCTTCGCCCGCCCGTCCAGCCGCAGCCGGCTGCCCTGCCACAGCAGGTACGTGGCGTCGTCCGGGCCGGTGACCAGCATGCCCTCGTCCTCGCCCAGTCGCCCGCCGCCGGGCACGTCCTGCGGGGCGTCGGCGCCGAGGGCGAGCGTCGTGGTCACCGTGACGACGCCCGTCGTCCGGGGCAGGACGCCGGAACACACCAGCCACGGGGTGCGGTCCAGGTCACCGGTGCCCGGCAGCGCCTCGGGCCCGTCGGGGATGCCGACGGGTGTTCCGTGCGGGGTGCCGGCCAGCGAGGACGTGCCCACCGTGGTGACGCCGACCTCGCCGCCGGTGACCAGCCGGGCCGACGCGTAGTTGCGCACCGGGCGCAGCCGTCCGTCCAGGTACAGGTAGCGCGCGCCGGTCTGCTTGTCGACGATCAGGTTCTCCCCCGAGCGCCACGAGTCGTTGCCGCCGGGCCGCAGGAGTCCGAAGACGAAGGCGCCCGCGCACACCAGCAAGGCGATGATCACGCCGATCGCGGCGCCGCGGTTGGTCCTGCCCAGCGGGCTCTCCGGGGCGTCGGGCTCCGAGCGCAGCATGGCCGAGGCCAGCCGGCCCATGATGAAGAGGTGCGCCTGTACTTGGTCGCGCTTGCTGTGCATGTCGCCGTTCTCCCGGGTCAGCCGTTGATGCCGCGGAGCCAGCCGTAGACGCCCATCGACCAGAGCGTCAGCGGCAGGATGCTGAGGGCGGCGAGTGAGTGCAGCAGCTCGGCCGCGCGCCCCCAGTACGGGACGAGCCGCCGTCCGGGCACGGTCCACGAGGCGATGGTGATCGCGGCGGCCAGCCCCATCAGGCCGGCCGTCAGGGTCAGCCGGTCCGCCGGGGCGAGGGAGCGCGCGGAGACGAACAGCAGCAGGACCACGCCCCAGGCCCCGGCGCAGGTCAGCGCCAGCCGCTGCCAGACGTTGCCCAGCCCCCGGCTGTGCAGCAGCAGCAGGAGGGAGAGGGCCACGACGGTGAGGATCTCGGCGAGGCCCGGCGACGCCATGAGGGCCACCAGGCAGGGCAGGCAGACCAGGCCGATGGCGCCGTAGAGGGCGGTCATCCAGCCGTCCGCCAGCGCGGAGCGGGCGTCGACGTCCGAGGAGGAGTACGGGTCGATGCCCTGCTGCAGCTGCTGGACGTTGGTCGGCAGGGGCGGCATCCGCATGCCGGCCAGCCGGAACGACAGCGACGGGACGAACCCGCCGAAGAGCACCACCACGACGGCCACCACGCCGGCCGCCTGCTGCGGTGCCAAATCCAGGGTGATCAGGGTGGCGCCGAGCGCGCCCGCGGCGGCGACACAGGCCGCGCCGA
>NZ_NCTE01001389.1:4413-4530 GCF_002114215.1 Streptomyces sp. 13-12-16 | reverse complement strand
GCATGTGGCGGGTGTGCTGGATCTGGAGGATGCGGCGCGGTTGATCGTGGCGCGGGGTCGTTTGATGCAGGCGTTGCCGTCGGGTGGGGCGATGGTGGCGGTGCAGGCGGCGGAGGA
>NZ_NCTE01001389.1:3843-4403 GCF_002114215.1 Streptomyces sp. 13-12-16 | reverse complement strand
GCATGTGGCGGGTGTGCTGGATCTGGAGGATGCGGCGCGGTTGATCGTGGCGCGGGGTCGTTTGATGCAGGCGTTGCCGTCGGGTGGGGCGATGGTGGCGGTGCAGGCGGCGGAGGCGGAGGTGGCACCGTACCTCGACGAGCGTGTGGGGATCGCGGCTGTCAACACGCCTGATTCCGTGGTCGTCTCGGGTGTGGAGGAGGCGGTGTCGGCGGTGGTCGGGCGGTTCGCCGGCCGCAGGTCGTCCCGGCTCAGGGTCTCGCACGCGTTCCATTCGCCGTTGATGGAGCCGATGCTGGAGGACTTCCGGAAGGTCGCCGAGGGTGTCACCTACCGGGAGCCGGTCATCCGTCTGACCAAGGAGATGGGGTCGGCGGAGTTCTGGGTGCGGCACGTGCGGGATGCGGTGCGGTTCGCCGACGACGTCCAGGGCCTGCGGGACCGAGGGGTGACGCGGTTTTTGGAGATCGGGCCGGACGGTGTGCTGACGGCGATGGTCGAGGGGGCGGTGGCCGCGTCGCGGCGGAAGCGTCCCGAGACCGCCACGCTGCTGACGGCGG
>NZ_NCTE01001389.1:3716-3833 GCF_002114215.1 Streptomyces sp. 13-12-16 | reverse complement strand
CCGTTGATGGAGCCGATGCTGGAGGACTTCCGGAAGGTCGCCGAGGGTGTCACCTACCGGGAGCCGGTCATCCGTCTGACCAAGGAGATGGGGTCGGCGGAGTTCTGGGTGCGGCAT
>NZ_NCTE01001389.1:0-3625 GCF_002114215.1 Streptomyces sp. 13-12-16 | reverse complement strand
GCGGGAGCGTCCCGAGACCGCCACGCTGCTGACGGCCGTCGGGCATCTGCATGTGAGCGGTGCGTCCCCCGACTGGAAGGCCGTGTTCGCCGGGCGCGGCGCCCGCCGTGTCGACCTGCCCACCTACCCCTTCCAGCGGGAGCGCTACTGGCTGGAGTCGGGACGTGGGCCGGAGGAGTCCGGCCATCCGTTGCTGGATGGCGTGGTGGCGGTCGCGGGCGCGGACCAGGTGGTGCTGTCCGGAAGGCTGTCGGTGGGATCACAGCCCTGGCTGGCCGATCACGTGGTGGCGGAAGCGGTGGTCTTTCCCGGTGCCGGTCATGTGGAGTTGGCGGTCCGCGCGGGCGACGAGGTGGGCTGCGGCCGTGTCGAGGAGCTGACGATCGAGGCGCCGCTGGTGCTGGACCGGCGTGCGGCGACGGCCATCCAGGTGGTGGTCGGGGCGGACGACGGGTCGGGCCGCCGATCGGTCGAGGTGCATGCCCGTGACGAGGACGGACCGTCCGCGTCGTGGGTGCGTCATGCGGCCGGGACGCTCGCCCCGGGAACCGGCGCCCGGGAGGAGGACCTGACCCAGTGGCCGCCGGCGGAAGCGGTACCGGTGGACGTGACGGATCTGTACGAGGGACTGGCCGAAGCCGGAGTGGAGTACGGGCCGGTCTTCCAGGGACTGAAGGCCGCCTGGCGGCGTGGTGACGAGGTGTTCGCCGAGGTGGCGTTGTCCGGGGCGGTGGACCGGTTCGGCCTGCATCCGGCGTTGCTGGACTCGGCTCTGCACGCGATTCCGTTGCTGTTGGACGGTGACCGCGTGGTGCTGCCGTTCTCGTGGGCGGATGTGGAACTGCACGCCACCGGGGCCGACACGCTGCGGGTGCGGGTGGCGTCGACGGGAACGGACCAGGTGTCGTTGGACGCGGCGGACGGCTCGGGCCGGCCGGTGGTGTCCGTGGGCGGCTTGACGCTGCGGGAGCTGTCCGCGCGGTCGCTGACGCGGGTCGACTCGCTGTATCAGGTGGAGTGGACGCCGGTGGCCTCGGGCGGTGGTGCGGTCGGCGGCGCGAAGGTGTGGCGTGCCGAGGACGACGACGTGCTGTCCGCGTTGAGCTCCTTGCTGGAAGTGCTGCAGACGGAGAGCGGCACCCTGGTGGTGGTGACGCGGGGTGCGGTGTCGGTGGCGGGTGAGGATGTCTCGGATCTGGCCGGGGCTGCGGTGTGGGGTCTGGTGCGTAGTGCGCAGTCGGAGGATCCGGGGCGGTTCGTTCTGGTGGATCTGCCTGGTGCGGTGGATGCCGTGGGGGTGGAGGCGGGTGTGGGGCTGGCTCTGGCGACGGGTGAGCCTCAGGTGGCGGTTCGGGACGGGCGGTGTCTGGTGCCGCGGTTGGCGCGTGTGCCGGGTGCGGGTGCGGGTGCGGGTTCGGTGGCGTCGTCGGTGTTCGGTGATGTGGTGTTGGTGACGGGTGCGTCGGGTGCGTTGGGTGGGTTGGTGGCCCGGCATCTGGTGCGTGGTCATGGTGTGGGGCGGTTGTTGTTGGTGAGCCGTCGTGGTGCGGATGCGCCGGGTGCGGTGGAGTTGGCGGCGGAGTTGTCCGCGTTGGGTGCGCGGGTGGAGTGGGCCGCGTGTGATGTGGCGGACCGTGAGGCGTTGGCCGGTTTGTTGGCGGGGCGTTCGTTCAGTGGTGTGGTGCATGCGGCGGGTGTGCTGGACGACGGGTTGATCGGGTCGTTGACGCCGGAGCGTGTGGGGCGGGTGTTGCGGCCGAAGGCGGATGCCGCCTGGTATCTGCATGAGTTGACGCGGGGGATGGATCTGTCGGCGTTCGTTCTGTTCTCCTCCGCGGCGGGGGTGCTGGGTGGGCCGGGGCAGGGCAACTACGCCGCGGCCAACGCTTTCCTGGACGGGCTCGCCGCGCACCGTCGTGCCCAGGGCCTGCCGGCCCAATCCCTCGCCTGGGGACCCTGGAGCCAGGCGGCCGGCATGGTGGGCACCCTGAGCGAGGCCGATCGGTCCCGTATGGAGCGGGGCGGCTTCCTCCCCCTGTCCAACCACGACGGCCTCGCACTCCTCGACGCGGCGGTGCGGACGGACGAGCCCGTCGCGATCCCCCTGAAACTGAACCTCGCGGCAGTCCGGGCCGGCGGCTCGATACCGGAAGTACTGCGGGGACTGATCCCCGTCGTCGTACGCGGCACCGCCCGGCCCCGCACAGGCGCGGACGGGATCCACCAGCGGCTCGCGGGCCTTGCCGAGGAGCAGCGGCTCGACGTGCTGCTGACCCTGGTCCGTACGCAAGCCGCCATGAACCTCGGCTACGCCGGACCGGAGGCGGTCGGCCCGGAACGTACGTTCCGGGACCTGGGCGTCGACTCCCTGGCGGCCGTCGAACTGCGCAACGGACTGGGCCGTGCGACGGGCCTGAAGCTCCCGGCGACGCTCGTGTTCGACTACCCCACCCCCGCCGTTCTCGCGCGTCACCTGCTCGACGAGATATCGGGAACCGTGCGCGCGAAGCGCGTCACGGCGGCCGTGACCCCGGCCGGCGACGACCCGATCGTGATCGTCGGCATGGCGTGCCGTTACCCGGGAGGGGTGGCCTCGCCGGAGGACCTGTGGCGGATGGTGGCCGACGGCACGGACGCCGTCTCCGGCTTCCCCACCGACCGGGGCTGGAACCTGGAGCGGCTCTACGATCCCACCGGCACCCGCCCGCACACCAGCTACGTCGACCGGGGCGGGTTCCTGTACGACGCCGCGGAGTTCGACCCGGCGTTCTTCGGGATCGCGCCGAACGAGGCGTTGATGATGGACCCGCAGCAGCGGCTGCTGCTGGAGACCTCCTGGGAGGTGCTGGAGCGTGCGGGCATCGACCCGACGACCCTGAAGGGCAGCGCGACCGGTGTGTTCACCGGGATGACGTACCACGACTACTCCCACAACAGTGCCACCGGCGCCATCGCCTCGGGCCGCGTGTCCTACGTCCTCGGACTCGAAGGTCCGGCGGTGACCCTGGACACCGCCTGCTCCTCGTCGTTGGTCGCCCTGCACATGGCGATCCAGTCGCTGCGGTCGGGCGAATGCTCGCTCGCCCTCGCCGGCGGCATCACCGTGATGGCCACGCCGGAGAACTTCATCGAGTTCAGCGAGCAGCGCGGACTGTCGTCGGACGGGCGCTGCAAGTCGTACGCGGCCGCGGCCGACGGCACCGGCTGGGCCGAGGGCGTGGGCGTGTTGCTGGTCGAGCGGCTCTCGGACGCCCGGCGCAACGGTCACCCGGTGCTGGCGGTGGTGCGGGGCACGGCCACCAACCAGGACGGTGCCAGCAACGGCCTGACGGCGCCCAACGGCCCCTCCCAGCAGCGGGTGATCCGGCAGGCGCTGGCCAACGCGGGGCTCTCGAGCGCCGACGTGGACATGGTCGAGGGGCACGGCACGGGAACGACGCTGGGTGACCCGATCGAGGCGCAGGCGCTGCTGGCCACCTACGGGCAGGACCGCCCCGGGGAGCGCCCGCTGTGGCTGGGGTCGATCAAGTCGAACATCGGTCACACGCAGGCCGCGGCCGGTGTGGCGGCCATCGTCAAGGTCGTCCAGGCGATGCGGCACGGTGTGATGCCCAGGACGCTGCAC
>NZ_NCTE01001388.1:490-3928 GCF_002114215.1 Streptomyces sp. 13-12-16 | reverse complement strand
GCCGGCGCCCGCTGCGGCTCCGCCGCGCCGGCCCGGGCCGCCGCCGGGGCGGGGTCGCGCATCAGGCCCTGGAGGGCGCCGAGAGCCCGCTGCACGGAGTCCAGGTGCGCCACGACGGCGGCCAGTTCCCGCTCCAGGGCCTGCTTCTGCATCCGCAGACGGTCCAGGTCCTCCTGGAGGCTTTCAGCGGTGACCTCGATGTTGTGCGCCGTGCGGGCTCCAGAGACCATGTGTTCCCCTCGTCCTCAGCCTTCCCACCACATCTTATCGCCGACGGCATCGGCACCGTTGCGGCACGGAAGGGAGCGGCTGCGGGCACCGGGGGCCGTGTCAGCGCGTGTGGGCGGCCATCCAGTCGGCATAACGGGTGGGGGCGAGACGGGCGTCCTCCTTGCCGGTCAGGACGTCCCCGCGGACGACACCGAACATGCCGGCGTCGTCGTCCCTGACAACCGTGTGACGGGTGTCGCCACGGGCCTCCAGGGTGACCCGCCCCAGTTCGTCGAGGGGGAGGACCTCGGGGCCCGCGATGTTGCGGACTCCCCCCAGCGGGGCGCCCGCGGCCACCGAGGCGACCGCGTCGGCCACGTCCTCGGCGGCGATGACCTGGACCGGGGTGCCGGGCAGACGAACGGTGTCCCCTTCGGTGGTCCAGGACAGGATGGCGTCCACGAACTCCATGAACTGGGTGGCGCGCACGATGGAGTACGGGACCGGCCCGGCGGCCAGGAGTTCCTCCTGCAGGGTCTTCGCCCGGTAGTAGTCCAGCTCCGGCACCTGGTCCACACCGACGATGGAGAGGACGACGAAGTGACGCGCCCCGGCCTTCTCCGCGGCGGCCAGCAGCTTCTCCATCGAGGTCCGGAAGAAAGCGGGTGAGGCCTCGTCGAAGGTGGGGGAGTTCGTCAGGTTGACGATCACGTCGGCGCCCGCGACGGCCTTCTCCAGCCCCTCGCCGGTGAGCACGTCCACCCCGGTCGAGAGCGAGTGCGGCACCGCTTCGTGACCGGCGGCGTTCAGCTTCTCGACGACCTTCGACCCGATCAGTCCGGTACCGCCGAAGACTGCGATGCTCATGGTGTGCCCTTCCGGGAAGGAGCGACATGGTGTTCACGGCCTGTCCGGCAACATGTTAGTGCCACTGTTGCGGTCGGCAAGGCGGAGCGCGCGCACATGACGCCGAAAGGCGGACCGTCCGGGTGACGGTCCGCCTCCTGTCCTGTCCTACTTGCTGAGCCAGAGGTCGGGGCCGAACACCTCGTAGTGGATGTCCTTCGGGGCGACCCCCTGGGCGAGCAGGTCACCGCGGACGCCCTGCATGAAGGGCAGCGGACCGCACAGGAACGCGCTGACGCCCTCCCGCAGCGTCAGCCGGGACACGTCGGCCAGGCCCGCGTGGACGTGGGGCGGCACCGGCTCCCCGGGCGTCTCGTACCACACGTGCAGCGCGGCGTTCGGGAGCCGGCCGACCAGCTCCTCCATCTCCGGACGGTGCGCGTGGTGGGCGGGGGAGCGGTCGGCGTGCAGGACGGTGACGTGACGCTCGGACGCGGTGTCGACCAGGTGGTCCAGCATCGACAGCATGGGCGTGATGCCGATGCCGGCGGAGGCGAGCAGCAGCGGGCTGTCGCCCTCGGGGAGCACGAGGTCGCCGAAGGGCAGGGAGACCTTCACGATGTCACCCGGGCGGGCGTGGGCGTGGAGCCAGGACGACACCTCTCCCTCGGGCGCCCGGCCGTCGGCGGAGCGCTCCCGCTTCACGGTGATCCGCCAGGTCTTGCGGCCGGGAGCGGTGGAGAGGCTGTACTGGCGTATCTGCTTCGCCCCGTCGGGGAGCTCCACCTGGACGCTGACGTACTGGCCGGGGGTGAACGGCCCGGTGGGGTCGCCGTCGGGGCGGCGCAGCTCGAAGGAGGCGGCGTCGACCGACTCCTCGGTGCGCTCGGCGATCTCCATGTCCTGCCAGACGGCGCCGTTCTCGACCCCCGCGCCGGCGTACAGCCGTGCCTCCATGGCGATCAGCGCGTTGGCCATGAGCCAGTACACCTCGTCCCAGGCGGCTCCCACCTCCGGGGTCACGGCGTCCCCGAGGACCTCACCGACGGCCCCCATCAGATGCCGGCCCACGAGCGTGTACTGGTCGGCGGTGATGCCCAGGGAGGCGTGCTTGTGGGCGATGCGCCCGAGGACGGCGTCGGGGCGCTCACCGGGCCGCTCCACCAGCGTGGTGGCGAAGGCCGCGACGGCACCGGCGAGGGCCTCGCGCTGGGCGCCGTTGGCCTGGTTCGCGCGGTTGAACAGGCTGCGCAGCAGATCCGGGCGCTCCTCGAACATACGGCGGTAGAACAGCTCGGTGATGCTGCCGAGGGAGGCCCCGACGGCGGGCAACGTGGCTCGGACGACCGGGATCGACTGGGTGGAGAGCATCCTGTGGCTCCTTAATCGGCACTGACGTGCTTCGTGGATCGCGCGCAACAGCATGCTAGTTAATTGGTATATCAGATTCCTATTTAAGAGAGTGTGATCTGTGCGACTCTTCCGTGTGCCCGCTTCGACCCGGATCCGCACCGCACCCGGTCGGCGCCGGACGGCGGTCACGGGGTGCGGGCGCGGCGCCCGCGGACAGCGGTACGGGCGGCACGCCGGGATGTACGACGTGCTGCCCGTACCGGTTCCCGGCTCCGTCCGCCGGTGCCGGGGTGGATGCCTCAGCCGAACTGGCCGGGCTGGTAGTCGCCGGCGGGCTGCTGGTTGATGACGTTGATGCGGTTGTAGGCGTTGATGATCGCGATCAGCGAGATCAGCGCGGCGAGTTCGTCCTCGTCGAAGTGGTTCGCGGCGTTCGCCCAGGCCTCGTCCGTGACGCCGCCGGCGGCGTCCGCGATGCGGGTGCCCTGCTCGGCCAGCTCCAGGGCGGCGCGCTCGGCCTCGGTGAAGACCTTGGCCTCACGCCACGTGGCCACCAGGTTGAGGCGCTGCTGGGTCTCGCCCGCGGCGGTGGCGTCCTTGGTGTGCATGTCGGTGCAGAAGCCGCAGCCGTTGATCTGGCTGGCGCGGATCTTCACCAGTTCCTGGGTCGCGACCGGCAGTGTCGAGTCGTGCACCACCTTGTTCGCGGAGTTGACGTGCTTGAGCACCTTGCCGGCGAGCGCGTTGCCGAAGAAGTTGATGCGGGCGTCCATGGTGGGGTCCATCCTCCGTAGTGCGGTTACACCCGGATGACCGGGACGGTGCGGCTCCCCGTGACAGCAATCCGGTGTGACGTGCGTCACTGCTCGGGCGGTCGCGTGATCCGGCCGACACGGTGGCGGACGGTGTGCGACCGGTCCGCCGCTTTCGGACCCTTGACGCTCCGGGGTGCTGAAAATATCTTTCACTCCGAGCGGAACCCAGGAAAGAAAATTTCGAAGACGCGCCGGCTCCCACCTCACAGCAAGG
>NZ_NCTE01001388.1:0-386 GCF_002114215.1 Streptomyces sp. 13-12-16 | reverse complement strand
ATGACCGCACCATGAGCGAAGAGAACAAGCACCACGCCACCGCTGCCGCCCTCCTCCCCCTGGTCGGAGGCGCGGAGAACGTGACGTCGGTGGCCCACTGCATGACCCGCCTCAGGCTGGGGCTGCGCGACCGGTCCCTCGTGCAGGACGAGCGGCTCAAGGCCCTTCCCGCGGTCATGGGGGTCGTCGAGGACGACACCTACCAGATCGTGCTGGGGCCGGGAGCGGTGGCGCGTGTCACCCCGGAGTTCGAGGCCCTGGTCGAGGCGGAGAAGGCCGGGGCCGCGGCGGCGTCCCCCGCCCCGGACCGCGGGGGCGGCCCCGTGACGGCCGAGGCGCTCGCCGCGCGGGGAGCGGCGCTCAGGGCGGACCGGAAGGCGAGGAAC
>NZ_NCTE01001387.1 GCF_002114215.1 Streptomyces sp. 13-12-16 | reverse complement strand
ATCCGGCCGGCGTCGGCGAGGAAGGCGCGGGCGCCGGCCAGGCCGTCGGGGCCCTGCCGCTCCGCCTGGAGCCGGGCGAGTTCGCGCAGGCAGTTGCTGAGCTGCTCGGGGCGCGGATCCTCGGCGTGGGCGGCGAGTGCCTGGTCCGCGGCCTCGCGGGCGCGGCCGAACTCGCCGGATTCACCGAGGAGTACGGCCGTCTCGGCCGCGATCATGGCGTGGCTGCCCGGGTCGTCGTCCCAGCCGGCCGACTCGGCCGCGAGGGCGACGAACTCCGCCGTGGCGGCCTTGAGGTCGTCCCCCGCGTGGAGCGCGCGGGCGCGGGTCAGCCGCAGTTGGGCGATGAGCCGGTCGTCCGGCTTCCCGGCGGCGACGTCCGGTTCGGCGAGCAGGGAGTCGAGCAGCGCGATGCAGTCCTCGACGCGGCCGAGGTCGAGGCTGAGCTGGGCCGCGTTGCTGTAGGTGCAGTACGCGTCGAACCGGCTGCCGCCGCGGAGGTCCAGCTCCGCGGAGCGGGTCAGGTGCCGCAGCGCCTCGTCGGGGCGGCCCAGATGCAGGCAGGCCCCGGCCAGGTCGCTGTGGAGGCGAGAGGTGTCGACCGCGTCGGCCGGCCAGTCGGCGGCCAGCCGCAGGCCCTCGGCCAGGTCCGTGTACGCGGCCTGCGCGTTCTGCAGGCCGAGCTGGAGCCGGCCGCGCAGGGCGAGTGCCCGGGGCAGGTGCCAGGCCGGGCCGTGCGCCTTGAGCCGGTCGAGGGCGCCGTCGGTCTCGGTGAGTGCGGCGGGCAGGTCGCCGGACATGGCGTACGTGGTGGCCCGCAGCAGCAGGGCCCCGGCGATCTGCGTGTCGACGTCGTGCCGGGTGGCGAAGGTGTGCAGCAGGTCCGCCTCGGCGAGGACCGGCGCGATGTGCTCCTCGCTTCCCGACGTCTGCAGGCGCATGCCGAGCGCGGTGGCCCGCAGCCGCAGCAGGCGGGCCTCCTGGCGCGGGGTGAGACCGGGCGTCTCCTCGTGCAGGCGGACCAGGCAGGCGTGGGCGTCGGTCAGCGCGGCGGCCTTCGCATCGGGGCCGTTGGTGCCCTGCGCCCGGGTGTCGTCGGCGTCCCGCGCCTCCGCGCCGCCGTCGGCGCCCTGTGCCGAGAGCTCCGCGGTGGCGAGCAGGGCGCAG
>NZ_NCTE01001386.1:5005-6223 GCF_002114215.1 Streptomyces sp. 13-12-16 | reverse complement strand
GACCACCGCGCCCGGCAGACGGGCGACGGCCATCCGGGTCATCGTCGAGGAGAGGTCGGCGCCCGTCACCCGCAGGCCGGCACGGGCGGCGGCGAACCGCCGGGTCACGATGCCGGTGCCGCACGCCACGTCCAGCAGCTCCCGCGCCGACGCCGGTACGAGGCTCAGCACGGCCTCGGCGGCGGCCGCCGCCCGGGGCTCCCCGCCGCGCAGGGCGTCGTACCGTTCCGCTTCCTCGTCGTAGTCCAGCACGCGCCTCAGTGTGCACCGTGGCCGGGGGCCAGGTCCTCCACCCTGCGGGCGAGCTCGAAATCCTTCTCGGTGACGGCGCCGCCCGCGCTGTGGGTGTGTACGGACAGGGCCACGGTGTCGTAGCCGAGGGTGAGATCGGAGTGGTGGTCGAGCTCCTCCTGCACCTGGGCGATGTGGACGACCATCGCCGTCGCCGCGAAGTGCGAGCCGAGCCGGTAGGAACGGGTGAGCCGGTCACCGTCGAGCGACCAGCCCGGCAGTCCGGCCAGCCGTTCCTCGGTCTCCTTCTGCGACAGCGGTTCGACGGGCATGGGCTGCGCTCCTTCGCCGGTTCGGGTCCGTGATCCCGTACGGGACTCCCAGGCTGCCACAGAAGACCCCGGGGCCGGACGGAAGCGGGCGGCTCCCCGGTACGGCCGTTTCTCGATTACCGTCCTGGCATGACCACTGTCACATCCGGTACCGCTTCCCGCATCGGGGGCGTGGGGCCACTGCTGCGCGCCTGGCGGGAGCAGCGGCGGGTCAGCCAGCTGGAGCTGGCCCTGCGCGCCGATTCCTCCTCCCGGCACATCAGCTTCATCGAGACCGGCCGCTCCCGGCCCAGCGAGGAGATGGTGCTGCGGCTGGCCGAGCACCTGGACGTGCCGATGCGGGAGCGCAACGCGCTGCTGCTGGCGGCCGGTTACGCGCCGCACTACCCGGAGACCCCGCTGGACGATCCCGCGCTGGAGGTGGTGCGCCACGGCATCGAGCGGCTGATCAGCGGGTTCGAGCCGTATCCGGCGCTGGTGGTGGACGCGATGTACGACGTCGTGGCGGCCAACCGGGGGGTCATGGCGCTGTTCGACGGCGTCCCCCGGGCGCTGCTGACGCCGCCGCTGAACGCGGTGCGGCTCACCCTGCACCCGCAGGGGCTGGCGCCGCGGATCCGGAATCTGCGGGAGTGGCGCGGACACCTGCTGGAGC
>NZ_NCTE01001386.1:0-4835 GCF_002114215.1 Streptomyces sp. 13-12-16 | reverse complement strand
CTGGGCCTGCCCGCCGGGGGAACCGGCCGAGCCGGTGGCGTACTTCGCGCTGCCGATGGTGATCGAGCACGGGGGGCGGACGCTGTCGTTCGTGTCGTCGATCTCCACGTTCAACACGCCCATGGACGTGACCGTCGCCGAGCTGGCCGTGGAGACCCTGCTCCCGGCGGACCCGGCGACGGCCGAGTACCTTCAGTCCTGGCTGAGCTGACGCTCCTTCAGCGCCATGTGCTGGAGCAGGGCGAAGCCCGCCACGGTGAGCGCCTGGAGGACCGTCCACACCGCGCCCGCCGCGGTCGGGGTGAGCCACAGCGCGAGGGCGGCGAGACTCACCGCCGTCCAGGCGAGGTTGGCCTCGACGACGACCCGTACGCCGAGGGCGGGCGGGTGCGGCCGGGCGGCCAGCAGGCCCACGCAGGCCGCGTACCCGGCGAGGAACGCGCCGAGCGCGAGCAGCAGACCGGAACCGGCCCCGAGGAACCGGCCGAGCGGTCCGGCCAGGGCGAGGTAGGCGACGGCGTTGGCACCGGTCACCACGGCGTCGAGGGCCAGGAAGCGGCGCAGCATCCGCTGCGGCTCCACGGTCCGGGCGAGTGCGGCGAGCTGGGTCGCGGACATGACGCATCATCCTCCGTCGGGGTCGGTTGCCGGGTCCCGGGCCGGAGTGCGCCGGCCCGGAACCCGGTGCGTCCACGATCCCGTGCGGGCGGGGCCGGGTCGATTACCTCTCGGGTCATGTACCTCTCGGACCATGTACCTCTCGGACCATGTACCTCTCGGGCCATGCGCCTTCCGGGTCATGCGGCGAGGACCGGAGGACCAGTGAAACAGGGCGGTCACCTGCGACTCGTGAGAGTGTCGGAAGAACATGACAGACTGAGCGCATGCCCGGGCGCGTTGGGGAGGCGTGGCGTGAGTGAGCGGCGGGCCGCACCCACCGTGGGCCAGGTGGTTCTGGGAAGGCGGCTGCAGGAACTGAGGGAGGCGGCGGGCCTCTCACGGGAGGAGGCCGCCCGCATCCTGCGGGTGGCGCCCGCGACCGTACGGCGGATGGAGACCGCCGAGGTCGCGCTGAAGGTCCCGTACGTCCAGCTGCTGCTGAGCGCCTACGGAGTGCCCGAGGCCGAGTCCGCGGCGTTCGTCGAGCTCACCGAGGAGGCGAACCGGCCGGGCTGGTGGCAGCGGTACGGCGACGTGCTGCCCGAGTGGTTCAGCATGTACGTGAGCCTGGAGGGTGCCGCCCGTATCATCCGCTCCTACGAACCGCACTTCGTGCCGGGGCTGCTGCAGACCGAGGGGTACGCGCGTGCCGTGCTGGAAGCCGGGACGGTCGGGAACATCGGGCCCGACGTGGTCGAACGGCACGTGGCGCTGCGCATGGAGCGCCAGCGGCTGCTGGAGCGCCCCGATCCGCCGCACCTGTGGGTGCTGATGGAGGAGACGGTGCTGCGACGTCCGGTGAGCGTCGACGGCCGGGTGATGCGCGACCAGCTCGACAAGCTCCTGGAGTGGTCCGCGCGGGACCGGATCACGCTGCAGATCGCCGAGTTCGCGGACGGCCCGCACCCGGGGACGTACGCGCCGTTCTCGCTGTTCCGGTTCGCCGAGCCGGAGCTGCCGGACATGGTGTTCACCGAGTATCTGACCGGCGCCCTGTACCTGGACTCCCGCAAGGAGGTGTCGGCGCACCTGGAGGTCCTGGACCACATGACGGCGCGGGCCGCCTCGACACAGCGCACCGAGAAACTGCTGCGGGAGTGCCGCGAGCACTACTGAGCCGCGCGCCCGAGCATGCCTTCGCATCCCCGAGGAGAGGACTGCCCATGACCGGATCCGACACCGCGCCCGTCCGCATCGACACCAGCCGGCCGCATCCGGCCCGGGTCTACGACTGGTGGCTCGGCGGCAAGGACAACTACCCGGTCGACGAGGAGCTGGCGCGGAGGATCCTCGCGTCGGACGGCACGGTGTTACGCGGGGCGCGGGCCAACCGCCGGTTCATGCACCGGGCCGTGCGCACCGTCGCCGAGGCGGGGATACGCCAGTTCCTGGACATCGGCACGGGCATCCCCACGGAGCCCAATCTGCACCAGGTGGCGCAGGGCGTCGCCGCGGAGTCCCGCGTGGTGTACGCGGACAACGACCCGATCGTGCTGCGGCACGCCGAGGCGCTGCTGCACGGCACCGCCGAGGGCAGCACGCGGTACGTGCACGCCGATGTGCGGGACGCGGACACGCTGCTGCGCCGGGCCGCCGAGTCGCTGGACCTCGGCCGGCCCGTGGCGCTGTCGCTGGTGGCGCTGACCCACTACCTGGACGACGACCCCGACGGCGACGACGCGTACGGCCTGCTGGAGCGGTACACGGCCGCGCTCGCGCCGGGCAGCTTCCTGATCCTCTCCCAGGTCACGCCCGATCTGAGCCCCGAGGCCGTCGGGCAGGCGGCGGAGCACTTCCGGCGCGGTGGTACGCCCTTCCACCCGCGCTCGCTGGCCGCGTTCTCCCGCTTCTTCACCGGCCTCGAACTGCTGGGCCCGGGGGTGATCCCGGTGCACGGCTGGCGTCCGGAGGCGGAGGACGTGGCGGCGCAGGCGGAGGGCATCGTGCCGGTGTACGCGGGGGTCGCCCGCAAGCCCTGACCCGTACGGCGGTCAGGCCGCGCCGTCCTCGCGCCGGCCGGTGTCCTTGTCCTCGTCGACGATCTCCGCGTCGACGACGCCGTCGTCGTCCTGCGGCGGGGTGTGCCGTCCGGTGCCCTCCGAGGGGGTCTGCTGGGCCTGCTCGTACATCGCCTGGCCCATCTTCTGGCTGACGGAGGCGAGTTTCTCGACGGCGGCCCGCACTCCGGCGGTGTCGGAGGACTCCTGCTCCAGCAGCCGCTTCACCTCCGTGACGGCCGACTCGACCTCGGCCCTGGTCTCGCCGGACACCTTGTCGCCGTTGTCCCGCAGGAACCGCTCGGTCTGGTAGACGAGTTGTTCCGCCTGGTTGCGGGTCTCGGCGGCCTCCCGGCGCCTGCGGTCCTCCTCGGCGTACTGTTCGGCGTCGCGCATCATGCGGTCGATGTCGTCCTTGGGGAGGGCCGAGCCGCCGGTGACGGTCATCTTCTGTTCGCGTCCGGTGGCGAGGTCCTTGGCGGAGACGTGCATGATCCCGTTGGCGTCGATGTCGAAGGCCACCTCGATCTGCGGGACGCCGCGCGGGGCCGGGGGCAGACCGGTGAGGTCGAAGACGCCGAGCTTCTTGTTGTAGGCGGCGATCTCGCGTTCGCCCTGGTAGACCTGGATGCCGACCGAGGGCTGGTTGTCGGTGGCGGTGGTGAAGATCTCCGAACGCCGGGTGGGGATCGTGGTGTTGCGTTCGATCAGCCTGGTCATGATGCCGCCCTTGGTCTCGATGCCCAGGGACAGCGGGGTGACGTCGAGGAGGAGGACGTCCTTGACGTCACCGCGCAGGACGCCCGCCTGGAGGGCGGCGCCGAGGGCCACGACCTCGTCGGGGTTGACGCCCTTGTGCGGCTCCTTGCCGGTGAGTTCGCGGACCAGGTCGGTGACGGCGGGCATCCGGGTGGAGCCGCCGACCAGGATGACGTGGTCGATCGCGGAGAGCTCCACGCCGGCGTCCTTGACGGCCTGGTGGAAGGGCTTCTTGCAGCGCTCCAGGAGGTCCTCGGTGAGTTCCTGGAACTGGGCGCGGGTGAGCTTCTCGTCGAGGTGCAGGGGGCCTTCGGCGGAGGCGGTGATGTAGGGCAGGTTGACGGTGGTCTCCGACGAGGAGGACAGTTCGATCTTCGCCTTCTCGGCGGCCTCCCGCAGCCGCTGCACCGCCATCTTGTCCTGCGCCAGGTCGACGCCGTACTGCCCCTTGAAGCGTTTGGCGAGGTACTCCACGACGCGCTGGTCCCAGTCGTCGCCGCCGAGGTGGGTGTCGCCGTTGGTGGCCTTCACCTCGATGACGCCCTCGCCGATGTCGAGCAGCGACACGTCGAAGGTGCCGCCGCCCAGGTCGAACACGAGGACGGTGTGGTCGTTCTCCTTGTCCAGGCCGTACGCCAGGGCCGCCGCCGTGGGCTCGTTGATGATCCTGAGCACCTTGAGGCCGGCGATCTCCCCGGCCTCCTTGGTGGCCTGCCGCTGGGTGTCGTCGAAGTACGCCGGTACGGTGATGACGGCGTCGGTGACGTCCTCGCCGAGGTACGCCTCGGCGTCCCGGCGCAGCTTCTGCAGCACCCGGGCGGACAGTTCCTGCGCCGTGTAGCGGGTACCGTCGACGGAGCCCTGTTCGGGGAACCGCCAGTGCGCGTCGCCCATGTACCGCTTGACCGAGCGGGCGGTGCGTTCGACGTTCGTCACGGCCTGCCGTTTGGCGACCTCGCCGACCAGCACCTCGCCGTTCTTGGCGAAGGCCACCACCGAGGGGGTGGTCCGGGCGCCCTCCGCGTTGGCGATGACGGTGGGTTCACCGCCCTCCAGCACGGCCACCACCGAGTTCGTGGTTCCCAGGTCGATTCCGACCGCACGTCCCATCGCTGTCCCCTTCCGCCAGGGCACCTCTCCGGACTTCCAGCAGAAAACTTGAGCGGCCCATTGTCAATGGTTTGAGCGGATGGTCGTCAAGCGGAGGGGTGTGCGTCACGCAGGGCCACGGCACGGCGGGGCCGGTCGGTGATCAGCACGTCCACACGCGGATCGTCGAGGAAGCCGCGCAGCGCCGCGTCCTCGTTGACCGTCCACACCATGGTGAACAGTCCGCCGCGCGCGGCCTCGCGCAGCACGCCGGCGCGGGCCAGACGCCAGTGCGCGGCGACGCCGTGGGCGCCGCAGGCGCGGACGCGG
>NZ_NCTE01001385.1 GCF_002114215.1 Streptomyces sp. 13-12-16 | reverse complement strand
CGCGCTCACCGCCGTACGCCCCGCCGACGCGCTCGCCGTGGTGGACCGGCTCGGGCGTTACGCGCCGTCGGCGGTCACCTGGGGCGGGGTCCGGCTGGACGAGGTCGCGCTCGCGCGGGTGCGGGAGCGGATCCTGGTCGCCGACCCGGAGGCCGATCTGTTCGCCGGTCCGCTGCGGGAGGTGGTGGCCGGGCGCGGGGACCCGTCCGACGAGGAGGTGCTGCGCGCGCTGCGCGCGGCCGCCGCCGAGGACATCGTGCGAGGGCTGCCCGAGGGGCTGGGCTCGACGGTGTCCGCGCAGGGCCGCAACCTCTCCGGCGGCCAGCGGCAACGGATGCGGCTGGCACGGGCGTTGCTGGCCGACCCGGAGGTACTGCTGGCGGTGGAGCCCACCTCGGCGCTCGACGCGCACACCGAGGCCACGGTCGCCGACCGGCTGCGCGCGGCCCGGAAGGGACGTACGACGCTGCTGGCCACCACCTCGCCACTGGTGCTGGACCGGGTCGACCGGGTGCTCTTCCTGGCCGACGGGAAGGTGGTGGCGAGCGGCAGCCACCGTGAACTGCTCGACGCCGAGCCCGGATACCGGAAGCTGGTGGCCAGGGACGCCGGCGAGAACGCCGCCGAGGAGGTCGTGCGATGAGCGGGGAACGGCTCCCCCTGGCCGGGCCCGCCGATGTGCGCCGGGCCGCCGCGGGGCTGGTGCGGGCGGACGGGCGGGCCTTCGC
>NZ_NCTE01001384.1 GCF_002114215.1 Streptomyces sp. 13-12-16 | reverse complement strand
CGGTGCGCGCCCGGAGCTGCCCGGCGGTGACCAGCAGCAGCCGCGCGTGCCCAGCTGGAGCGACGAGAACGCCCAGCCGCCGGTGCCGCGCGCCTCGCTGGACGCCCCGCGCGGTCACGAGGAGCCGGACGCCGCCCGGACCTCGGCCATGCCCCGGTTCGACGACCGGCAGGGCCCCGGTGCGACGGCGGAGATCCCCCGGTTCGACGACCGTCAGAACCCCGGTGCGCCCGCCTACGGCGCCCCCGGCGCCGACGCCCCGCAGAACACGGGCCAGTACGCCCGGCCCGGCGCGAACGGCTCCCAGGACACCGGCTCGTACGCCCAGCCGGGTGCGAACGGCTCCCAGAACACCGGCCAGTACGCCCAGCCCGGCGCGAACGGCTCCCAGGACACCGGCTCGTACGCCCAGCCGGGTGCGAACGGCTCCCAGAACACCGGTCCGTTCCTCCGCGGTGACATCTTCGGCGCCCCGCAGGGCGGTCCGGGTGGTCCGGGCACGCAGAACCCGGCCGCGACGGGCCAGTTCCCCGTCCCGCAGGGCTACGACAACGGCTCCACCGGCCAGTTCCGGATGCCGGGCCAGGACAACGGTGCCACGGGCCGTCACTCCCTCCCGGAGCGTCCGAACGCCGCGGACCCGGCCGTCACCGGCCAGTACGAGCGTCCGCAGCCGAACGGCGCGCACGGAGCCGGCCCGGTCGCCCCGCGTCCGCCGGCCCCGCAGCAGCGTCCGGTCCACCCGGAACAGCAGGGCCCCGGCGGTACCGCGCAGCGGCCCGACGGGCGCGCGGTGTCCGACGCGTG
>NZ_NCTE01001383.1 GCF_002114215.1 Streptomyces sp. 13-12-16 | reverse complement strand
CTGCCGGGCGTCCCCGCCGCCGGCGAGGACGGCCTGGTGGGCGGAGCGCGCCCGGCGTACGCCGACGGCGAGGTTCACCGCGGTGGGCCGGGCGCTCTCCAGCGCCGCCGCCGCGTCGTCCACGTCGTAGCCCCGTACGGCGGCGAGCGCGACGCCGTAGGCCCCCGCGATGCCCAGCAGGGGAGCACCGCGCACGGCGAGCGAGCGGATCGCCTCCACCAGCGCCGGCGCATCCGTACAGACGAGTTCGACCTCCTCGGCAGGCAGCCTCGTCTGGTCGAGCAGGACCAGGACGGGGCCTTCGGGCGGCTCCTCCCAGCGCAGTGCCGGGATCTCGGTCGGCCGTTTGTTGTCGCCGCTGTGTGCGTGCTGATCAGCCATGCCGCCAGTCTGCCCCCTGTCACGCGGACAATTGAAGGTACGCAGCCCTCACCTCGGCAGGTCGGTTGACTACCACCCCATGGCACGATGGCAGCCAAGCTGCCGCCGCGACCGCGGACGGGCACCGTGAAGGAGCGACGATGAACGACACTCCGGGCTGGGCCTCGCCCGGATCCGCCCCGTCCGAAGGGCAGGAACCGGGCACGTCCGGCCCTGCCGAGCCCGCCGACCGCCCGGACCCCCGGCACCCCGCCGACCAGCCCCGACAGCCGGACCAGGCCCCGCAGGACCCGGGCGTGAAGTGGTCGAAGGA
>NZ_NCTE01001382.1 GCF_002114215.1 Streptomyces sp. 13-12-16 | reverse complement strand
CTGGGGCCCGCCCGTGACCGACACCCGGGTGCACGGGCCCGCCGCGGCGCGCGCCGACGGCGGGCCCCGGCCCGCCGGGAGCCCGTCCGGCTCCGACTCCCTGTTCAAGAACGCCTACTTCCTGATGCTCAGCACGGGCGTGTCCGCCGTCCTCGGCCTGGGGTTCTGGCTCGTGGCCGCCCGCCACTACTCCGAGGACGCCGTCGGCCAGGGCTCCGCCGCGATCGCCGCGATGCGGCTGCTCGCCAGCATCACCGCGACCACGATGATCGGCGCCGTGGTCCGCTTCGTACCGCGGGCCGGCCGCGAGACCGGACGCCTGGTGTGGGGCGTGTACCTGGCGAGTTCGGTGGTCGTCACCCTGGCCGCGGGCGTCTTCCTGCTCACGCTCGACCAGTGGGGCCCCTCCTACGCACCCCTCGGCACACCGGTGGCCGGGGCGCTGTTCGTCGCGGCGTGCGTGGCGTGGGCGCTGCTCACCCTCCAGGACGGCGTGCTCACGGGGCTGCGCAAGGCCGAGTGGGTGCCGGCCGGGAACGCGGTGTTCTCCGTCGGGAAACTGGCCCTGCTGGCCGTCTTCGCGAGCACACTGCCCGTGCTGGGCATCTTCGTGTCCTGGGCCGTGGCCATCGCGTTCTCCACACTGCCGCTCGGCTGGCTGATCTTCCGCCGGCTCATCCCGCGCCAGGCCGCCGCCGATCACGACGTGGAACCGCCCGGCCTGCGTTCCATGGGCCGCTTCCTGGCCGGTGACTCGCTCGGCGCGCTGTTCAGCCTCGCCATGATCAACCTGCTGCCCGTGATGGTCGCGGTCCGCTTCAGCGCGGCGGAGAACGGCTACTTCTACGTGGCGTACACCGTCGGCGGCACGATGGAGTTCATGGCCATCAACATGGCCTCGTCGCTCACCGCCCACGCCTCGCACGATCCGCGTCAGCTCGCCGACGGCGTGCGCGGGGCGCTGCGCCGGATGACGCTGCTGCTGGTGCCGGTGGTCGCGGTGCTGGTCGTCTTCGCGCCCCGGATCCTCACGCCGTTCGACGCGGACTACGCCGAGCACGGCTCGACCGTGCTGCGGCTGCTCGCGCTCGGCGCGCTGCCCCGCGTGGTCGTGGAGCTGTACATCGGGGTGCTGCGGGTGCAGGGGCGCACCGGTGTGCTCGCCGCGCTCCAGGGCGCGATGTGCGCGCTGGTGCTGGGCAGCGCGGCCGTGCTGT
The DNA here is from genome assembly GCF_002114215.1 of Streptomyces sp. 13-12-16. Taxonomy (GTDB): domain Bacteria; phylum Actinomycetota; class Actinomycetes; order Streptomycetales; family Streptomycetaceae; genus Streptomyces. Next base: position 545 of record NZ_NCTE01001382.1, on the reverse strand, counting down.
TCACCCCGGCGGGGATCGCGGGGGCCGGATGGGCGGTGCTGATCAGCATGACGCTGATTGCGGTCGTCTCGGTGTTCGGGCTGCGTGCGGCGCTGCGCGAGAAGCCCGGCGGGCCCGTGGAGCGGTCCGCCGCCGTCCCCGACTACGGCACGCGCTGGGCCCGGCTCAACGCCACCGCCGGGTACGGCACGAACTGGGCGCGCCGGGCGGCGTACGAGCACAAGGACCCGGAGGGCGACGAGGACGACGAGGAGACCGTCACGCTGTTCATCGGCCGCCCCGGCTACGAACGGGAGGCCCTCCAGGCGGACACGGTGGCGCTCATCGCGCGCCCGCCGGCCCCGGACGAACGGGGGGACGACCCGGGAGGCGAGGAGCGGTCGCCTCACGAGGGGAGCGGCGTCCGGAAGGACGCGCCGGGGGCGGCGCGGGGGGAGCAGGACCGGGACGACGACCCGGTGGGAGCCGCGACGCCGGACCACGCCGGGAGGCCCGGCGACGCGGGGCCGGACGCCGGCGGGGAGCGGACCCCTCCGCCGGTCCGG
>NZ_NCTE01000145.1 GCF_002114215.1 Streptomyces sp. 13-12-16 | reverse complement strand
CCGAGGGCGGCGGGGCCCGAGTCGGCGACCACGATGCCGGGGGCGTCGGTGGGGACGCCGGACGCTTCGAGGGCGGCTTCGCCGCCCGCCCACGCGCCGATCGCCTTGCCGTGCCGGAACGCCTCGGTCAGCAGCAGCCCGACCCGCGGATCGACCGCCGCCCGCTGCGCGGCGGAGGCCGCGCCCTTGCCGTCGCGCACGCCGAGGATGTCGTCGCCCATGGCCGGCACCCCGGCCAGCAGTACGGCGTCGAACTCGACGGAACGCGCGGTGACGTAGCTGCGCTGGACGGTCAGAGCCGGGTCGCCCGAGCCGAGCGTGCCGGCCGTCGGCGCCACGACCAGCGGGACCATGCCCGCCTCGAGCACCGCGTCGCGTACCGCGTGGACGCCGTCGAGGTCGCCGTCCGGGCCGGCGACGATGCCGATGACGCGCCCGTCCACGGGCCAGGTCCGTCCGATCTGCGAGAGGGCCGGGCTCGGTTCGACGTCGGCGAGCGGGACGGTGGGCTCGGGTGCGGGCAGGCCGAGGCCCTCGGCGACACCGGCGCACAGCTCGGGGTCGATGTTGGCCAGGACCTGGAGGGTCCGTTCCCTGATCGCCTGTTCGTAGCACTTGCCCAGCTCGAAGGTGTAGGCGCCGATGATGTGCTCGCGCTCCACCGGGCTCATGCTCAGCCAGAACCGGCGGGGCTGGCTGAAGTGGTCGGCGAACGACTCCGGCGCCTCGCGCACCTTCCTCCCCTCCGGGACGGTCACCGGCGCCTCGATGAACGCGCTCGTGTCCGCGCCCGCGGTGAACGGGCAGCCGCCGTCGAGGGAGTTGGGCCGGTAGGGGGCCACGCCGCGGTGCACGGCCGTCTGGTGCATGCCGTCGCGCAGCATGTCGTTGACCGGGGCCTGCGGCCGGTTGATCGGCAGCTGCGGGAAGTTGGGGCCGCCCAGGCGTGTGATCTGGGTGTCCAGGTACGAGAACAGCCGTCCCGCGAGCAGCGGGTCGTCGGTGACGTCGATACCGGGCACGAGGTGACCGACGTGGAAGGCGACCTGCTCCGTCTCGGCGAAGAAGTTGGACGGGTTCCGGTTGAGGGTCATCAGCCCGACCGGCTGCACCGGGGCGAGTTCCTCGGGCACGATGTTCGTCGGGTCCAGCAGGTCGATGCCCTCGAAGGTCTGCTCCGGGGTGTCGGGGAAGGTCTGGATGCCCAGTTCCCACTGCGGGTAGGCGCCCGCCTCGATGGCGTCGGCGAGGTCCCGCCGGTGGAAGTCCGGGTCGACGCCGTTGATCGTCAGCGCTTCGTCCCACACCAGGGAGTGCACGCCCAGCTTGGGCTTCCAGTGGAACTTCACCAGTGTCGTGGCGCCCTCCGCGTCGACCAGCCGGAAGGTGTGGACGCCGAAGCCCTCCATCATCCGGTAGGAGCGCGGGATGCCGCGGTCGCCCATGAAGAAGATGGTGTGGTGGGTCGCCTCGGTGTGCAGGGAGACGAAGTCCCAGAAGGTGTCGTGCGCGCTCTGCGCCTGCGGGATCTCCCTGTCGGGGTGCGGCTTCGCGGCGTGGACGACGTCGGGGAACTTGATGGCGTCCTGGATGAAGAAGACCGGGATGTTGTTGCCGACCAGGTCGAAGACGCCCTCGCTGGTGTAGAACTTCGTGGCGAAACCGCGGGTGTCGCGCACGGTGTCGGCGGACCCGCGTGAGCCGACCACGGTGGAGAACCGTACGAACACCGGCGTCTCGACGTCCGGGGCGAGGAACCCCGCCTTGGTCACGGAGGCCGCCGTGCCGTAGCTCTGGAAGACCCCGTGCGCGCCCGCGCCGCGGGCGTGGACCACGCGCTCCGGGATGCGCTCGTGGTCGAAGTGCATGATCTTCTCGCGCAGATGGTGGTCCTGGAGCAGTACGGGGCCGCGCGGACCCGCCTTGAGCGAGTGGTCGGTGTCGTACAGCCGGGTGCCCTGCGCGTTGGTCAGGTAGCTCCCGGACTGCGCCACCCTGGCCTGGTCGGCGCCGGTGGGCTGGCCGGTGGGCGACACGGTGGCCGGGCCGCTCTGGTCCGGCTTCGGCGGCAGCGGCTCGCGGGGCTCGGTCGGCTCGGCCACGGACGGCGGCTGGGAGCCCGGCCGTCCGGGAATGCCGTCGGCCGGGGCCGATCCGTCGTCCTGCAGCTTTTCGGTGATCTTCCTCGCTGCCCGCTTGACGGGATTGGCCTCGCTCATGGGGTGACACTCCTCCGCTTCAGACCGGCCACGGACAGGGTGGCCGTGCGTTCAGTTGCCGACTGCGGGTGACCCGAGGGGACAAAGCGCTCGAAGAGGGCATCGGGTGCCGCCAACGTCTCACGACGGGTACGCCCTCGCAGCGGACGCCCACCGTTGGGGTGAAATCCCCGCCCCGGAGCACCGCGCCCCGCACCCCGGCACACCCGCACTTCCCTCTCCGCCCTCCCCCCACCGGATCCGACCGCCCCGCCCGCGTACCCCCGGCCCGGCGGTCAAGGCATGCGGATTCGACCCGGCGCGCCACTCCACCGACGGACGCGCTCACCAATTCGTGTCCGAGGGCTTGCCCGCGCGATGCCTCACCACTTAAATCAAAGCCTGAACTAAGCGGTCACGGGGGCGTGTTCACTCCTCCGGCATGCCCTCACGCACAGAAACGCGCGGAACGCGCAGAGAGCCGCCCCACCGCACCATCCGCCGTCCGGACGGCCCGGCCCGCCCGCACACGGACTCGTCCGCATCCCCACATCGCACCAGCAGAAGGCTGACGCATGAGACACATGAAGCACTTGAGCCGCCTGAGACGCAGAGCCCTGGGTACGGCGCTCGTCGCCACGGCGGCGCTCGTCACCCTGCCCGCCGCCCAGGCCCCGGCCGCCGCGGCCGAGATCCCGTTGTCCCAGGGCAAGGCGGCCACCGCCTCCTCGACCGAGAACGCCGGCACGCCCGCGAGCGGTGCCGTGGACGGCGACACGGGCACCCGGTGGTCGTCGGCCGCGAGCGACGACCAGTGGCTGCAGGTCGACCTCGGCGCCACGGCGTCCGTCACCCGGGTCGTCCTGGACTGGGAGGCCGCCCACGGCAAGGACTACAGGATCCAGCTCTCGCAGGACGGCGGGAGCTGGTCCGACGCCAGGACCGTGACCGGGAGCGACGGCGGCGTCGACACCGTGGACGTGTCGGGGCAGGCCCGCTACGTCCGGATGCAGGGCCTGGACCGGGCCACCGCGTGGGGCTACTCGCTGTGGGAGTTCCAGGTCTTCGGCACCACGGGCGACGGCAGCCCGCCCGCCTCCTGCGGCACGGCCGACTCGGCCCTGGGAAAGCCCGCCACCGCCTCCTCCACGGAGAACGCGGGCACCCCCGCCTCCGCCGCCTTCGACGGTGACCCCGGCACCCGCTGGTCGAGCCGGGCCTCGGACCCGCAGTGGGTGCGGGTCGACCTGGGCGCGGTGCGCGACCTGTGCGAGGTGGACCTGAACTGGGAGGCCGCCTACGCCAAGGACTTCCGGATCGAGGCCTCCGCCGACGGGCAGAACTGGACCACGCTCGAATCCGTCACCGGCGCCACCGGAGGCCGGGCGTCCTACGAGGTGAGCGGCTCGGGCCGGTACGTACGTGTCCTCGGTACGGCCCGCGCGACCGGCTACGGCTACTCCCTGTGGGAGGTCGCCGTGCACACCACGTCGGACGGCGGCGGCGGTCCGATCGAGGGCGGCGGCGACCTGGGGCCGAACGTCATCGTCGTGGACCCGTCCACGCCCGGCCTCCAGCAGAAGTTCGACCAGGTCTTCGCCCGGCAGGAGACGAGCCAGTTCGGCAGCGGGCGCTACCAGTTCCTGCTGAAGCCGGGCACGTACAACGGCATCAACGCCCAACTCGGCTTCTACACCTCGGTCTCCGGGCTCGGCCTCAACCCCGACGACGTCCAGATCAACGGCGACATCACCGTGGACGCCGGCTGGTTCGACGGCAACGCCACGCAGAACTTCTGGCGTTCGGCGGAGAACCTCGCCATCAACCCCGTCAGCGGGACCGACCGCTGGGCGGTCGCCCAGGCGGCTCCGTTCCGCCGGATCCACGTCAAGGGCGGCCTCAACCTCGCCCCGAACGGCTACGGCTGGGCCTCCGGCGGCTACATCGCCGACTCGAAGATCGACGGCACCGTCGGCCCGTACTCCCAGCAGCAGTGGTACACGCGGGACAGCTCCGTCGGCGGCTGGACCAACGGCGTGTGGAACATGACGTTCACCGGCGTCCAGGGCGCTCCGGCGAGCAACTTCGAGACCGGCCCGTACACCACGTTCGACACCACGCCGATCTCCCGCGAGAAGCCGTTCCTGTACCTCGACGGCGACGAGTACAGGGTGTTCGTGCCCGCCAAGCGCACCGACGCGCGCGGTGTCTCCTGGCCGGCCAACACCGGCGGTACGTCCCTTCCGCTCGACCGGTTCTACGTCGTCAAGCCCGGTGCCACGGCCGCGACCATCAACGCCGCGCTCGACCAGGGCCTCAACCTGCTGTTCACGCCCGGCGTCTACCACATCGACCGGACCATCGAGGTGGACCGTGCCGACACCGTGGTGCTCGGTCTCGGCCTGGCGACGATCATCCCGGACAACGGGATCGACGCCATGCACGTGGCGGACGTCGACGGCGTCCGGCTGGCCGGCTTCCTGATCGACGCGGGCCCGGTCAACTCCGGCACACTGCTGCGGATCGGCCAGGAGGGCTCCTCCGCGGACCACTCCGCCAACCCGACCACCGTGCAGGACGTGTTCATCCGCATCGGCGGCGCGGGCCCGGGCCGGGCCACCGACTCCGTCGTGGTCAACAGCGACGACGTGATCGTCGACCACACCTGGATCTGGCGCGCCGATCACGGCGAGGGCGTCGGCTGGGAGACCAACCGCGCCGACTACGGACTGCGCGTCAACGGCGACGACGTCCTCACCACGGGCCTGTTCGTCGAGCACTTCAACAAGTACGACGTGGTCTGGAACGGCGAACGCGGCCGCACGATCTTCTTCCAGAACGAGAAGGCGTACGACGCCCCGAACGAGGCCGCCATCACCCATGACGGCATCGTCGGATACGCGGCCTACAAGGTCGCCGACTCGGTGAACGAGCACGAGGCCTGGGCGCTCGGCAGCTACTGCAACTACACGTCCGACGACACCATCGTGCAGCACCACGGTTTCCAGGTGCCGGTGAAGCCCGGCATCAGGATGCGGCACCTGCAGGTGATCTCGCTCGGCGGCAAGGGGCAGTACCGCCACGTCATCAACGACACGGGTTCGCCCACGTCGGGGACCGGCACCGTCCCGTCCAAGGTCACGCGGTTCCCCTGAGCGTGACAGTGCCCCGCGCCGGATTCAGAAAAGCCGCCCCTGCCCGTCGGGGGCGGCCCGGCGCGGGGTACGGCGCGGGCCGGGGTCCCGCGCCGGGGTCTCCTCCCCGAACAGCGGCGCCGTTCCGTACTCGTCCGGCTCGGCCGGCACCACGACGGGGCCGGTTCCCACGTTGAGGCACAACGGGGCGTCGAGGTCGAAGTCCCCGGGCGTCATGTCCGTCCAGTCGCGTTCCCGACGCTCACTCACCGACGCTCCGCTCCCCGTTCATCCGGCCAGGCTATCGGGCGTCCGGCACCCCGGGAACGGCGCGCTGCCCGGTGTCACCCGACGGTGAGACCCAGGTCACACCCACGTTCCGGTCACACAAGGCGGAGCCCGCCCGTCAGTGCTGTGTCACCACGAGAAACGACCGGGGAGATCATCATGGAAGCGCGCCTCGACTTCTTCACCAGCCCCCTCGCGGCCAAGGTGCTGAAGCACATCAACTCGGCGGGCAAGGCGGTGGCGGACTCCGGGCTGCCGCACGCCACCCAGGAGCTGGTGAAGATCCGCGCCAGTCAGATCAACGGCTGCGGCTTCTGCACCGACATGCACACCAAGGACGCCGCCGCGGCCGGGGAGACCCCGGTCCGCCTCAACCTGGTCGCCGCCTGGCGGGAGGCCACGGTCTTCACCGAGGCGGAGCGCGCCGCGCTGGAGCTGACGGAGCAGGGCACCCGGCTCGCCGACGCGGCCGGCGGCGTCGGCGACGAGGCCTGGGCGAACGCCGCCAAGCACTACGACGAGGAGCAGCTGGTCGCGCTGATCTCGCTGATCGCCGTCATCAACGCCTACAACCGCGTCAACGTCATCAACCGGCAGCCCGCCGGCGACTACCGGCCCGGCCAATTCGGCTGACCCTGCTGCGCCCGCCCCGGCCCACGACGGGCCGGGGCGGGCGTCCGGTCAGGCCTCCGCGCGCTTCGGCAGCCGCCAGCCGGGCCGCGGGAAGTGGCAGGTGTAGCCGTCCGGGTAGCGCTGGAGGTAGTCCTGGTGCTCCGGCTCGGCCTCCCAGAACGGGCCGGCCGGCACGACCTCGGTCACCACGGGGCCCGGCCACAGCCCCGAGGCGTCCACATCGGCGATCGTCTCCTCGGCGACGCGCTTCTGCTCGTCGTCGACGTAGAAGATGGCGGAGCGGTAGCTCGTCCCGATGTCGTTGCCCTGCCGGTTCTCCGTGCTCGGGTCGTGGATCTGGAAGAAGTACTCCAGGATCGTGCGGTAGTCCGTGACGGCGGGGTCGTAGGTGATCTCGATCGACTCGGCGTGGGTGCCGTGGTCGCGGTACGTCGCGTTCGGCACGTCGCCGCCGCTGTAGCCCACCCGAGTGGTCAGCACACCCGGGAACGTGCGGATCAGCTCCTGCATGCCCCAGAAGCAGCCGCCCGCGAGCAGCGCCCTCTCCGCGTTCGTCGTCATCTTCGTCTCGCCCTTCTCCCACGTGTCCTGCGGCGTTCATCAGTGAGAACCGCACCGGCGACCCCATTGTTCCGGCCGTGCCGGCACCGCCGGACAGCGGGCCGGAGGGCGGCGCACCGACGCGTTCGCGCCCGCCCGCGCGGTGGTGCCGGGAAAGGGACACGGCCGGTTTCCCGGGCCGTCTCCGCCCGGCGGTGACCGGGCGTCCCGTCGCCCACCGGGGTTCGCCCCGCACGTGGTGATCGTCCTCGGCCTCGCCGCGGCGGCCCTGGTGCCCCAGGCGCGCCGGCACCGAGCGGGAAGCCCGTGACACGGCCCTCGTCGTGACGCGGACCTTCGCCCGGGCGCCGGGGACGGCGGGTGGGTCCCGGGGTCCGGCGGTTCAGGCGAGGAGCGAGATGCGGGCCGTGATGCTCTTGCCGGCCGGCTCCTGCCGTACGTCGAGGGCCTGGGCGACGGCCATCACGATCTCCAGTCCGTGCTGGCCCACCCGGCCGGGGTCCGCGTCCCGGGCCACCGGTGGCGCGGGGTTGCCGTCCCGGACGATCACCTCGACGGCGTCGCCGGCGACCCGCAGATCGAGGCCGACGGGGCCCGGAGCGTACTTGCGGGCGTTGGTGACCAGCTCGCTGACCACGAGCTGGACGATCTCCACCGCGCGGGTCGACACCGGCAGGCCGTCCTCCGCCCGCGCCCGGGTCAGGAACGCGGCGGCGAGATGGCGTGCCTGGGCTATCCAGGCCCCGTCGTCGTCCAGGGCGTACGAAGCCCGCAGCCGCGGTGCGCCCGGCACCGTGTCCCCCTCGTCGACTGGAACTGGTTCCATCCGGTCCGCCTTCACTCACCGATCACACCGCGCGACTACCCGCATCGCTCCCCCGCACGCCACTGAAGTGTGACAGGTACCTCCGACATCGGGTCGCCGTGGTCGGCGGGAAGCCCGCCCTGCGGCGGTGACCTTCGGGTTCTGCCTGGTCAGCGCGGTGGGCGGGCCCGGCGGCGAGGCGGCGGGCCCCCGGGCGGGGTGCCCGTCGCCTCCGTGTCGGTGCGCCGTCGGCTCCCGCGCGGGGCGGGAGACGCCCACGGC
>NZ_NCTE01001381.1 GCF_002114215.1 Streptomyces sp. 13-12-16 | reverse complement strand
CCGGCGCGCGATGGCGGCCCTGCTGGAGCGCCGCCCCGACCTGGACGCCGTCTTCGCCGCCTCGGACGTCACCGCGGCCGGCGCCCGGCACGCCCTGCGCGACGCGGGCCGCCGCATCCCCGACGACGTGGCCCTGGTCGGCTACGACGACTCCGTCATCGCCCGCCACATGGACCCGCCGCTGACCAGCGTGCGCCAGCCGATAGAGGAGATGGGCCGCGCGATGATCGACCTCCTCCTCGCCGAGGTGGCCGACCGTCGCCCCTCCGTGTCCCGGGAGCTGGGGCGGCGCCAGATGGTGCTGGCGACGGAACTGGTGGGCCGCGCCTCGTCGTGACGCCGGGGGAGCGGGCGCCGGTCCGGCGTCCGCTCCCGCGCTCATCGCCGGAAACGAGTTCAGCCGGTGACCTCGTACGAGGTCACCGGCTGAATCGGTGAGGGTGAGTGACGGGACTCGAACCCGCGGCATCCTGGACCACAACCAGGTGCTCTACCAGCTGAGCTACACCCACCATGGCCTCGTCGGTTGAGGTCAGTGACTTCTCCGACCGGCCGAGAAAAAGTGTACAGGGTCCGAAGGGGTGCTCGCGCACGCTTTCCGCGGCGGCCCCCGACGACCCCCCGATCCGCCTACTGAGCAGGCAGGACGTGCTTCGCGGCGATCTTCTTCGCGGTGTCCGAGTCGGGCCCCGGCTGCGGTACGAAGACGGCCTCGCGGTAGTAGCGCAGCTCCGCGATGGACTCGCGGATGTCGGCGAGGGCGCGGTGGTTGCCGTTCTTCTCGGGGCTGTTGAAGTACGCCCTCGGGTACCAGCGGCGGGCCAGCTCCTTGATGCTGGACACGTCCACGATGCGGTAGTGGAGGTAGTCCTCCAGGGTCGGCATGTCCCGCAGCAGGAAACCGCGGTCGGTGCCGACGGAGTTGCCGCACAGGGGGGCCTTGCCGGGCTCCTTGACGTGTTCCCGCACGTAGTCGAGGACCCGCCGCTCGGCGTCCTCGAGCGTCGTGCCGCCCTCCAGCTCGGCGAGCAGCCCGGACGCGGTGTGCATCTCCCGCACCACCTCCGGCATCGTCTCCAGGGCCCGCTCCGGCGGGCGGACGACGATGTCCACACCCTCGCCGAGCACGTTCAGTTCGGAGTCGGTGACGAGGGCGGCCACTTCGATGAGCGCGTCGTCCGACAGCGAGAGGCCGGTCATCTCGCAGTCGATCCACACCATGCGATCGTTCATGTGTCTAACCTTACGGGGCGCCGCGCTGTGCCGGACCGGTGGTGACACCTCTCCGCGCCGGTGTGAACGTCACAGGAGCTGCCGCCCCGGGGCCCCGCTTCGGCCCTGGACGGGCCTCGTCCCGGATCTCCCCCGGAAGGGGCGCCCCCGACGGGCCGGCCGTGGTCCGGGCGGCCTCGCCGCGTGCGGGACGGGGGCCGGGGCCCGCCCGTCCAGGCCGACGGGCCGGAGGCTGGTGCCTCCGGCCCGTTCCGTTCTGCTCCGCGGTTCCTCACCTCACGGCGCGCTGCGCTGACCCGGGAGGGCCGAGGCCGTCAGGGACGGTCCCAGGGCGCCGGCCGCCGCCGTGCGGCGGGACTGGTGCGGG
>NZ_NCTE01001380.1 GCF_002114215.1 Streptomyces sp. 13-12-16 | reverse complement strand
CTCGGCGGCGACCTCGCCGGTCACGCCCGTCAGCGCCAGCAGCGGCGCCGCGGCCAGGACCGCGACCGCGGCGCAGAGCGCCGACCACACCGCGGTGCAGGCCGCCAGCGCCAGCAGCGCGCTCGGATCGTCACGCCGTCCGGCGCCGGCGAGGTGTCCGAGCCGTACCGTGAACGCGCCGGACACACCGGTGAACAGCGAGGTCAGAATCGCGTACAGCGGCTGTGCCGCGCCCAGTGCCGCCAGCCCGGTGACGCCCACGTACCGGCCGACGACCGCGCTGTCGACCAGCAGGTAGCCCTGCTGGAGCAGATTGGCCAGGGCCAGCGGGGCCGCGGTGCCGACTATGCCGGTCAGGACCGGGCCCCGCGTCAGGTCCGGCACGTCAGTCTCCGGGCATGGTCAGCAGCTCGTCGAGCCACGCGTCGTCGCCGTCGTCGTCCGGCCCGCCCGTGTCGTACTTGTTCTCGATGAGCCGGGCGACGGCGGCCACGGTGCGCTCGCTCATCAGGTCGACGGTGTCGAACTGCCGGCCGAGGCAGGCGGAGATGCTGTTGCCGATGGTCAGCGCCATGATCGAGTCGGCGCCCAGGTCCCGGAAGTCGGCGTGGACGTCGATCACCGGGTGACCGAGGGTGTGCGCCAGGCAGCGGCCCACCATCCGCTCCCTGTCGGTGTACCCGTCGTCCGGACGCCCGGTGAGCCGTACCTCGGTGGACTCCACGGCCTCGCGTACGCGGGTGAGGCTCTGCCTGGACCGCTCCTCGATCGCCGCCAGTCCCGTCTCGATCTTGTCCTCGATGTCCGCGGACAGGGCGACGTGGTACGTCGGCAGTACGCTCATCAGGTCGCTGGTGTAGTTGATCTCACCGGCGAAGAACCCCGCCCGGTCCCCGCGCAGCGCCGCGTCGATCAGGTCGAGGCCGGTACGGGTGCGCAGCGACCGGAACACCAGGTCCTCGCTGACGCCGGTGTCGACCGCCATGCCGACCTCCCGCCAGGCCACCCAGTCGACGCTGACCACGCGGTGCTCCGGTGTGTTCAGCGTGCGGGCCAGGTGGTCCAGGTAGAGGTTCGCGGCCGCGTAGTCGGCCTGCCCGAGGGCCGGGAACACCGCGGCCACCGAGGACATGTGCAGCACGAAGTCGGGCCGGTCGTCCCGGGTCAGGTGGTGCAGCAGGAACGCGCCGCGCAGCTTCGGCCGCAGGACGGACGCGAAATCGTCGGCGTCCCGGTAGGCGATGAGGTTGTCGCCGGGCACGCCGGCGGCGTGCACGATGCCGTCCACCCGGCCGTGCGCGGCGCGGATCGCGGCCAGCACGTCCGCCAGCGCGGCCTCGTCGGCGACGTCGGCGGCCACCGGGTGCACGCCGGCGCCGAGC
>NZ_NCTE01001378.1:3513-3746 GCF_002114215.1 Streptomyces sp. 13-12-16 | reverse complement strand
CGGCCGAACCCAGTGTGCGCCAGGGCCCGTCACCGACCTGGGCGGCGAACACCACCCGGTCCAGCCCGCCGCCGTCCACCTCGGCGGAGACCTCCACGTCACCGGTCGCACCGGCCGCCGGAGCCCGCACCGACACCGACGGCTTCGCCGACGGGGACCTCAGCGCTTCGGCCGCCTTCAGCACCACCGCGGACAACGGCGGCACCTCCACCCGCACCTTCCGGTCCGCACCA
>NZ_NCTE01001378.1:517-3298 GCF_002114215.1 Streptomyces sp. 13-12-16 | reverse complement strand
CACCCGCTGCCTCGCATCCGTGCGCGAGAACGCGTACACACCCGGACCGTCGTCGGCGTACCGCTCCTCCTGCACACCGTCACGCAACGCCGGATGACGCTTCGTCAGCTCCGACAGCCTCGCGATCGACCGGTACAACGGATGCGCCGGGTCGTACGCGTCCGAGGCATGCGTACGCTCCGTACCGATCCGGTCGTCGTCCAGATACTCCGGGACCTTCGACGCGAACAGCGTCTGCCGGGCACCCTTGTCCCCGCCCGGTCCGGTGAAGCCCTGCTCGTCACCCGCGTAGATCACCGGATTGCCCCGCGACAGGAGCATCAACTCGTGCGCGAACCGGTCCCGGCGCAGCAACTCGGCATCCCCCGCGCCCGGGTTGTCCTGGCTGATGAAACTGCCGATGCGGCCCATGTCGTGGTTGCCCAGGAAGGTGACCTGCTCGTAGGCGTTGGCCTTGTCGCTGGTGTAGCGGTGGTCCTGGGCCAGGACGCCGGAGAGGGTGCTCGCAGGCTTGTCCTGGGAGGCGTAGCCGCGGATGGCGTTCTGCAGCGGGAAGTCGAGCGTGGCGTCGAGCCTGCCCTCGGTCACGTAGGGCGCCGTGACGGCCGGGTCGGAGGAGAGTGTCTCGCCGAAGACGAAGAAGTCCTCGCGTCCCCTCTTCGCGGCGTAGGCGTCGATCGCGGTCGCCCACTGCGTCCAGAACGGCATGTCGACGTTGCGGACCGTGTCGACGCGGAAGCCGTCCACGTCGAAGTCCCTGACCCACCTCTGATAGATCTTCTCCAGGCCCTCCACCACCTCGGGCCGTTCGGTCCACAGGTCGTCGAGACCGGTGTGGTCGCCGTAGAGGCCGCTCTCGCCGACGAACGTCGAGTCACCCCGGTTGTGGTACATCGTGGGGTCGTTCAGCCACGCCGGGACCTTGGCGTCGGCCTCGTCCTCGTTCACCACGGGTGTGTAGGGGAAGCTGTCCCGGTCGACCTTGCCCATACGGGAGCTGTCGTCGAAGGGACGGCCCCGGGTGTCGAGGTAGGGGTAGGCGCCCTTGGAACGGTAGCCGTACTTCTTCTCGACGTTCGTGACGGTGTCGGCGGTGTGGTTGGTGATGACGTCGAAGAAGACCTTCATGCCCTTGGCGTGGGCCTTGTCGATGAGTTCCGCGAGCTCGGCGTTGGTGCCGAAGTGCGGGTCGACCTGGGTGAAGTCGGTGATCCAGTAGCCGTGGTAGCCGGCGGACTCGCCACCGCCCTGCACCGGCTTGTTCTTGAAGATCGGCGCCATCCAGATCGCGGTGGTGCCCAGGCCCTTGATGTAGTCGAGCTTCTCGATCAGGCCCCTCAGGTCACCCCCCTGGTAGAAGCCCTTGTCCGTCGGGTCGAATCCCGTCGCGGTCCGGTCGCCGCCGAGCCCTCCGCGGTCGTTGGCACGGGATCCGTTGGCGAACCGGTCGGGCAGCAGGAAGTACGCCTGTTCCCGGGTCAGGTCGTGGCGGGCCGGCTCGGCGGCGAGCCGGGCGTCGGACGGCGGACCGGGAGGCCTGGGTGCCGCGGCTGCCTGCTGGGGCGTGCTCAGCGCCGTGGCGAGCAGTGCGGCCACGACGGCCGCGGCGGCCATGGTCGTGGGGCCGGCCGTGGGTCCCGGCACGGTTCCGTGGTTCGTGCCGCTGGGGCGGCCTCTTCGTCTTCTTCGGCCTCTTCGGTCTGGGAGCGAGCTGATCACTTGCCGGTTCCTTCCGGTCGGGTGTCTTCGATGCGCACGCCGGTGGCGCCCAGCAGGGCCCCGTTGTCGGCGCGTTGGGTGGCGATCAGCCGGGCGCGGAGTGCCTGGCCGACGCGGTCGCGGTCCCGCGGGTCCACGCGGAACGCCGAGGCCTGTGCGTACTGGGGGTAGCGGGACCTCTGGGCCTCGGTCAGCTCGGTCGGTACGAGCCGCAGCCACTGTCCCTCGTCGGTCAGTGCGCCGTTCTCGATCGTGAGGTCGCCCTCGGTGGCGTACACCAGTTGCTGACTGGCCACGCCGCTGCCCTCACCCGCCCACACGACGGTGTCGTCACCGATCCAGGTGGCCTCCGCCGCGCGCAGGTCGAGACCGAAGGCGCCACCGGGAGAGGGCGTCAGATAGGTGGGGTCGCCCGCCACGCGCCAGACCTCGTGCCCGTAGAGGGAGAAGTCGAGGGCCTCGTCGTCGGGGATGTCCTTCTCCTGGCCCTTGTGCAGGATGTAGCTGAGGGAGGCGGCTCCGTCGTTCAGCGGCACCTCGAAGACGAGCCCGAAGGGGTCCTCGCGCACCGGCAGGATGGGGTCGTTCCACTCGGGCGGGTCGGCGGACCCCGTCCAGGTGTGCAGTCCCCATCCCTCGTAGTCGCCGTCGGGCCGGTGGTAGTGCAGCACGGCCCTGGTGCCGTCCTGGGGCGGGTAGGCGGACTTGGGCCTGGCCTTCAGGACCGTCGTGTTGTTCTGCTCGGTCCACACCTCGCCGGACACGGTGACGTCGAGGACGCGCTCGGGTCCGTCGGGGACTCCGTCCTTCTCGACGGTGAACCGGATGGCGCCGGTACCGGAGCCGGGGGTGATCCACGCGAAGGCCCCGTAGGCGTCGCGGCCGGTGAACCGGGCCGTCGTACCGTCGGCGGTCCGCAGCAGCAAACCCTCGTAGTCGCCGTCCGCGCGCCGGTGGTGGACGACCGCGTGGTGTCGCTTCGCGGTCGGTTTCTCGAGGGTGGGGGGTTGTCCGGTGGTGGTGGCGGCGGTGTCGCTCGCGGTGCGTCCCGCGTGGTCGACG
>NZ_NCTE01001378.1:0-349 GCF_002114215.1 Streptomyces sp. 13-12-16 | reverse complement strand
CGGCCGAACCCAGTGTGCGCCAGGGCCCGTCACCGACCTGGGCGGCGAACACCACCCGGTCCAGCCCGCCGCCGTCCACCTCGGCGGAGACCTCCACGTCACCGGTCGCACCGGCCTCCGGAGCCCGCACCGACACCGACGGCCTGGTGGCCGGAGTGGCCAGCGGCCTGGCCGCCTTCAGTACCACCGCGGACAGCGGCGGCACCTCCACCCGCACCTTCCGGTCCGCGCCGCTGCGCACCCGCGCCGACGACCCGTACACCCCACGGAAGTCCATCCCCGCCGAGTACGTCGGCACCCCGACCGTCCGGGCCTCGTCCGCGTTGTTCACCGCCACGACGTACTCCAC
>NZ_NCTE01001377.1 GCF_002114215.1 Streptomyces sp. 13-12-16 | reverse complement strand
CGGGCGCGCCCTGCCGCCGCTGCGTGCGGCCGTGGGCCCCTCGGGCACGGTCCTCGGCGCGGATCTGACGCCGGCCATGCTGCGGGAGGCGGCACGGGCCGGACGGGACCGTGACGGGGCGCTGCTGCTGACCGACGTCGCCGCGCTGCCGCTGCGCCCGTCCGCGCTGGACGCCGTGTTCGCTGCGGGTCTGATCGCCCACCTGCCCGATCCGGCCGGCAATCTCCGGGAGATCGCGCGGGTGGTACGGCCGGGTGGCGTGCTCGCGCTGTTCCATCCGGTCGGCCGGGCGGCGCTCGCCGCCCGGCAGGGTCGCGCGCTCACCCCGGACGACCTCCGCGCGGAGCCGAATCTCCGTGCGCTGCTGTCCCGTTCGGGGTGGCGCATGACGTCGTACGCCGACGAGGACACACGCTTCCTGGCGCTGGCCGTTCGCGCGGACTGAGCACCCGGACCGCGCGCCGGGTGCCCGGTCCGGGTCCCGCACCGGGCTGCCCTCTTCTGCTGTCGGAGCCGCAACCTTACGTTGAGCAGCAGGAGATGAACGGTCGGCGAGGGCAACCGTGCCGGGGAAGGTGGACCGCATGTGGGGAAGGGTTCGGGGGATCGGGAGCAGAGTGATCGGCGGGTGGCGCGCGGAGGGGCGGGCCGGGAGGGAGGAGCGTCCGCACAATCTGTTCGAGGCCGCCGCGGCGTACGTCTCGGCCTGCGCGGAGGACGATCAGGACCGGATCGACGAGGCGGCCGGCTGGGTGTCGCCGGAGGCGCTGTCGTTCGGGGTGAACGAGCTGGCGTGCCGGGCGGTGATCGCGCTCGCGCGGGAGCGGGACGAGTCTCCGGGGACGGTCGCGCGGGCGCTGCTGGGCCTTCCGGCCGCCTGAACCGTCCGCCGGCGCGTGGCCGATTCGCCCCGTCCGGCCGGAAACCTGCAGCTCCGGGTACGGCTGCGGGGTCGTGACAAGCGGCTCGGGGTCGGCATAGGGTGCGCGCCGGTGGACGAACCGATGGGGAGGCTGGGATGGCCGGGACGGACGAGGAAGCCGTCGCCGCCGCGGACGACGCGCTCTATGTGCTCACGGCGGCGCTGCTGACGCCGGCGAAGTTCCCGAGCGTGCTGGGCGACGACTACCCGGAGGCGTGCGCGGCGCTCGGCCTTCCGCCCCTCGCCGACGGGTACGGCCTGGTGCTCGGCCAGGACGGCGAGGGCGCCCGGTGGACCGTCGTCGTCGACGACGTCTCGCTGGTCGCCGTCGCGATCGCGTCCTGGGACTGCGGGATGGAACACGATCTGTCGCCGGACGAGCGCACGGTCGTCGCCGCACTGCCCGGCTGGCCCCTCGCGGTGGCCGTCGCCGCGCCGAACGTGCCCGCGCCGCACGATCCCGGCCCGGACGCCGCGGACGGGCCCCCGCTGACCCCGCCGGACGCCGGG
>NZ_NCTE01000144.1 GCF_002114215.1 Streptomyces sp. 13-12-16 | reverse complement strand
CTGCTGGCGGAGCTCCCGGAGGGCGCGCGCGTCGGGGAACGCTGGACGCGCGACCGCTGGTCGTTCACCGGCCACCGGGACCGGGTGGCGGCCGGTGAGCCGCCGCAGCCGCGCCGCGACGACGCGGTCACCGCGGCGAACAAGCTCGCCGTGCGCGAGCGGGAGCAGGCCCGCCTTGAGGCGCAGGAGGCGCTCGACGACCCGCTGGCGATGGCGGCCCGGCGGCTGTCCGGGGAGGCGTTCGCGGGCGAGGTGGTCGACGTGGTGATGGCGTACAGCGAGAGCAGGCGTCCGAGCCCCCGCCCGCTGGTCACCGTCCGCACGGACGACCGCCCGCACCTCGGGGAGCGGGTGCGGACGTACCGCTCGGTGGGCGGGAAGCCGCAGACGGCGGAGTTCGTGGGCTACGAGGACGGGCCGGAGGGCGGTCTCCTCGTCCTCCGCGTCATGGACAGGATGGGCCGGGGCAAGGAGCCGGAGGTGGGCTCGGTCCCGGAGAAGGGCGACCGCGTGTGCTTCACGCTGTTCGAGCACGAACCGCGCGGCGGCGCGAAGTTGCCCGACCCGGAGGAGACGCCGTGGACCCATGGCGGACCGCCCGGTGAGGAGGCGGCCGTACCGGAGCCCGCCGACCCGGTGACCGAGGAGGACGTGCTGTGACCGCCCCCGCCCAGCGGACCGTGTTCGACCCCGGCGCGGCGGCCGGCCGCGCCACCGACGCGATCCTCCGCGACACCCTGCGCGGCACCGCGCGCGGTGTCGTCGTCGACTCCCCGCCGGGCGCCGGCAAGTCCACACTGGTGGTGCGCGCGGCGCTGGAACTGGCGGAGGCGGGCCGCCCTCTGATGGTGGTGGCGCAGACCAACGCCCAGGTCGACGACCTGGTCCTGCGCCTCGCCGAGAAGAACCCGGACCTGCCGGTGGGCCGGCTGCACAGCAGCGACACGGACCCCTACGACAAGGCGCTCGACGCACTGGACAACGTCCGCAAGTCGGCGAAGGCGGCCGACCTCGCCGGCCTGGACGTGGTGATCTCCACGGCGGCGAAGTGGGCGCACGTCAAGGGCGTCGAACCGTGGGAGCACGCGATCGTCGACGAGGCGTACCAGATGCGCTCGGACGCGCTGCTCGCCGTGGCGGGACTGTTCGAGCGGGCGCTGTTCGTCGGCGACCCGGGCCAGCTGGACCCGTTCTCCATCGTGGGCGGCGAGCAGTGGGCGGGCCTGTCGTACGACCCGTCCGCGTCGGCGGTCACCACCCTGCTCGCCCACAACCCGGAACTGCCGCAGCACCGCCTGCCGGTCTCCTGGCGGCTCCCGGCGTCGGCGGCGCCCCTGGTGTCGGACGCGTTCTACCCGTACACCCCGTTCCGCAGCGGCACGGACCACGGTGACCGCAGGCTCACCTTCGGCGTCCCGTCGGACGGTTCGGCCCCGGACCGGGTGATCGACGAGGCGGCGGAGTCCGGCTGGGGCCTGCTGGAACTCCCCGCCCGCCACACCCCGCGCACGGACCCGGAGGCGGTGCGCGCGGTCGCGCTGGTGGTCCGCCGCCTCCTGGACCGGGGTGGTGCGGCGGCCTCCGAACGCTCCCCGGACCCCACCCCCCTCACCGCCGACCGCGTCGCCGTGGGCACCGCCCACCGCGACCAGGCGGCAGCGGTACGGGCGGCCCTCACGGAACTCGGCGTGCCGGACGTCACCGTGGACACGGCCAACCGCCTCCAGGGCCGCGAGTACGACGTCACGGTCGTCCTCCACCCCCTCTCCGGCCGCCCCGACGCCACCGCCTTCCACCTGGAGACGGGCCGCCTGTGCGTCCTCGCCTCCCGCCACCGCCACGCCTGCATCGTGGTCTGCCGCGAGGGGGTGACCGACCTCCTGGACGACTACCCGTCCACGGAACCGGTCCAGTTGGGGACGCTGGTGAAGTTCCCGGACGGCTGGGAGGCGAACCACGCGGTACTGGCACACCTGGCGGAGCACCGGGTGGGGTGGCGGCTCCCGCCGTCCGCGTCCGCTTGAGCGGACGCGTCGTCCCCGGCGGCGGGGAGGCGTCGTCCGCCGCCGCGGACGGCAGGGATCCGGCACGCGCGGGCGCGGATCGCCGGACGGCTGAAGCCCTTTGACGCCCGATCCCGACCGACGGGGATTTTCACCGACAATCCGGAAGACACCCCTATCGGTTTTGTTTCCGGTGAGACATCTGGAATTCCCGTCGGATAGGGCACATTTCCGGCGCCGGGTTCCATTTTTCGGCCAATTCTTGAACTTCTTGGAACCCGGCTGTGGAAATCCCTTGAAGGGAAGATCATTTCAAGTGAAACTGTGAGCGCGTTTCACGTCCGGCCGACCGGAGGGGTCTTCCGTGAACCTGGCCTCGCGCCCGGTCGGTCATCACCGTTCCCTTCCCGCCCCCTCCCTGTGAGCCTCCGGCCCCTTCCTTGAGTTCGGGGAGGCGTCGGCCCCGCCCGGAAGAACACTCCGCCTTTTTCACGAGCGAAAGGTTGCCTGCCGTAATGGCTGACGAAATGGTGCTCCAGGCCCAGAAGTGGGTCAACGCCACCTACAAGAACGTTTCCGGATACAACCCGGTCACGGAGAACGGCAAAACCGGCTGGAACACCATGTATGCCCTGACCCGTGCGCTGCAGCACGAACTCGGCATCACGGCGCTGTCCAACGCGTTCGGCCCGACGACGTTGTCGAGACTGCAGGCCAAGGGCGCCATCAAGGTCGGCGAGTCCAACAAGAACATCGTCAAGATCATCCAGTGCGGGATGTACTGCAAGGGCTACAGCGCGGGCGCCATCGACGGGGAGATGTCCCAGGCCACCCAGATGGGCATCAACACGATGATGCGGGACATGGGCCTTGCCGCGACCTATCTCAACGGCACGGTGCGCCCGAAGGTGTTCAAGGCCCTGCTGACCATGGACGCCTACATATTCCTCTCCGGCGGACTGGAACAGATCCGCTTCATGCAGCAGTGGCTCAACGGCCGCTACTTCGAGAAGTCGACCTTCTACATCGGCCCGTGCGACGGCTACTTCTCCCGGGACGTCCAGCAGGCGCTGATGAAGGCCATCCAGTACGAGTCCGGCATCCCCGAGGACCAGGCCAACGGCGTCTTCGGCCCCGGCACCGTGGCCGGCCTGAAGGCCCACACCCTCTCCGAGGGCGACAGCGGCACGTGGGTCCAGCTCTTCACCGGTGCGTGCGTGGCGAACGGCCCGTCCAACACGAGCGGTGACATCGCCACCTTCGGCAACCAGTTCACCGCGGACCTCACGGACTGGGTCAACAAGTTCCAGAGCTTCTCCGCGATCGAGGTGACCGGCAAGGCCGACTTCGACACCTGGGCGCAGTTGCTCGTCTCCTACGGGAACCCCGACCGGAAGGTCACCGCCTGCGACACCCGGTTCACCATCACCCCCCAGCGGGCGCAAGCCCTCGCCCTGGAGTACGAAGCCGTCGGCCGCTACCTGGACGAGCCGCCCGGGAGCACGCTGAACAAGGAGATCCAGCCCGGTGAGCTGGACGCCATCTTCTCCGCCGGACTGAAGGTCATCCCCATCTGGCAGTACGACGCACGCAGCCTCGCGGACTTCACCTACAGCAACGGCTACCTGCACGGCAGCCGGGCCCACGGCCGCGCCACCGGGTACGGGTTCAACAGGGGCACGGTCATCTACTTCGCGGTCGACTACGACGCCACCTCGGCGGACATGGACCGGATCATCGACTACTTCGCCGGGGTGAACGACGCGTTCAAGAGCAACGGCAGCAAGTACATCGCCGGTGTCTACGGCTCGCGGAACGTGTGCGCCAGTGTCTCCGGGGCCACCTACGTCCCTTACGCGTACGTCTCCGGCATGTCCTACGGCTTCTCCGGGAACCTGGGTTTCCCGTTGCCGCAGAACTGGGCGTTCAACCAGATCAAGGAGTACACCTTCACCAACGGTTCGGACAGCTTCGGCCTGGACGCGGTGGCGCACCGCCCCGGCGCCGACTCCGGGCAGTCATCGGTCAACGATCCGGACGGTTCGTCGGTCGACGAGTTCATCGCCTACGTGGAGCGGCTGTACGACGCCGCGGTCTCCTACGGCAAGGGGGACCCGAACGAGCTCTCGTTGCAGTTCATGCGCTGGGACAAGTACACCGACACCCGGTGGAGAGCACTGTTCGGCGAGGTCGACGACGCCTTCATCAGCTACGCCACCGGCCGGGGGCTCGACCAGGCGAGGGAGCACGCCTACAACGACCCGTCCATGGGCGCCCTCATCAATCCGGACCACCTCGCGGCGAGCGCCAGTGGCTACTTCCTCAAGGGCAACACCGGGCCGGGCAAGGCGAACCGCGCCGACCTGGCGAGCTGGGGCGGAGACCTGCTCACGTTCTACGGTGAGTGGAGCCGCTCGGACAACGCGTCGCCCCTGGACTTCTGCCGCAAGACGCTGTGCAGGCCCGATGTCGCGTCGACGTTCTCGCTGGGCGACCTCATCGAGGACATCGACGGGTTCCTGATCGCCGAGCGCCTGAAGAACGGCAACACGAACATCGTCCAGGAGCTGAGGAGGATCCTGATCGGAACGGGCCACCTGACGCGTTTCAGCGAGTTCAAGCTCTACCGGTTCGGCGGCGTCACGAGCAACGTCCGGGAGACGGCGAAGGCGTTCCTGGAGGACCAGATAGACGACACGCTGCTGTCCTCCACCCGTGCGCTCCTCATCCAGAGGAACTGCCCGGTGGGCAAGGAACCGTGGAACGAGTCCGACTCCGTGATGAGCGAGTTCTACACGGGTTTCTCCGAGACGCTGCAGAAGATCATCGACCAGCAGGTGGCGCGCCGGGCGCAGTTCCTCGACGCGCAGGAAGCAGAGAAGAAGTAGGTTTCACATGTTCCTGATGGGCGCGTTGCTGGCCGCGAGTCTGGTCACCGCGGCGGTGGGCGTCGTGGTGGTCCTCATCCTGCTGAGCCACCCGCCGCTGCCCGTGCCCAGGGTCTACGCGCTCCTCGCCCTGATCCTGGCCTCCTCGTCGGTGGCGGTGTACTGCTACGGCTGGTTCTCCGTCACCATGGGCGGGCCCTTCCCCGAACTGTGCACGGACCGGAACGACGCCGGCGCCGACCTGGCGTCCGTCGAGCAGCGGTACTGGCCCCTTCGGAACGCCTGCGTGTACTCCGACGGGTCGACCGTGGAGTACGTCTCGATGTCGGTCACCGTCTTCGTGTGCCTGCTGGCGGGTGCCGCCCTCGTCTCGGCCGGCACCTCCGTGTACCTGCGCAAGCGAGTCAGAAAAAATTCTGGAGTGATCTCATGAACACCGATTTCTCGCGCCGCACCCTGATCAGAGGAATCACCGGTGTGGCCGCCGGAGCCACCCTGCTCACCACGGGGGAGGTCCTTCTCGCTCCCGACACCGCCCAGGCCGCCGACGCCTCGTGGAAGGGGTCCAGGTCGGCGAACGGCTGGGACGTCCTCACCGCGGGCTCGTCGGGCACCGCCCCCTACGACATACCGGGAACGGACCTCCGGGTCGTTCTGCGCGAAGGGGACGTGGGCACCGTCCTGGCCTATGTGGCGCAGCGCTTCCACTACGACGTCACCCGGCTCGAAGCGGGCCGCGGACAGGTCATCGGGTACAGCGACGACCGGCGGGTGGAGGCGGACTTCGAGTCCAACCACCTGTCGGGCACCGCGCTGGCGCTGTACCCGGACAATTACCCGCTCGGGGTGAAGGGCAACTTCTTCCCCCACCAGGTCACGGCGATCCGGGACATCCTCGCCGAGCTCCAGGGCGTCGTCCGGTGGGGCGGCGACACGGAGTCGCCCAAGGAATCGGTCTTCTTCATCGACGTCCCGCCGGGTTCGGCGAAGCTCGCCCGGGTCGCGGAGACCCTCAGGCAGTGGAGCGTCACCCCCGGCAAGGGGGCCGGGACCCAGATCATCGAGGACCCCAAGCGCATCAGGGCCGCGAAGAAGCTCGCCGGTATCCAGGCGGCCTGACAGCCCGTCACACGACGCGCCGCCGGGGCCCCGGAAGGGGCTCCGGCGGCCGGCACGCACACGCCGCAGGCCAGCACGGTGCCCGGACCGCACGCGGTCCGGGCACCGTGGCGTCGGCCTTCACCGAGCGGAAGCGGCCACCTGCTTGCGCGCGGCGGAGACTTCCTTGCCGTGCTGCTCCTTGATGCCGGTCAGCCGGCTCTTGTTGTCGGTGATCTGCTTGTTCTGGATCGCGGTCTCCACCCCGAACCAGATCTTCACCAGGTTCGTCTGCTCCTTGCAGTCGATGTCGTCGACCGCCAGGGCGATGGACTCCTTCGTCGGCTTGCCGTCGATCGTGACGCCCTGGTCCATCGCCTTGTACGGATCGGCGAGCCCCGGGTGCCCCTTGCCGTCCATGCACGAGGACCACGCGGCGACGGCCTTGACGACCTTGTCGTCCTTCATCGACTCCACCAGGCTGTTCCCGGCGAGCTCCGCCACCATGACCGGGTCGGCCTCCTGCACGCCGAGCTGGGCCTTGGACCAGCCGACGCAGCCGCCCGTCTTCAGCTTCTTCCCGTTGTACTCGGCCCGGGCGGGCTTGACGCCCTGGCCGGGGGCGGCGAGCGGCCCCATCGCCTTGGCCCCCTGGGGGGCCTCGACCTGCTCGGGCATGGTGTGGCCGGTCAGGACCTCGACCTCGACACCGGACAGCTCGCGCATGGGCTGCTTGGTGTGCTCCTGCAGCGCCGGGGGGAGCTCGTAGCCGTACTTCTCGGCCTGGGCCCGGTCGGTGAGGCCGTAACGGCGTTCGATGTTGGCGTCGTTGTCACTGGGCGGCGGGTTGGCGCCCGCCCGCGGCAGCGTCAGGTCGATGCCGTAGTCCTTCATGCAGGACTGCTGGAGGTCGTTGGCGGCCTGCTCGACGGTGACCTGGTCCTCGTAGGAGGCCATGTACGCCTCCAGCGGAAGGGTCAGGTCCTTGGCCAGACCGCTGGCGGGGACCTTCTTGGGCCAGTTCTCCTTGTTCACGATCGGTCTGTCGTCGGCCACGCTCCGCGCGGTGTCCGCGGTCGTGCCGGAGGAGCAGGCGCTGACCAGGAAGGCCGAAGCGGTCAGGGCGACGGCGGTGGCGGTCCGCTTGATGTGCTTCACGGGGGACCCTTCTCAGGCGAAGTGGGAGGACGCGTTGTTGTTCTTCAGCGCGGAGATCAGGTTGGTGAGGTTGCAGTCCCCGTAGGGGCCGTTCTTCGCGAAGTACTGGGAGGTGCCGCCGTAACCGGAGTTGTAGTACACGCGGTAGTTGTCGTCCCGGGCGCAGTTCTGCACGGACGCCGCGTTGTTCTTCATGTACTGGCCGTTGCCGTTGCCGCCGTTGCCGAACACGTACCGGTAGGTCGTCAGCGACGAGCCCTGGTACTGGCTCGTGCCCCAGTGGTCGGACACGTTGCTGTAGTACGTCGTGAACGCCGACTTGATGTAGCCGTCCTGGACCGCGATGTCCTTCGAGTTGTAGAACAGCCACAGATCACCGTACGAGCAGGTGATCCACGGGACGTCACAGTTGTCCGTGACGGTGTACTCCGCCGCGTGCGCCGGACCGGAGGTCCCCATCACGGCCGCCACGGCCGCGAAGGACGCGGCGAGGGCAGCGGCCCTTTTCGTCAAGCGGATGCTCTTCATCACATCTCCATCGATAGTTCGTCCGCGTGAGGAGATCTCCACACCGTGCGACCTTCCCGGCAATCATGTACAGGACAAAGGTGGAATTCCGGCACGTGGCAGTCGGCCTCCGTCAGAGGAACCTTCCGAACCCCGACCACCCACCGGACGGCCCGCTTCACGAAAGCCCGGGGCGTACCACCGCTCCCGTCCCCGTCAGGCCGTCGGCGTCGTCGACGGCCGGCACCACGCCCGGCCATCCCCAATGGGCTTGATCACGCCTTGACTTCGGCTCCACATCCCCGCCATACCCCACCCACACAATTGCCTCCGGTAACCAAACTCACAGCGGAGCCCCGGGTCAACGGGCAGCAAACGGACCATGACGCCACAAGATCCACTTAGCTCACGTGATGATCGTTACGTTTGCCGATCGGTATGGGGCCCTTGGTGACGGTTCACCAAGGAGTGTCGTGCGCCACTCCCCGGACCGCCCCCGCGGCCGACGGCGAGGGTGAGCGGCCGCGGCGGCCCCGGGCGGAGAACAGCGGGCCCGTGCATACGGCCCGGACGGCTGGGAAGCCATTCACGCGGTGCCCGGGGACGGAGCCCTCAGGCCCTCTTGCGGGGCGCGGGACAATGGACGGTGGCCCGCCCACCGGGGGCCGATCGTGACGTACGTGAAGGAGATCCCATGGCGGAGCACGCGCCGCGCCGGGAGCAGCCGCGGCTACGCCCCGCGCCCCTGCTGTTCGAGCCCGCGGAGGCGGCCTCGGATCCCGAGCACTTCTTCGACCTGGAGTCGATCGAGGATCCCCGGGCGCTGCTGGAGCGGGCGACCGAGCTGACGCTCGCGTTCCGTGCCGCCGCGGACCGGGCGACGGAGTTCCAGGCCGTGGCCGCGGCCCAGCTCGCCGACCCCCGCCGCTTCGACCGGCTGACGCCGGCGGACATCGCCGAGCGCGCCGAGTGGACCGAGGACTACGCGAAGAAGATGGTCGAGTTCGGCCGGGACCTGATGCGGGACGGCGAGGGCGGCGGCTCCGGGCACGCCGATCCCGTATAGCGCGCACGGCCCCGTACGACTCGCGCGGCCCCGCACGGTCCGTAGAGGCCCGCACCGTCCGTACGGGCCCGCACAGCCCGGCATACGCGCATACGCATATGCCGGGCGGGCAAGATACCCCCTCCCCCGCCCCCGCGTCCCCGATTCCCGCAACCCTGCGGAAGCGTTCCCTCACTCACGGTAGACCTGTGCGTCATGAGCAGCACACGGAATGCCTCCGACGCCAGCGGTGTCACCCCCGACGGCGCCGTCTGGCTCGCCTCGGCGGGGACGTATCCGCGCAGCACGCTCTCGCACTGGAGGGAGCGGCCGGACGCGCCGGTCGTGCTGCCCTGCGGTGTGGTCTTCGACGTGGTGAGCGTGCCCACGATCTTCGGGCGGCGGATGCTGGACCGGATGTGGGACGAGGGCCCGGGGTCGGGGCCGGTGGCGGAGTTCCGGGGGCGGACGCTGCTGTTCGCCGCGCCGGGCACGGCACAGCGGCTCCCGGCCCTCATGGAGTGGGAGGAGTGGGGCGCCCACGGCTCACGCACGGACGGTGTCCCTCCGCTGCTGTGCCACGGCCCCGGCGACGCGGTGACCGTCCCCGCGCCCACCCCCCGTTCCGGCTCCCGCTGGCTCGTCGCCCCGGACACCCGTCACCCCTGGCTGCCGGGCCCGGAGGTGCTGCTGTGGGCGGCCGTGCGGGCGGCCCGCGCGGCCGTGCGGATTTCGATTTTTCCTCCCGCCGATCGTGATGCTAATGTCTACGACGTCAGCAGGCGCCGCTAGCTCAGTTGGTTAGAGCAGCTGACTCTTAATCAGCGGGTCCGGGGTTCGAGTCCCTGGCGGCGCACGACACGGTGAAGGCCCCTCGCGGAAGCGGGGGCCTTCGTCGCGTCTACCGCGTGGTGATCCTCACCGTCCACGCCCCCGACGGCGTACGTCCCTCCACCTCCACCCGTACGGTCGTCCCCGGCACCGTGAAGCTCTCGCCGAGGGCGACCGGGGCGTCGGCGAGCGGCGGGTAGACCGAGTCCTCCCAGCACGCCTCGGTGCGCGGGTGGGCGTCGACGACCTCGATGGGGCCGCGTCCGGACCGGGTGCCGCTGCTCACCCTGTACACCAGCACCCCCTGCCGGCAGGCCCTCGTGTCGTTGCCGACCGGCCCCCGCGCCTCGAAGGCGAGCACGCTGTCGGGGCCGGTGCGCACCACCGCGAGCTTGGTGCCCCGGCCGAGACCGAAGGAGGGCGCCCCGGCGGCCCCCGTCGCCGGCGTCCCCGGTCCCGCCCCGAGCGGCTCCAGCGTCAGCCGTACCGGCCCCGCGTCCTGCACGCACCGCACCTGCCGGGACTCCAGCCAGCCCAGCTTCCACTTGTGCCAGCCGAAGAGGTCGGGTGCGAGGGCGAACTGGCTGCCCATGAGGTCCCAGTCGCCGACGTGGGTGTCCCAGTCGCCCTTGCCGTCCACGGGCCGGTGGTAGAGGTCGGGCAGGTCGAAGACGTGACCGGTCTCGTGGGCGAGGACGAGCCGGTCCGGGGGGTGGTTCTCGAACACGGTGACGACCCGGCGGATGTCGGTGCCGTCGGCGCGCAGCGGGGTGTCCAGGTTGACGACCTTCGTGGCGTCGGAGTCCACGCCCGGCGCGTCCGGGTCGGCGACGAAGTACACGATGTCGTAGCGCGAGAAGTCGATGTGCCGGTCGGTCGCGGCGAGCGCGTCCCGCAGGTAGGCGGCCCGGTGGGCGACGGTCCAGTCGCGCTGTATGGCGTACTCCGTGGAGGGGCGGGGCATGCGGAACCACTGCCGCAGGGGGTGCGGGCGCAGGGTGAACCTGCCGTAGGAGGCCCGCTCGAAGAAGTGGCTGGTGGCGGGGAAGTGGTCGGCGACGAGTTCGGCGGGCGTGGTCAGGGGGTGGGAGTCGGGGAAGGAGAGGAAGACCATCACCGCGTCCAGGCGCCGGGCGGGACGGGGGTAGGCGGTGTTCCAGGTGTCCAGGCCCTCGGAGTGGTGGGCGGTGGTGCGGGTGAGGGCGCAGGGGGCCGCGGAGAAGGGCTCGGCGACGGAGGGGACGCTCACCATCGAGGTCGCCGCGAGCGCCGACATGGTGGTGCACATCGCGGCGGTGCTGCGCAGCCGGGGCCGTACGCCCGCGCCCCCCAATGCGCCCGATGCACCCGATGCACCCGATCGGCTCAATCTTCCCAGCCTCCGCCGAAGAGCCTCACGGCCGAGTCCTCTCGGGGTGAGCTGACGCGGCACGGGGACCTCCGGGAGACGGTTCACGGGACACCGCACCCAGACTGTGCATGTTTGTCGTACTACGCCCTGTTCGGCTGCACCGGACGAGTGAGAAACGCGGGTATCCGGGCGGGACCGACACCCCACACACTCACGGAACGTCACAACTGGTCGGAGGGGAGCAGAAGCCGTCCACCGGCGGGCGGAAACGGTCGGGCAGGGATGCGGATCCGCCCCGGAGAACGGACAGTGACTGGAAGGCCCCGGCGTGGGCCCTTATGATCGGCACACTTTCCTGAGACTCTGAGACTTTCTGCACGGACAGCGATCGAGTGCACTGCGGGAGCGAGCGGTGAGCGGAACGTCCGAAGGGCCGGCGCCCGCGGCGGAACTCAACCGGCCGACGGTCACGGAGAGTGAGATCACCACGTCTCCGTGTACGGAATCCCCGCCCCCACCGTCCCCGTCACCCCCGCCGTCCCCGTCGTACCGTTCCGTCTTCACGGCCGCGCCGCTCGCCATGGCCGTCGTCGACCGTGAGGGCATGGTGACCGGCGCCAACGCGGCCCTCGCCACCCTGCTGGGCCGCGATCCGGAGAGCCTGACCGGTGCCGTCGCCGCCGATCTGGTGGACCTGGCCTCCGACGCCCGCACCTGGCACGCCTACCGGGAGCTGCTGCGCGGACGGCGGTCCCGGCTGCGCTGCACCCGCCGGCTGAAGCACCCGGAGGGACACGCGCTGTGGGTACGGGTGACGGTCGCCCCGCTGCCCGCCGACGACGGGGGCGTGCTGCTGTCGGTCGCCGACATCGGCGACCACCACGAGCTCCAGGCGCAGCTGCGGCACCTGCGGATGCACGACCCGGTGACCCGGCTGCCCAACCGCACCCTGTTCTTCGAACGGCTGACGGCCGCGCTGGAGGCGGAGTCGTACGAGGAGGGTGGCACCGGCCGGATCGGGCTGTGCTACCTCGACCTGGACGGGTTCAAGGCCGTCAACGACACGCTGGGCCACCGCGTCGGCGACCAGTTGCTGGCCGCCGTCGCCGAACGGCTCGAACAGTGCGCGAAGGACGCGGCCAGGACCGGTACGCCGCTGGTCGCCCGGCTCGGCGGGGACGAGTTCGCGCTGCTGGTCGAGGACTCCACCGGCACCGAGCAGCTCGCCGACCTCGCCGAGTCGCTGCTCGACGCGATCCAGGCGCCCTTCGACCTCTCCGGGCGCAGGCTGTCGGTGTCGGCGTCGATCGGGGTGGTCGAGCGGCATGCCGCCGGGACCACGCCCACCGCGCTGATGCAGGCCGCCGACACCACGCTGTACTGGGCGAAGGCCGACGGCAAGGCCCGCTGGACGCTCTTCGACCCGGAGCGCAACGCCTCCCGCGTGACCCGCCAGGCCCTCGCCTCCACGTTGCGCCCGGCCATCGAGCGGGGCGAGTTCGCGCTGGAGTACCAGCCGCTGGTGGGCATGGAGGACGACCGGGTGCACGGCGTGGAGGCGCTGATCCGCTGGAACCACCCGCGGTTCGGCACGCTGACGCCGAATCGGTTCATCTCACTGGCGGAGGAGGACGGCTCGATCGTGCCGCTCGGCCGCTGGGTGCTGCGCACCGCCTGCCGGCAGGCCCGCGACTGGCAGGTGGAGCACCCGGACGAGCCGCCGATCTTCGTCAGCGTGAACGTGGCGGTCCGCCAGGTGTGGGACTCCGACCTGGTGGCGGACGTCGCCGACACCCTGGAGGAGACGGGCCTCGAACCGGAGCTGCTGCAACTGGAGCTGACCGAGTCGGCGGTGATGGGTTCGTCCGGCCGGCCGATCCAGGCCCTGAAGGCGCTCAGCGACATGGGCGTGCGCATCGCCATCGACGACTTCGGCACGGGCTACTCGAACCTGGCCTACCTCAGCCGGCTGCCGGTGTCGGTGCTGAAGCTGGACGGCTCCTTCGTACGGGGATTCCAGTACGAGGAGCGCGCCGCCGCCCCGCCGAACCCGGCGGACGAGGTCATCGTCGAGGCGATGGTGCAGCTCGCCCACCGGCTCGGCCTGACGGTCACCGCGGAGTGCGTGGAGACCTCGGCGCAGGCGACGAGGCTGCGCCGGATCGGGTGCGACACCGGTCAGGGCTGGCTGTACTCCCGTCCGGTGTCGCCGGACCGCATCTCCGAGCTGCTGGGCACGCCCGGGGTTCAGGCGGGTGTGGGCAATCCGTAGGCGTCGGCTATCAGTTCGTAGGAACGCAGGCGTACGTCGCCGCCGTGGGCGTTGGCGGTGAGCATCAGCTCGTCGGCGCCGGTGCGCTTCTGGAGGTCGTCGAGGCCGGTGCGGACCTCGTCGGGGGTGCCGTGGATGACGTTGGCGTTCCAGGAGTCGACGAACTCCCGCTCCATGGGGCTGAAGTCGTACGCCTCCGCCTCCTCGGGGGTGGGGACGAGGCCGGGGCGGCCGGTGCGCAGCCGGACCATGTTGAGCGCGGCGGCCAGCACCTGGCGGCGGGCCTCCTTCTCGTCGTCCGTGGCGAGCGCGGAGACGCCGATGAGGGCGTAGGGCGCGTCGAGGACCTCGCTCGGACGGAAGGTCTCGCGGTAGAGGTCCAGGGCGGGGACGGTGTTCTGGGCCGAGAAGTGGTGGGCGAAGGCGAAGGGCAGGCCGAGCATGCCGGCCAGCCGGGCGCTGAAGCCGGAGGAGCCGAGCAGCCAGATCGGCGGGCGGTGCGGGGACTGCACGCCGCCGGGTGACGTCGCCTGCACCGGGCCGGGGACGGCGTGGATGCGGCGGTAGGGGTGGCCGTCGGGGAAGTCGTCGTCGAGGAAGCGGGTGAGCTCGGCGAGCTGCTGGGGGAAGTCGTCGGCGCCCTCGTTCAGCCGGTCGCTGCGGCGCAGGGCGGCCGCGGTGGCACCGTCGGTGCCGGGGGCGCGGCCGAGGCCGAGGTCGATCCGTCCCGGCGCCATGGCCTCGAGCGTGCCGAACTGCTCGGCGATGACCAGCGGCGCGTGGTTGGGCAGCATCACCCCGCCGGAGCCCAGGCGGATGCGCCCGGTGTGCGCGGCGAGGTGCGCCAGGATCACGGCGGGCGAGGAGGAGGCCACCCCGGGCATGGAGTGGTGCTCGGCGACCCAGTAGCGGTGGAAGCCGCGGGACTCGGCGAGGCGGGCGATGTCCACGCTGGTCCGCAGGGCGTCGGTGGCGGTCCGGCCCGCGCCGACGGTCACCAGGTCCAGCACGGAGAGCGGGACGGGTGCGGTGCCGTGGGCGGTGCCCCGGATCTCCTCTGCGGCGTCTGCGGCCATGGTGGGGTGCCTCCTGTGGGGTGTGACGTTCGCTGCGCGACCTAACAGGAGACGGTCCCCGGTTATTCCCTCCCCTTCTCCGGCACCCGGCGGTGTGCGCACTCGACGATCATGCGATACGATCATCTTGCTCGCTGAGGGGGTCGCCCCCCGACAGTGGACACGCGTTGGTGGTCCAAGGAAAGACGCCCCACTTCCTGTGGGGAGATGCAGGTGCAAGGCCTGCCCGGCGCTCGAACGGAACCCCGGCCCGCGGAAGCGGGACCGGGGTTCTTCCGTGTGCGGGACGGTCAGACCTGCACGATCGGTTCCCGCGTGAACAGCGCCCCCAGCCCGGGAGCGTTCACCCTGCGGTCCGCCAGCCTCAGGGCCTCCCAGACCGTGACCTGGTTGGCGGTCAGGACCGGCTTGCCCAGCTCCTTCTCCAGGGCGGGGACGTACGCCACCGTGTGCAGGGCCGTGTCCGGCAGCAGCAGCGCGTCCGCGTCCGGGGTGTCGGCCGCGCGGGCCAGCGCGAACACCTCCTCCTCGCCCCAGGTGCCGACCTCCGCCGCCGTGACGATCCCGGAGCTGCGCACCCCGGTCACCTCCACGCCGCCGGCCCGCAGGAACTCGGCGAAGAGCACGGCCACGTCGTCCGGGTAGGTCGCGCCGACGGCGACCCGCCGCGCCCCGACCTCCCGCACCGCGTGCGTGAAGGCGAACGCCGTCGACGACGCCGGCATGCCCGCCGCCACGGCGAGGCCCCGCACCTGCTCGTGGGCGCCCTCCCAGCCGTGCACGAAACTGCCGCTGGTGCAGGCCCACACCACCGCCTCGGCGCCCGAGAGGCGCAACTGCTGGAGGCCCGCCGCCAGCCGCTCGGGCGCGCCCATCCGCAACAGCGCGTCCACCCGGTGCGCGTCCTCACCGATGTCGGTGTGCACCAGGTCCACCCGGACGTCGCTGCCCAGCAACTGCTCGATACGCGGATAGTCGTCCTCTGCGGAGTGGCCCGGGTAGAGGAATCCCAGTGCGGTCATGTCCAGCCTTCCTGCTGCTTCTCTTCCGGCACGCCCGGCACGTCCGGGAGTACGGAGCCGGACGCCTGGCCCGGCAGTACGGTCCCGGAGCGCGCCGACGCGTCGATCAGCGCCTGATACGGTCCCACCGCCCGGGTACCCAATCGGCGCAACGCCGCCCACACGGTCACCTGGTTGGCCGAGATGACCGGTATGCGCAGTTCGGCTTCGAGCTGCGGGATGACGTCGTAGGTCGGCAGATTGGTGCAGGAGAGGAACAGCGCGTCCGCCGCGCCGAGCCGGCCGCGCACCGCGGCCCGCCGCGCCATGTCCACCACCTCGCGGTAGGTGACCTTCCAGATCCGCCGGGTCAGCCCCATGTACGCGCACCCGGTGACCGTGACGCCGGCCCGCGCGACATAGCTCTCCAGCGCCCGGGTGACCGACACGGTGTACGGCGTGACCAGGGCGACCCGGCGTACGTCCAGTTCCACCAGGGCTTCGAGGAGCGCGCCGGAGGTGGTGACGGCCGGGACCGCACCGGCCCTGCTCATCGCCTCGCACATCGCGCGTTCGCCGACGATCCCGCCGACGAAGCTGCCCGACGTACAGGCGTAGGCGACGACCTCGGGCGCGACCGCGGTGAGGGTGCGCACCGCGTCGCCGAGCGTCTCGTGCTCGCTGATCAGCCGGGCCAGGTCGAGACTCACCTCGACCGGCACGTACGGCGTGCGGGTGAGGTGCAGGGACACCTCGTCCGGCACCCAGCGCCACAGCTCGCGGTCCAGCGCGAAGTCGAAGGGGGCGACGACACCGACACCGCGTTGCGGGCCGGGGCCGCCGAGAAAGGAGACGTCCATGTCAGCACCGGCCTCACGCTGGGAGACGAGCACACAACGGATCGTGGGAACGCCCGTGTTGACGACGGTAGGTTGGGGTGCGAGCGTGGTCAATCCGCGCATCCCAGACTCCGGCCGTCTCCTTCCCGAGGACCCCGCCACCGCCCTCCCGAGAACACCGGCCAGCCCGGAGAAACGGCGGCTCATGACCACCCCCACGCTGCTCGTGCTCGACGCCGACCCGCTCCCCCGCCTCGGCAGGCTCATCGGCCGGGCGCGGGTGGAGCACGCGGACGCCTCGACGCTCGCCGAGCGCCTGCCGTCCGCGGACGTGCTGCTGGTGTGGGACTTCACCTCGCACGCGGTGCGCGAGGCGTGGCCGGGCGAGGGGCCCCGGCCGCGCTGGGTGCACACGGCGAGCGCGGGCGTGGACCACCTGCTCTGTCCGGAACTCGCCGCCTCCGACACGGTGGTCACCAACGCGCGCGGCGTCTTCGACCGGCCGATCGCCGAGTACGTCGCCGCCCTCGTCCTCGCCTTCGCCAAGGACCTGCCGCGGACGCTGGACCTCCAGCGGGAGCGGACCTGGCGGCACCGGGAGTCCCGCAGGGTCGCCGGGACCCGTGCCGTCGTGGTCGGCTCCGGGCCCATCGGCCGGGCGATCGCCGGCACGCTCACCGCGCTCGGCGTCAAGGCGGCCCTGGTCGGGCGCACCGCACGGGCCGGCGTGCACGGCCCGGACGATCTCGACCGGCTGCTGGCCCGCGCGGACTGGGTGATCGCCGCGGCACCGCTGACGGAGTCGACGCGCGGCATGTTCGACGCCCGCCGCTTCGGCGTGATGCAGCCGTCCGCGCACTTCGTCAACGTCGGCCGGGGACAGCTCGTCGTGGAGGACGCGCTGGCCGAGGCGGTACGGCGGCGCTGGATCGCGGGCGCCGCGCTGGACGTCTTCGAGACCGAGCCGCTCACCCCGGACAGTCCCCTGTGGCGGCTCCCGGGGCTGATCGTGTCGCCGCACATGAGCGGGGACACGGTCGGCTGGCGGGACGAACTCGGCGAGCAGTTCGTGGAGTTGTTCGAGCTGTGGGCGGCGGGGCGGCCGCTGGAGAACGTGGTCGACAAGCAGCGCGGGTATGTACCGGGTCACTGACGTATCCAGGAGGCCGGATGTCCGAGCTCACCGAGCTGACCGCCGTACGACTCCTCGATGGTTACCGCGGGGGTGAGTTCAGCCCGGTGGAGGTGGTCCGGGCGGCGCTGGAGCGGGCCGAGGAGATCCAGCCGGAGGTGAACGCGTTCGTCCGGCTGCTCTCCGAGGACGCGCTGGAGCGGGCCGCCGCGTCCGAGGAGCGGTGGCGGCGCGGTGAGCCGTGCGGGCTGCTGGACGGGGTGCCGGTCACGGTGAAGGACATCCTGCTGCTGCGCGGCGCCCCGACCCTGAAGGGCTCGCGGACCATCGACCCGGCGGCGGGCCGCTGGGACGAGGACGCGCCCTCGGTGGCCCGGCTGCGCGAGCACGGCGCGGTGTTCCTGGGCAAGACGACGACCCCCGAGTTCGGCTGGAAGGGCGTGACGGACTCGCCGCTGAGCGGCGTCACGCGCAACCCGCACGACCCGACGCGCACGGCGGGCGGGTCCAGCGGGGGCGCGGCGGCGGCCGTGGCGCTGGGCGCGGGACCCCTCGCG
>NZ_NCTE01001376.1 GCF_002114215.1 Streptomyces sp. 13-12-16 | reverse complement strand
CCGCACGTCTGGGGCGCCGCGCCCCCGCCGCGCCTCCGGGACCGGCGTCGCACGCCGCTGTTCGTGCCGTTCGCGACGGCCACCGCCGCCGCTGCGCTCGTCGTCGCCGCGCTCTTCGCCGTGCAGGCGGACCGGACCCGGGACCAACTGGCCGCCGAACGCGACCGGTCACGTGAGATCGCCCACGTTCTCGCCGCCCCGGACGCCCGCGCGGGCAGCGGCCGGGACGCGCGGGGCCGCACGATCGGAGTGATCGCCTCCGCATCGGCCCGCAGCGCGGTCGTCACCCTCGGCGGATACGGCGACCCCCCGAACGGACGTGTGCGCCAGCTCTGGCTCATGGGCCCGGACGCACGACCGCGTTCCCTGGGGCTGTTCGAGGGCGACACGCCCCTGATCGCCTCCGGCCTCGACACCGCCGCGACGTCACTCGCCGTGACCGTCGAACCTGATGGCGGGTCACCGCAGCCCACCTCACGGCCCATCGTCCAACTCGCCCTGAAAACGGTCGGATTCGGAGAGTAATCGACGAGTGTTCGTCAACCCCCTTATGGGGAAGGTGAATCCTGTGACCTCGATACGCGAGTGCCCGGACGGGGCGATAGGGTTACCCTGCCCGGGCCGGGTGGACTCGTACGGGTGGGGAGTGACATGGAACAGATAACAGTGCGCAGCAGGGCCAGGGTCCCTGCGATCACGTGCGGTAGCAGCGCGACCAGTTCGCGTCTCGACCGCCACCTCTCGGTTCTCGGGGGCCCCGCGGTCCCGCAGCGGGAGACGGCCGAGGCGACGTCGCTGATGCGCGAGCTCATCGCGCGTGACACCGCGCACGACCGCGGCGCCAGGGGCGCGCGGGCCCGAGCGAGCCGCGTCTCGCTCTTCGCCCCGCTGCGTCGGCTGCGCCGCTCCCTGTTCGGCAGCCGGTAGCGCCAGCGCCCGGACGGTCCACCTCCGTCCCGGCGCGGC
>NZ_NCTE01001375.1:652-901 GCF_002114215.1 Streptomyces sp. 13-12-16 | reverse complement strand
CGGTCCGACACGTCGCAGGCGGCGACGGTGACCCGGGCGCCCTCCGCCTCGAGTGCGGCGGCGAGTTCACCGGCGCCGTCGGCGGCGGGGCCGCGGCGGCTGACCAGCAGCAGGCTCCGCGCGCCGTGCTCGGTCACCAGGTGGCGGGCGACGGCGGCACCGAGGCCGCCGGTGCCACCGGTGACGAGGACCGTGCCGTCGGTGTCCCAGACTCCTGTTCCCCGCGGTTCGGGTGCCGGGACCCGGGCC
>NZ_NCTE01001375.1:0-495 GCF_002114215.1 Streptomyces sp. 13-12-16 | reverse complement strand
CCCTCGCGCACCGCGAGTTGCGGTTCGTCGGAGGCGGGCGCGAGAACGACGGGCGGAAGTGTCCCCTCCGTTCCCGTCCCCCGCTCCGGGTCCGGGCGCTCCAGATCCAGCAGGGTGAACCTGTCGGGGTGTTCCGCCTGGGCCGCGCGCACCAGACCCCACACGGCGGCCGCGGCCGGGTCGGCTCCGTCGGTCGCGCCCCGGGTGACGACGACCAGGCGGGAGGCGGCGAACCGGTCGTCGGCGAGCCAGGTGCGGAGCGTCTCCAGGACGTGGGCCGTCGCGGTGTGCGCGGCGCGTGCCCGGTCGGCCGGTGCGGCACCGGTGGGGACGGGCAGGAGGACGACCGGCGGTACCGGGTCCTCCGCCGCCGCGTCGGCCAGTGCCGTCAGGTCCGCGTACCTGTCGGCAGCGGCGGCGTCGAGGACGCCGTCGTCCGGGCCGATCAGGGCGACCCGCGTGGCCTCGTTCCCGCTTCCGGTCCCGGTCGTGGAG
>NZ_NCTE01001374.1:3794-4036 GCF_002114215.1 Streptomyces sp. 13-12-16 | reverse complement strand
GGAGAGGTCGGCCGGGTCCAGTTCCAGTCCGGAGACGGCGGCGAGGATCCGGTCCCGGTCGGCCGGGAAGTGCGACAGCAGGTAGAGCAGGGCGAGGGTCAGCGGGGTGCCGATGCCCTCGGTGCGCAGCAGCCCCAGGTACGCGTCCAGGTGGGCGCGGACCGCGCGGGCCACCGGCCCGGCGACGGTGGGGTGTTCGGACTCGGCGAGCAGGCCGAGCAGGATCGCCAGGTGCCCGCGGC
>NZ_NCTE01001374.1:747-3586 GCF_002114215.1 Streptomyces sp. 13-12-16 | reverse complement strand
GTCCCACACCGCCTCGACCAGCGTGCGGTAGTGGTGCTCCGCCTGTTCCGGCGCGGCGTTCACGAAGGCGTCGATCAGGGCGTCGGTGGCGTGGGCGGTGGCTGCGTTCACGGGGCGTCCTTCCTGCATCGGTGCGGCGTCACCGGCATCACCCGGCTCCCTGCGTGACCGGCGCGCCGACTCGCGCGCTCACCTGCGCGCTGACCTGCGACGAAAGGGCCGGTCGTGGGGATGCTGCCAGTGCCGCACGCGCCGCCGCATCTTCTGGACTGCCCTCCTTACGAGGGCCGCGGGGCCGCCGGGACGCGCTTGCGGGACGGACGCCGTCGACGGGTCGCCCGGGGACCCCCGAGCCCCGCCTGCGGAACGGACGCACCGACGAACCCACCCGGGGACCGCCGGGACACGCCTGCGGGACGAACACCGGACGGGTCACCCGGGGACCGCCGGGACACGCCTGCGGGACGAACACCGGACGGGTCACCCGGGGACCGCCGGGACACGCCTGCGGGACGAACACCGGACGGGTCACCCGGGGGCCCCGGGCCCCGCCTGCGGGACGGTCGCCACCGGCGAGCCGCCCGGAGGCCGTCGCGTGCCGGGACGCGTCGGCGGCCCCCATCGAGCACCGGGGACCACGGAGCAATCGACAAGATGCGGGGCCGTTCCGCGGCGGCGCACGATACGGCTGGACGCACGTGTTTCGGGATCCGTCCCGCCGGGCGAGCCCTGTGACCTCCTTCAGTGAGCCGCGGCCTTCACGCGCGGACCGACTCTCCTCGGAGCGCTTCATGCATCCCTTCCGTATCGACATCCCGCAGGACCAGCTCGACGACCTGCACCGACGGCTGGAGGCGACCCGCTGGCCCGACGAACTGCCCGGTGTCGGCTGGAGCCGCGGGGTGCCGCTCGGTTATCTGAAGGAGCTCGCCGAGTACTGGCGCACGTCGTTCGACTGGCGTGCGGCCGAGGCCCGCCTGAACGCGCACCCGCAGTTCGTCACCGAGATCGACGGCGCCCCCGTGCACTTCCTGCACATCACCTCGCCCGAGCCGGACGCGACGCCGCTGCTGCTCACGCACGGCTGGCCGGGTTCGGTCGCCGAGTTCCTCGACGTGATCGGCCCGCTGTCCGACCCGAGGTCCCACGGCGGCGACCCGGCGCAGGCGTTCCACCTGGTCATCCCGTCGATCCCGGGCTACGGGTTCTCCCGTCCGCTGCCGGAGAAGGGCTGGGACACGGCCCGTATCGCCCGCGCCTGGGCCACGCTGATGGAGCGTCTGGGATACGACCGGTACCTGGCGCAGGGCGGTGACGCCGGCGCGGTGATCTCCCTGGAGCTCGGGCGGATCGACCCCGAGCACGTCATCGGCGTTCACGTGAACATGCTGATGACCTTCCCCTCGGGCGATCCGGCCGAGCTCGCCGGGCTCGGTCCGGCCGACCAGGCCCGCCTGGGCAAGCTGGCCCGCTTCGACGCGGAGCTGTCGGGCTACATGAAGGTCCAGCAGACCCGCCCGCAGACGCTGGCCTACGCGCTGACCGACTCGCCGGTGGGCCAGCTCGCCTGGATCGTGGAGAGGTTCCTGGACTGGACCTCGGCCGAGCAGCGGCCCGAGGAGGCGGTCGACCGCGACCTGCTGCTGACCGTCGTGTCGATCTACTGGCTGACGGCCACGGCCGGTTCGTCGGCCCAGTTCTACTTCGAGGGCGCCGAAGGGGTGCGGGCCGCCGCCTCCGGCGCGGTCCCGCCGCCGCTGACGGTGCCGGTGGGCGTCGCCGTCTTCCCCGACGACATCTTCGTTCCCATCCGCAGCCTCGCCGAGCGCGACCTGCCCCACCTCACGCACTGGACCGAGTTCGAACACGGCGGGCACTTCGCCGCGATGGAACAGCCGGCCGCCCTGACCGGCGACATCCGCGCCTTCGCCCGCTCCCTCACGTCCGCGACCGCCAACGCCGCCTGAGCCGACACCCGTTCAGACAGAGAAGAGGCCGTACATGACCACCCCGACCGTGATCGACGTCTGGCTGGGCGACCTGACCTTCCCCGGCTACATGGACCGGCTGCACCGGCTGGGCGCCGAGTTCGAGAAGGCCCACCCCGAGTACCGGATCAACATCGAGGGCCGGGACTTCCGCAACCTGTCGAAGGAGATCGCCGAGGCGGCCGACGCGGGCCGCCCGCCGGCGATCGGCGAGTTCTACTTCGCCGTCACCCAGGCCGCGTACGACATGCGCGGGCGTGACGGCAAGCCGCTGTTCACCTCGGTGCAGCAGGCGATCGCCGGCCGCACCGAGATCCTCGGCGAGCCGGTCGTCGTCGACGACCTGCTGCCGGCCGTGCGCGAGCACTACTCCCGCGACGGCGACCTGGTCTCGATGCCCGCCGTGGTGACGGCGATGCTGATCTACGGCAACCAGGACCTGCTGCGCGCCGCCGGTGTCGAGCGGCTGCCCACCACCTGGGAGGAGCTGGAGGTGGCCTGCGAGGCGGTCGCGGCCCTCCCGGACGGCCCGGGCCACGCGGTGACCTGGGCCAACCACGGCCTGTTCTTCCAGCAGGCGCTGGCCGTCCAGGGCGGGCACCTGGCCGACCACGACAACGGCCGCTCGGGCCGGGCCTCCCGCCTGGACCTGTCGTCCAAGGAGATGCTCACCTTCGTCGAGTACTGGCAGCGGCTGCACCGGGCGGGCCACTACCTGTACACCGGCAAGATCCCGGACTGGGAGGGCAACCTCAAGGCCTTCGCCGACCAGGACGTGGCGCTGCGCATCACCTCGTCCAACGACCTCAACTACATGGCCCAGGCGGCCGAGCACGCCGGGTTCGGGATGA
>NZ_NCTE01001374.1:0-622 GCF_002114215.1 Streptomyces sp. 13-12-16 | reverse complement strand
GAGCCGTACGGCGGGAACATCATCGCCGGCACCTCGCTGTGGCTGACCGCCGGTCTCGACGAGGTGACGCAGGACGGCGCGCTGGCGTTCATGCAGTTCCTCAACAACCCGCGCAACGCGGCGGACCGTCACATCGCGAGCAGCTTCGTGCCGGTGACCCGCTCCTCCTACCGGCTGCTGGAGGACGAGGGCTGGTTCGAGGCGAACCCCTACCACCGGCTGGCCAGCGCCCAGCTCGGCGGCTACCCCGAGGGCGAGGGCGTGCCGCCGTGCCGGGGCGCGCTGTTCGGCGACTTCGCCGGCGCGCAGGACGTGATGACCCGCGCGATGGGCGACGTCCTGCTGCAGGGCGCGGACCCGGCGTCCCGGTTCGCCGAGGCGACCGCGGAGGCGCAGGAACTGCTCGACGCCTACGAGCGCGACCGCGTCGACAACGGCGTGCGCAGCCCCGAGAGCCTGCGGGTGGAGTACTTCGCCGGTGCCGAGGCCTACACGGGCGCGCAGCTGGAGAACGCGGTGCGCGGCAGCAACGGCTGACGCCGGACGCGCTTGCAGGAGCGCCCGCCGCGCACACGGGTCCGGCCTCCCTCCCCCTGGAGGCCGGACCCGTCGCCGTGCCGGG
>NZ_NCTE01000143.1 GCF_002114215.1 Streptomyces sp. 13-12-16 | reverse complement strand
CTCCAGGCGGAGTTGAGCGAGCTCACCCTGTGCCGGCGGGCACGGGAGGCCGGGGTCGCCGACGGCACCGACCCGGCGCGGGTGGTCGACGCGGCGGCGGCCGGGCACCCGGTGGCCGTACGGCTGCTGCTGGAGCGGGCCCGCATGACGGGGCGCGCGGTGCGGCTGCTGACCGACGTGCTCAATCCGGAGAGCGTCGTCGTCACCGAGATCGGTGTCGTCCACCGGCCGGACTGCCTCGCCGCGCTGCGCGCCGAACTCGACGAGGAGCGGGCGGCTACGGTCGCACCGACGAGTTTCCCGGATTCCGTGCTGGCCGTGGCCGGTGGATCGGTGGTTCTCGACGTCCTCTACCGGGATCCGCTGAGCGTTTCACCCGAACTGAATTAATTCAGAAACTCCGAATATTGACAGACCTCCCCCGAGGACAGGAAACTCCTGGTCATGAGCTGTCGCACCCTCTGTTGCTGACACGTTGACGCGCGAGCACCCGAAGCGTCCCTCCCCTCCTGCGTGAATTCCCTTCCGTGGCTTTTCCCTGCCCGGAATTCATCGCCCATTCCTGCCCTGTGTCATTTTCATGAACTCCGGGAGTTCCCCCATGCCCGCACCCCCAGCGTCCGGCGTCGGCCGGCGGCTCTTCCTCACCTCCCTGCTCGGCGTCACCGCCGCCGCGGCCGGGCTGAGCGGCTGCGCCGAAGCCGGCGCCGCGGCCGACGAGGCGTCCCTGAAGGACCCGTTGGCCAAGAAGGTCCCCGCCGGTACGAGTCTGAAGATCTCCTCGTTCCAGAACTTCCAGCAGCTCCAGCTCGAGCTCGCCGGGCTCGACGAACTGCCCTTCGAGGTGAGCGACTGGCTGAACATCGGGGCCGGTCCGGATGTCATCAACGCCTTCCGCGCCCGGTCCCTGGAACTCGCCAACAACGCCGGGATCCCACCGATCCAGGCGTACTACCAGGGATTCGACGCGAGGATCGTCGCGATCAACATCACCCGCAAGCCCAACTACCTCTTCGCCACCAGGCCCGGCAGCGACATCCGCGCCGTCGAGGACTTCCGGGGCAAGCGGCTCGCCTTCTCCCAGGGCCAGGCCCAGGGCGTCGTCCTGCTGCGCGCCCTGAAGGAGGCGGGGCTGAAGTACGACGACGCCGAACTGGTCCCGCTGACCAGCAACCAGTTCCTCACCGCCCTGCAGTCCGGGCAGGTGGACATCGCCCCGCTCGGCAACACCCAGGTGCCGTCCTATCTCGAGCAGTACGGGTCCAAGGGCGCCCGGACCGTCCCCACCGACGTGGTGGACCTGCTCAACCTGCTGTGGGCGCCGGCCACCGTGCTGGCCGACCGGGCGAAGGCCGCCGCGATCGCCGCGTACATCCCGTACTGGGCGAAGGGCGCGGTGTGGCAGTACGAGCACCCGGACGAATGGAACGAGGAGTACTACGTCAAGACGCAGAACCTGACCCTCGCCCAGGCCGAGTCGATCACCGAGCTGGCCAACAAGCCGCTGTTCCCGCCGAGCTGGGACGAGGCGATCGCCTGGGAGCAGGAGACCGCCGATCTGCTGGCGGAGGGCGGCTACGTGAAGAAGTTCGACGTCGGCGAGCTCTTCGACCGGCGCTTCGAGTCCCTCGCCGCCGAGGCCGTACCCGAGGAGTACCGGAGGTGACCGCCGTGACCACGACCACCGCCACGACCGCCCCCGCACCGCCCGCCGCCGTCGAGGAGGAGCACCAGGTACGCCGGCGACGGCGCCTCTCCCCCGGCAGGCCGCTGCCCGCGGCCCGGCTGCTCGGTCCCGCGCTCGTCCTCGTCCTGTGGGCCGCCGCCTCCGCCGCCGGACAGCTGGACCCCGGCGCGATCCCCGCGCCCTGGACGGTGGTGGAGACCGGGGCCCGGCTGTGGACCGAGGGCACCCTGCCGGACGACATCCTCACCTCGCTCCAGCGGGCCGGCTCCGGTTTCGCGATCGGCCTGACCGCGGGCATCGTCCTCGCGCTGTTCTCCGGGCTGAGCCGGACCGGCGAGGCACTGATCGACGGGAGCGTGCAGCTGAACCGGGCGGTTCCCACGCTCGGGCTGATCCCGCTGTTCATCCTGTGGCTGGGCATCGGCGAGACGTTCAAGATCGCGATCATCGCCATCGTCGTCTACGTACCGATCTACCTGAACACGCACTCCGCGCTGTCCGGCATCGACCACCGGTTCGTGGAACTGGCGGAGGTGCAGGGCCTGTCCCGGCCCGCCTTCGTCCGGCAGGTCGTCGTGCCGGGCGCGCTGCCCGGCTTCTTCGTCGGGCTGCGGCTCGGGGTGACCGGCTCCTGGCTGGGCCTGGTCGTCCTCGAACAGATCAACGCCACCAGCGGACTCGGCTACATGATGTTCCAGGCGCAGAACTACGGCCAGACCGACGTCATCCTCGTCGGCCTCGTCGTCTACGGCATCTTCGGCCTCGTCTCGGACACCCTCGTCCGCCTGATCGAACGGAGGGTGCTGTCATGGCGCCGCACACTGAGCAGCTGACCCGGCCCACCGTACGGCTGCGCGGTCTGACCCGCTCCTTCGAGGGGCGTACGGTCCTCGACGGCATCGACCTCGACCTCCCCGCCGGGCAGTTCACGGCCCTGCTCGGGCACAGCGGCTCCGGCAAGAGCACCCTGCTGCGTGCCGTCGCCGGGATCGACCACGGGGTCGCGGGCAGCGGGACGCTCACCGCGCCCGAGCGGGTGTCGGTGGTCTTCCAGGACTCCCGGCTGCTGCCGTGGCGGCGCGTCCTGCCCAACGTCC
Organism: Streptomyces sp. 13-12-16; assembly: GCF_002114215.1. Taxonomy (GTDB): domain Bacteria; phylum Actinomycetota; class Actinomycetes; order Streptomycetales; family Streptomycetaceae; genus Streptomyces. Next base: position 8,248 of record NZ_NCTE01000143.1, on the reverse strand, counting down.
TGCTGGGGCTGGACGGCGCCGACGCGGAGGAGCGCGGTCGTGCCGCCCTCTTCGAGGTCGGTCTCGGGGGGCGGGAGCGGGCCTGGCCGAGTGAGCTGTCCGGGGGCGAGGCGCAGCGGGCGGCTCTGGCCCGGTCGCTGGTGCGGGAGCCTGAACTGCTGCTCGCCGACGAGCCGTTCGGGGCGCTGGACGCGCTGACGCGCATCAAGATGCACGCGCTGTTGCGGCAGCTGTGGGAGCGGCACCGGCCGTCGGTGCTCCTGGTGACCCACGACGTGGACGAGGCGATCGTGCTCGCGGACCGCGTGCTCGTTCTCGAGCGGGGGCGTATCGGGCTCGACCTGGTGGTCGAGCGTGAGGGGTCCCACTCCCACGGCGAGTACCGCGCGCGGTTGCTCCAGGCGCTCGGTGTGACCGAGGACGTGTCGTGAACGCCGGTTCCCGCGGCCCCCTGCCGGGGGCCGCCGCCCCCGGGCCCCCGCTCCGGCCCTGAACGGGCCACGTCCCCGCCCCCGGACGGGCTGTCGCAGCACCCCCTACCCACCGGCCAAGGAACCCCCATGACCCGAAAGCTCCACCTCAACGCCTTCCTCATGAACACCGGCCATCACGAGGCCTCCTGGCGGCTGCCCGAGAGCGATCCGTACGCCCATGTCGACCTGGACCACTACGTACGGCTGGCGCGGACCGCCGAACGGGGCACCTTCGACTCGCTGTTCCTCGCCGACGGCCCCCAGCTGTGGAACACCGTCGCCCAGCGTCCCGCCGGGGCTCTCGAACCGCTCACCCTGCTCACCGCCCTGGCGACCGCCACCGAGCACATCGGACTGATAGCGACGGCCTCGACGTCGTACAACTCGCCCTACAACCTGGCCCGCAGGTTCGCCTCGCTGGACATCATCAGCGGCGGCCGGGCCGGCTGGAACGTCGTCACCACCGCCGGGGCCGAGGCGGCCCGCAACTTCGGTCTGGACGCCGAGCCCGCGCACGCCGAACGGTACGCCCGTGCCGCCGAGTTCCTCGACGTCGCCCTCAAGCTGTGGGACAGCTGGGAGGACGACACGATCGTCGCCGACAAGGCGGCCGGGGTGTGGGGCGACGACGCCAGGATCCATCCGCCCCGGCACAAGGGGACGTACTTCAGCGTCGAAGGCGCCCTCAACGTCCCGCGCACCCCGCAGGGTTACCCGCTCCTCGTCCAGGCCGGGTCCTCCGAGGACGGCAAGCGGTTCGCGGCCCGGTACGCGGAGGCGGTGTTCACCGCGCAGCAGACGCTCGCCGGCGCGCAGGCCTTCTACGCCGACCTCAAGGCCCGTACCGCGGCGGCCGGACGCGACCCCGGCCACATCAAGGTGCTGCCCGGCATCGTGCCCGTCATCGGCTCCACCGAGGCGGAGGCGCGGCGCCGGGAGCAGGTGCTGGAGGACCACATCGTGCACGAGCACGGGGTGCGCAGGCTGGAGGAGCTGCTGCGGCTGGCCCCCGGCTCCCTGGACCTCGACGCCGAACTGCCCGACGGGCTGCCGCCGGAGGACGCCATCGAGGGTGCCAAGAGCCGGTACACGCTCATCGTGGAGCTGGCCCGGCGGGAGCGGCTCACCGTGCGCCGGCTGATCGGCCGGCTCGGCGGCGGACGCGGGCACCTGACCTTCGCGGGCACGCCCGAGCAGGTCGCCGACACCATCGAGCAGTGGTTCTCCCTCGGCGCCGCCGACGGTTTCAACATCATGCCGGCCGTCCTGCCGTCCGGCCTCGACGCCTTCGTCGACCACGTCGTCCCGATCCTGCGCGCCCGCGGCCTGCTCCGTACGGAGTACGGCCCGCGACAGACCCTGCGGGAGCGCTACGGCCTCCCGCGCCCCGCCAACCAGCACGTGACCGCCACCGCCGCCCTCGTCTGAGAGGAACCCGCACCATGACCGACCTCGAGATCACCAAGGTGACCGCGAACATCGGCGCCCAGGTCTCCGGAGTGGACATCTCCGGGCCGCTGGACGACGGGACCGTCGCCGCCCTCCGGGACGCCCTGAACGTCCACAAGACCCTGCTCTTCGACGACGTGAACCTCGACGACGCGGGCCAGCAGGCCTTCGCCCGGCACTTCGGCGACATCACCGGCGCCCACCCGACGGTGCCCGCCGTGGACGGCGCCCCGAGCGTGCTGCCGGTCGACAGCGAAGGCGGCCGGGCCGCCAACAACTGGCACACGGACGTCACCTTCGTCCTCAACCCGCCGCAGGCGACCACCCTGCGCAGCATCACGATCCCGCCCTACGGCGGCGAGACGCTGATCGCGAGCTCGGCCGCCGCCTACCGCGACCTGCCCGAGCCGCTCCGCGCGCTCGCCGACACCCTGTGGGCCGAGCACACCAACGACTACGACTACGCCGTCCCCGAGGAGGCCGTCGACGAGGCGGAGGCCGCGCGACGGGCCCGGTTCAGCTCGATCAAGTACCGCACCGTCCACCCGGTGGTGCGCGTCCACCCGCTGACCGGCGAGCGCGGGCTGTTCATCGGCGGGTTCGCGCAGCGGATCGTGGGCCTGTCGAGGGGCGAGTCCCGCAAGGTCCTCGACCTGCTCCAGGCCTACGTCACCCGGCCGGAGAACGTGGTGCGCTGGCGCTGGTCGCCCAACCAGCTCGTGCTGTTCGACAACCGGATCACCCAGCACTACGCCATCGACAACTACGACGGTCTGCCGCGCCGGCTGCACCGGGTGACGGTCGCCGGTGACATCCCGGTCGGCGTCGAGGGGAAGGAGTCCTACTCGATCGAGGGGGACGCCTCGCACTACACGACGGTCGCCGGGTAAGCGGACCGTCACCCTCCGCATGACACGTGTCCACATGCCGGTCGGCCTCCCCGTGCACGCGGGGAGGCCGACCAGACTGGGCGACGTTTTGCCGTCTCCCGCATTGGACGAGTCGCGCCCATGCCCCGCACCCCTGTCGAGACGCCCCCGAAGGCGGACGGCGTCTCCCTCTCGCACGGCCTGAAGCAACGCCACCTGTCGATGATCGCCCTCGGCGGGGTGATCGGCGCCGGGCTGTTCGTCGGCTCCGGGACGGCCATCGCCGCCGCCGGTCCGTCCGTCGTCGTCGCCTACACCCTCTCCGGTCTCCTGGTGATGCTGGTGATGCGGATGCTGGGCGAGATGTCCGCCGCGTACCCGTCGTCGGGCTCCTTCTCCGCGCACGCCGAGCGGGCGATCGGGCCCTGGGCCGGGTTCACCGCCGGCTGGTCGTTCTGGGTGCTGCTGTGCACGGCAGTCGGCCTGGAGGGCATCGGCGCCGCGACGATCGTCACCGGCTGGCTGCCGGGCACGCCCGAGTGGGCGTGGGTGGCGCTGTTCATGGTGGTGTTCTGCGGGACGAACCTCGCGGCGGTGAAGAACTTCGGCGAGTCCGAGTTCTGGTTCGCGTCCCTCAAGGTCGGCGCGATCTCCCTGTTCCTGGTGCTCGGCGCGCTGGCGATCGCCGGCGTGCTGCCGGGCACGGACTCCCCGGGCACCTCCCACCTCACCGACTTCCTCCCCAACGGCGGCGAGGGCCTGGTGATCGGACTGCTCGCCTCCGTCTTCGCGTACGGCGGTCTGGAGACGGTGACCATCGTGGCGGCCGAGTCGCAGGACCCGGTCAAGGGCGTGGCGGGCGCGGTCCGTACGGCGATGTGGCGGATCGCGCTGTTCTACATCGGCTCGATGGCGGTCGTCGTCACCCTGGTCCCGTGGGACTCCCCGGAGGTCGTCGAGGACGGCCCGTACGTCGCCGCCCTGAACCGCCTCGACATCCCGGGCGCCGACCAGGTGATGAACGTCGTGATCCTGGTCGCGCTGCTGTCCGCGATGAACGCCAACATCTACGGCGCCTCGCGCATCGGCTACTCGCTGGTCGAGCGCGGGCAGGGCCCGAAGGCGCTCGGCCGGGTGTCGGGCGGGGTGCCGCGGATCGCCGTACTGGCCTCCTCGGCCTTCGGCTTCCTGTGCGTGCTGCTGAGCTACTGGCGGCCGGACGACGTCTTCGCCTGGCTGCTGAACACCATCGGCGCGGTGATCCTGGTCGTCTGGGTCTTCATCGCCGTCTCCCAGCTGCGGCTGCGCCGCCGGCTGGAGCGCGAGGCGCCGGAGCGGCTCACGGTGCGGATGTGGGCCTTCCCGTGGCTGACCTGGGTGGCGCTGGCCGGCATGGCGGCGGTCTTCGTCCTCATGGCCCGGGAGCCGGACACGCGGGTGCAGCTCTGCTCGACGGGCGCCATGACGCTGCTCCTGGCGGCCGGGGGATACGCCTGGCAGCGGGCGCGCGACCGGAGCTGACGCCCGCCCCGACGGCCCCCGCGTGAACACGCGGGGGCCGTTTCGCGTGCCGGGGACTCACGGACCGCCCTTTCCGCTGTTAGCGTGTAGTTGCAAGCAATGTGCAATAAGTGCCCCTGCCCCGTGATCGTCTTCTCACCGTTCACCCGGCAGGTGGAAAGAGGGAAGCCCCCGCGGGGACAGGACTCGCGGGGGCTTCCGGTATGCGGCGATCCGGGCCATGGTGGCGCAATGGCGACACAGAGGACGATGAGGGACTACTGCTGGACCTGCGGCGGGGACCAGCAACACCGTCAGCTGAACAAGAAGGAGGAGGACTGGCTCAAGGAACGGCTCGGCCGGTCCGGGGTCGGCGAGTTCTGGCTCTGTGTGAACGTGCTCGACCCCGGCACCGGCAAGCAGTGCCGCAACCTGCGCACGGGCTTCAACAAGAAGCCCTTCGCCGCGCCGATCAAGGTACCCGTGATCGAGTGACCGTCACAGGTTGCTGAAGTCCGGCCCCTTCGTACGCGTGCGCTTGATCTCGTAGAAGCCGGGGACCGAGGCCACCGCGAGGGTGCCGTCCCACAGGCGGGCGGCCTCGTCGCCCTTGGGCGCCGGGGTGACGACCGGGCCGAAGAAGGCGATCTCCTCGCCGTCGGGCCCGGGGACCGCGATGACCGGGGTGCCGACCTCCTGGCCCACCTTCTCGATGCCCTCCTTGTGGGAGGCGCGCAGCTCGGGCTCGTAGGGGGTGGAGTCCCAGTGCTCCATGAGGGACTCGGGCAGGCCGACGTCCTTCAGGGCGGCGGCGACCGTCTCCTTGCCCGGACCCTGGTCCTGGTTGTGGATGCGGGTGCCGAGCGCGGTGTAGAGGTCGCCGAGCACCTCCGCGCCGTGCTCCTGCTGGGCCGCGATGACCACCCGGACCGGGCCCCAGGCCTTGACCTCGAGCATCTCGCGGTACTCGGCGGGGAGCTCGTCGAGCTTGTCCTCGTTGAGGACGGCGAGGCTCATCAGGTGCCAGCGGACCTCGATGTCCCGCACCTTCTCCACCTCCCGCACCCAGCGGGAGGTCATCCAGGCCCAGGGGCACAGCGGGTCGAACCAGAAGTCGACGGGCGTGGCGGTCGTCTTGTCCGGCATGTCGCTCCTCAGAGAAGGAAAAGGTCCTCCCCGGGAACAACGTGAGAGGTCCCGGCCATTCCCGCCCGCCCCGCGTCAGGAGCGCATGGCAGGATCGGTCCTGATCATCCATGTCGACGACGCATGAGGAGTCCGCCCGTGCCCGGTGAGAACCTGACCCGCGACGAGGCCCGGGAGCGGGCAGCCCTGCTGTCCGTCGACGGGTACGAGGTGTCCCTGGACCTGCGCTCGGCGGTCGGCGAGCACAGCGGCGGGGAACCGTGCACCTTCCGCTCCGTCACCACCGTCCGGTTCCGCTGCGCCGAGCCGGGCGCGAGCAGCTTCGCGGACCTGATCGCGCCGGGCGTGACGGCCGTCTCCCTCAACGGGCGGGACCTCGACCCCGGCCAGGTCTTCGACGGCTCGCGGATCCTGCTGGAGGACCTGGCCGCCGAGAACGAGCTCGTCGTCGACGCGCAGTGCGCCTACTCCCGCACCGGCGAGGGCATGCACCGCTTCGTCGACCCCGAGGACGGCGAGGTGTACCTCTACACCCAGTACGAGCCGGCCGACTCCCGTCGCGTCTTCGCCAACTTCGAGCAGCCCGACCTCAAGGCCCCCTACCGCTTCGAGGTGCGCGCGCCCGAGGGCTGGACCGTGTGGAGCAACGGGGCCGGCGAACTCGCCGACGGGGTGTGGCGGTTCGCGGAGACCAAGCCGATCTCGACGTACATCACGTGTGTGGTGGCCGGCCCGTACCACTACGTGACCGACTCCTACGAGCGGGTCCTCGAGGACGGTACGCGCCTTCGGATCCCGCTCGGCGCGATGTGCCGCAAGGGCCTCGCCCCGCACTTCGACGCCGACGACGTGTTCCTGGTGACCAAGCAGGGCCTGGACTTCTTCCACGACCACTTCGACTACCCGTACCCGTTCGGCAAGTACGACCAGGCGTTCGTGCCCGAGTACAACCTGGGCGCGATGGAGAACCCGGGGATGGTGACCTTCCGCGAGGAGTTCATCTTCCGGGGGAAGGTGACGCGGGCGTCGTACGAGGGCCGGGCCAACGTCATCCTGCACGAGATGGCGCACATGTGGTTCGGCGACCTGGTCACCATGGAGTGGTGGGACGACCTGTGGCTGAAGGAGTCCTTCGCGGACTTCATGGGCGCGTTCTCGCTGGTCGGCGCGACCCGCTTCACCGACGGCTGGATCACCTTCGCCAACCGCCGCAAGGCGTGGGCGTACCGCGCGGACCAGCTCCCCTCCACGCACCCGATCACCGCCGACATCCGCGACCTCCAGGACGCCAAGCTCAACTTCGACGGCATCACGTACGCGAAGGGCGCCTCGGTGCTCAAGCAGCTGGTGGCGTACGTCGGCCAGGACGCGTTCCTGGAGGGCGCCCGGCGCTACTTCAAGCGGCACGCGTACGGCAACACGCGCCTCGGCGACCTGCTGTCGGTCCTGGAGGAGACCAGCGGGCGGGACATGGCCGCCTGGTCACGGGCCTGGCTGCAGACGGCCGGCGTCAACTCCCTCACCCCGCAGGTGCTGCTGCGTGAGGACGGCCGGGTCGACGAGCTGGCGATCGTGCAGGAGGCCGCCGAGTCGCACCCCGAACTGCGCCCGCACCGGGTGGCGGTGGGCCTGTACCGGCGCACCGGGGACGCCGGGGGGCTGCCGGCGCTGGAGCGGTACGCGCAGGCCGAGACGGACGTCGAGGGGGCGCGTACGGTCGTGGCGGAGCTGGCGGGCGCCGAGGCACCGGACCTGGTGCTGGTCAACGACGACGACCTGACGTACTGCAAGACGCGGTTCGACGAGACCTCGCTGGCCGCGCTGCGGCGCGACCTCGGCCACATGACCGACCCGCTGGCGCGCGCCCTGTGCTGGTCGGCGCTGTGGAACATGACGCGGGACGCACTGCTGCCGGCCCGGGAGTTCATCGGCCTGGTGGTGAAGTTCGCGGGCCGGGAGACCGACATCGGCGTGCTGCAGATGCTGCACGCGTGGGCGGAGTCGGCGGCGGTGCACTACACCGCGGCCGAGCGGCGGGCGGAGGCCGGGCGGGAGCTGTGCCGGATCGCCTCCCTCCAGATGCACTCCGCCGAGGCGGGCAGCGAGCACCAGCTGGCGTGGGCACGGTTCTTCGCGCGCGTGGCCGGTGTGCCGGCCGACTTCGAGCTGCTGACCTCTCTGCTCGACGGCACGGTGACCCTGCCGGGCCTGGAGGTGGACCAGGAGCTGCGCTGGACGTTCCTGGAGCCGCTGGCCGCGCACGGCGTGGCGGACGAGAAGCGGCTGGACGAGGAGCTGGCCCGCGACGACACCGCGTCCGGCAAGCGGCACCACGTGCGCTGTCTGGCCGCCCGCCCGTCGGCGGCGGTCAAGGCGCAGTGCTGGGCGCAGGTCGTGGAGTCGGACGCGCTGTCCAACGCGCTGGTGGAGGCCACCATCTCGGGCTTCGCGCAGGCGTCCCAGCGGGAGCTGCTCGCACCGTACGCGGAGAAGTACTTCGCGGCGATCGAGCGGGTGTGGACCGGGCGGTCGATCCAGATCGGCATGGACGTGGTGCGGGGCCTGTTCCCCTCCTTCCAGGACTCGCAGGCGACGCTGGACGCGACGGACGCGTGGCTCACGTCCCACGAGGACGCGGCCCCGGCCCTGCGCCGCCTGGTCCTGGAGTCCCGCGACGACCTGGCCCGCGCCCTGCGCGGCCAGGCCTGCGACGCGGCGGCGGGCTGAACCCGTCCGGGAAGCCCGGGTGACGCGCCAGGGGAACGGCCTGCCCCCGCACCGGGCCCCGGCACGCACGGCCAGGACCGCGAC
>NZ_NCTE01001373.1:4996-7758 GCF_002114215.1 Streptomyces sp. 13-12-16 | reverse complement strand
GGCCGCTCCCGCGAGGGCCTGCCACCGTTCCCGCGGGCAGCCGCATCCCGCGTTCCCGCGGGCAGTCGTGCCGCTGGGGCGGCACGGGTGGGCGCGACGGCACCCCGCAAGCGCCGGGCCGCGCAAACCCGCCCCGCCCCACCCCGGCGCACCTGAGCCCCGGAACCCCGTGCTCACCCCCGCCGTTCCGGATACAGCCGCAACCCCTCCGGCATCAGCGTGAGCCGCTCGGTCACCCGCAACCGGTACCCGGGCTCGGCCCGCAGCTCGTACCGCCGCAGCAACAACCCCAGCACCAGCACCGCCTCGTGCAGCGCGAACTGCCGTCCGATACAGGCCCGAGCCCCCGTCCCGAACGGCTTGAACACATGCGCCGGACGAGCCCGCACCGCCCCCGTGGCGAACCGCTCCGGATCAAACCGCTCGGCATCCGCCCCCCACACCCCGGGATCCCGGTGCAGCATCGGCGTCAGCACCAGCGTCCACGCCCCCCGCCGCATCGGATGCTCCCCGCCCAGCACCGTGTCCCGCGTCGCCTCCCGGGCGAAGGCCGGCGCGGTCGGCCACAGCCGCAGCGACTCGTCCAGCACCCTGCGCACGTACCGCAGCTTGGCCACCTGCTCGTACCCGGGCGCCACCGCGTCGCCCCAGACGCGGTCCACCTCGGCACGGGCACGCTCCGCGACGTCGGGATGCCGGGAGAGGTAGTGCAGCGCGAAGGAGAGCGCGCCCGAGGTGGTCTCGTGACCGGCGACCAGGAACGTGATCACCTGTCGGCGGACGTTCTCCGCCGACAGCCGCTCCCCGGTCCCCGGATGCGCGGTGTCCAGCATCCGGTCCAGCAGATCGCCCTCCCCGCCCCCCTCCGCCCGCCGGACCCGGACCACCTCGTCGACGATGCGGTTGAGACACGCGATGTCGGCCGCGTTCCGTCGCTCCGCCCGGCGCAGCAGCAGCGGGCTCAGCGGCGCGGGCACGCTGTTCAGCCGCTGGGCGTGGCTGAGCGTCCCGACCATCGCCGTGACGAACGGGTGCGGACGGGACCGCTCGAAGGACCCGAAGTCGTGCCCGAATCCGGTGCGCGCGATCGTCTCCAGTGTCAGCTTGGTCATGTCCCCGGGCACGTCCACCGGCCGCCCCCCGGCCGCCGCACGGTCCCAGTGCTCCGTCAGCCGCTCCGCCACGGCCAGCATCATCGGGTGGTAACCGGCCATGGCCTCCCGGCTGAACCCGGGGGCCAGCACGTCGTGCGCGAGCTGCCAGTTGGGCTCGTGGTTGTACGCGGTGAACAGCCCGTCGCCCGCGACCGGCCGCAGATTGGCGATGCCCAGCCCGACGTGCTTGGCGAACCGCGACTCGTCGGCCAGATCGGCCACCAGCCCGGCACCCCAGGTGAACACGAACTCCTTGCCGAAGGCGCTCCGCCGGAAGACCGGCCCCAGCTGGCGGGCGTACTTCAGCGAGTCCTGCACGGGCGTGCGCCTGCTCGCCCCGAGGACGTCGCCGAGCAGTGGCAGGCGGTACGGCGGGTGGGGGATGCGGTGCAGTTCCGGCCAGCCGTGCTCCGCGCTGCGGAACCCCTTCGGCAGTACGGCCCGTGTCGTCGTCTCCGCCATGACGCGATCTCCTTCGACCGGCGCGCGAGTGTGACATGTCGACGTGTTGTACGCGAGTTCAATAAGGCGGGTTCAGTCTGGTCCGGCCGCTGAACGGGCGTCAAGTAAAGTGCGGGGATGGCCGTGAACCAGGGCGGGCGCACGCGCCGCCGGCTCAGCACCGCGGAGCGCCGGGAGCAGCTTCTGTCGGTCGGTGCGCGGCTGTTCTCGGAGAGCCCCTACGACGACGTGTGGATCGAGCAGGTCGCCGAGATCGCCGGGGTCTCGCGGGGGCTGCTCTACCACTACTTCCCGACCAAGCGGGACTTCTTCGCGGCGGTGGTGGAGCGGGAGAGCGAGCGGATGCTGCGGATGACGGCGGCGGTGCCCGGTGTCCCGGTGCGCGAGCAGCTCACGGCGGGTCTCGACGCGTACCTGGAGTACGTCGAGGCCCACGCGCACGGCTACCGCGCCTTCCACCGTGCCGACGCGGCGGGGGACCGGGCGGTGCGCCGGGTCTACCGGCGGGCGCTGGCCGCCCAGGAGCGGCAGATCCTGGCGGCGCTCGCCGCGGATCCCGAGTTCGGCCCCGTCTTCGAGGCGCGGCCGGACACCCGGCTCGCCGTGCGCGGCTGGCTGGCGTTCACCACGGCGGTCTGCCTGGAGTGGCTGCGCGGTCCGGAACCGGACCGCGAGCAGGTGCGCGACCTGTGCGCACGCGCCCTGCTGGGCGTCCTCGCGCCCTGAAAGGTCTCGTGAGGATCACGCCACCCGGTTGGCGCGCACCCCGATCTTCGATAGGTTAGGCAAGGCTTACCTAAGAGGAGGTTCGGGGATGGCTGACGACACGCACGGCTGGACGGCCGCGCCCGGCGCGGCGGAACGGGCCCGCTCGGTGCTCGCCGCCGCATGGTCCTGCACGGTGACCGCGGAGGGCACCCGGGAGGAGCTCGTCGGCGCGCACGGCGTGACCGACGACGGACGGGTGCTGCTGCACGTGCCCGAGGACAGCGCCCTGCTCGCCGCGGCGATCTGCGCGCCCCGCGGCGAGCCGTCCGCCGTGCTGGAGTTCGCCGACGTGGCGCCCGTACCCGTACGCAACCGGATCCGCGCCCGGCTGTGGCTGGCCGGCTGGTTCGCCGCGCGGGACGGGCACCTCGTCTTCCA
>NZ_NCTE01001373.1:4384-4785 GCF_002114215.1 Streptomyces sp. 13-12-16 | reverse complement strand
GACCGGCTCGCCGCCGCCGAGGCCCGGCTGCTGACCCACCTCGCCGACTGCCACGCCGACGCGGTCGAACGGCTGACCCGGCTGGTCGACCACGGCAGCCTGCACGGCGCGGTCCGCGTCCAGCCGCTCGCCGTCGACCGGCACGGACTGACCCTGCGCATCGAACGCCTCCGCGCGGACGGTGACGTGCGCCTGCCGTTCCACGCGCCCGCCGACGACGTAGCACAGCTCACCGAGCGCATGCACGTGCTGCTCGCCCAGGCGAGCGCCGCCTCCTGCCCCCGTGCGCTGCAGCGGCAGCGCACGGACGGCGACGGATGACGCGGAGGACCCGGCCACCCGGGTGGCCTCCGGCCGCGCACGTCACCGGGAGCGGTGGGAGGCGCCCCCGCGCTTGCGGC
>NZ_NCTE01001373.1:0-4168 GCF_002114215.1 Streptomyces sp. 13-12-16 | reverse complement strand
CACCTGCCACTGGCGGGCGTCGCGCCGGGCCTCCTCGAAGAGCAGCCGGGCCAGCCTGTCACGGGTGGCGGCCGCCTGCCGCAGCTCGGAGGCGAGCCGCTCCTCCGCCGACTCGGCGTTCGCGCTCACACTCGTGGTGACCAGCACCGAGAAGCTGACCACGGCGTCCGCGATCTCGGACAGCAGCTCCTCGAAGGCGGCGCCCGTCTCCGGCTCGAACAGCCGGTCGGGCTCGCGCTCCTTGGCCAGGTCGGTCAGCGTGCGGGCCAGCACCCGCAGCACCACCGTGCAGATCTCCAGCGTGTCGAGGCCGGTGCGCAGCACCACCCGGTGCAGCAGGCCCTCGCGCACCCGGGGATTGAGCCGCAGGCTGTCCTCCGCCTGCCGGAGGTCCGCGTCGACCTCGCTGATGTCGTGGTCCAGGCGGCGGGCCTCGTGCAGCCGGGCCGCCGCGCGGGCCGCGGGCGGACGGCCCGCGGCCTCCTCGCCGATCCGCAGCATCAGCTGCCGCACCCGGCGTGCCAGCTCCTCGATCGACCGGCCGGCCTCCTCCACCCACACGGGCGGGGCGAGCAGGAGGTTGAACCCCATCCCGACGAGCGCTCCGATCAGCGTCTCCACGATCCGGGCCCAGGCGGTGTCCCCGTGCGTGGTCACCCCGAGCACCAGCATCGCGCTGATCGCCACCTCGGGCACGAACTCGTCCACCCGCACCAGATGGCCGACGATCAGCGACGCCAGGATGAGCAGGCCCAGACTCCACCAGGTCAGACCCACCAGGAGGCTGAAGAGGATCGCCACGACGACGCCGGTCACCACGGAGTTCACCCGGCGCATCCCGGTGGTGAGCGTGGAGTACAGGGTGACCTGGACGACGAGCAGCGCGGTCAGCGGCGCGGTGAGCGGCGCGGCCTCCGGACTCAGTCGAAGGGCGATGACGTAGGCGACCGTCGCCGCGGCGGCCGACCTCACCATCTGCACGGTCACCGGGTCCCGGTGCCGCTTGACGAACTCGAGGGCCGGCGCTGTCATCTCACGTACCACTTGCATCCTCGGACGGTTCCCCTTCCCCGGACACAACGAACGTGTTCACCGGTGACGGCAGTCCCCCGGAGGAAGGCGGGCGGGCCTACAGCTTGTCGAGGAAGGCGAACAGGTTGCCCCTGGTGCGGGCGATCTGCTCCTCCAGGGTGAGGCTCTCCTCGAAGCGGGCGCCGGTCTCCGGGACCTTCCTGCCGCGCAGATAGAGGGAGCAGGCGAGGTCGGTGCACATGTAGGCGCCGACCGAGTTGCCCTCCCGGCCGGCCGGGCCCGCCTTGCGCGCGGTCATCAGGGCGACACCGCCGCGCGGATGGGTCGTCAGGCACAGGGAGCACATGCTGCGGTGCAGGAAGCCGCGCCGGGCCGGCTGGAAGCGCATGGCCACCCCGACCAGACGGCCCTCCCGCTCGGTGACGAGATAGCTGCGGTCGGGTGCGCCCGGATCGCGCCAGCCCAGGAAATCGAGGTCGTCCCAGGGGCGTTCGCCCAGGTCGCGTGGTACGGCCAGCCGCTTGGCCTCACCCTTCGAGCAGTTGATGAACGAACCACGGATGTCCTGCTCGGTGAGTGCTCTCATGGGGGCGTCTCCTGGCGTGCTCTTTCGAAACCTAGGGGGTCTAGGTTTCTGGGTCAGGGTAGATATCCGGCGTCGGGGGGAGCCAGCGGTTTTCACCGGGGACCGTGCCCCCGTGCGTTCCGTACGCTGTACCGCAGTCGCCGAAGGGGAGGGGTGGACGATGGGGGACTCCTGGGAGCGGGCCCGCCGGGCGCTCGCGGAGGCGGGACTGCCGCCCGACGCGCTCACCGGGGTGCGTCCGCTGAGCGGGGGCACCTACAACACCGTCGAGGAGCTCCTCCTCGCCGACGGCAGCCGCTATGTGCTCAAGGTCCCGCCCGCGCCCGCCGTCCCCGGCCTCCGGTACGAGCGGCGTCTGCTCGTCTCCGAGGCGGACTTCTGCGCCGGAGCCGCCGAGGCCGGAGTACCCGCCCCGCGTGCCGTGTCCGTCGGCGGCGACGCCTCCGTACCGTACCTGCTGATGACCGCCTGTCCGGGTGAGTCCTGGACGCGGGCGGAGCCGGCCGGCGGGGAGCGGGCGGCGCTGCGTACGGAGCTCGGCCGTCAGGTGGCCCGGCTGCACCGGGTGACCGGACCGGGGTTCGGCTACCCGTCCGGCGCCCTCGGCCCGCTCGCCCCCGACTGGCGGACCGCGTTCACCGCGATGACCGACGCCGTGCTCGCCGACGCCCGGGACTACGGTGCCCGGCTGCCGCGCCCCGTCGACGAGGCGGCCGCCGTGATCCGTACCGCAGCCGGGGCGCTCGACGAGGTCACCGTGCCGGTTCTCGTCCACTTCGACCTGTGGCCGGGCAACATCCTGGTGGAGCGCCCGGCGGCGGGGGAGGCCCGGATCGGCGGGCTCGTCGACGGGGAGCGCATGTTCTGGGGCGACCCGCTCGCCGACTTCGTCTCCCTGGCGCTGCTCGGCGACATCAGGACGGACGGGGCGTTCCTCGCCGGATACGGGGAGGCCGGGGGCCGGGCCGTCTTCGACGCGGCGGCCCGTGTCCGGCTCGCCCTCTACCGCGCCTACCTCTACCTGATCATGCTCACCGAGACGGTTCCGCGGGCGAGCGGGGACGAGCACGAACGATGGCTCCGGGCCGCCGTCGCCCCGGAACTGGAGGCCGCGTTGGAGGAGATCCGCCACCCCTGTTAGTTCACATCATGAAATAAGGGTGCTGAAAAGTCGCGCCCAGCCGGTTCCCGGCGGTATGTTGCAGGTCGGGCAGGGTCTCGGAAGGAGCCACATGGCGGGGCGGAACGGGCGCACGGTGCGCGACCTCAGGCGGGCCAACCGCACGGCCGTGCTGCAACGGCTGTACTTCGACGGCCCGCTGAGCCGCTTCGAGCTCGGCCCCGCGACCGGGCTCAGCTCCGGATCGGTGAGCAACGTCGTCGCGGACCTGGTCGCCGACGGCCTCGTGGAGGAGGCCGGCAGCGTCGACTCCGACGGCGGCCGTCCGCGCACCCTGCTGCGGGTGGCACCGGTCAGCGGCCACATGATCGGCGTCGACGTGGGTGAGACCCGGGTCCGCGTCGAACTGTTCGACCTGACCCTCACCGAGCTCGCCCGCGCACAGCGCCCGCTGGAACAGCAGCGCTACGAGGTCGAGGTCATCGTCGACCACATCCGCTCCGGCATCGCCGAGGTGCTCGCCGGCGCCGGTCTCGCCCCCGAGCGGCTGCTCGGCGTCGGCATCGGTGTCCCCGGCATCGTCGAGCACACCCCCGACCGGGGCGCCGTCGTGCACGGCCAGACCATCGGCTGGGACGCCGTCCCCCTGGAAACCCTGCTGCGCGCCGGGTCCCCGCTGCCCGACACGGTGCCGTACTTCATCGACAACGGCGCCAAGACCCTCGGTCAGGCCGAGATGTGGTTCGGCGCCGGACGCGGCGCCCGCAACGCCCTCGTCGTCCTCTTCGGTTCCGGTGTCGGCGCCTGCCTGGTCACGCCCGAGGTGGAACACGGCCGGGCGGTCGAATGGGGGCACCTGACCGTACGGGTCAGGGGACGCCGCTGCCGCTGCGGCGCGCTCGGCTGTCTGGAGGCGTACGCGGGCGCCGAGTCGCTGCTCGCCCGGTGGCGCGAGGAGGGCGGCCGGGTGCCCGGGGGCACGGACGAGGAGACGGCGCTGACGGCCATGCTCGCCGCCGCCTACCCGGCCGACGACAGCGCCCCCGACCCCGTCGCGCTCGCCGTGCTGGAGGAGACCGCCGAGTACCTGGGAGCGGGCCTGTCCGACCTGATCAACCTCTTCCAGCCCGAGCGCATCCTCATGGGCGGCTGGGCCGGCCTCCAGCTCGGCTCCCGCTTCCTGCCGGCCGTGCACCGGCACGCCCTGTCGTACGCGCTGCGCCACCCGGCCGAGAAGGTGACGATCGAACTGGGCCGCCTCGGCCCCGACGCGGTCACCGTCGGCGCCGCGATCCTGCCGCTCGCCGACTTCTTCGCCCGCGGCGGCCGCCGCCCCGACCCGGACCCGCAGTCCCCGCCGCCCGCCTGGCACACGGCCCTCCGGGAACGCACCCCACGCTAGGGGCCCGCGGGGCGGGACGGCCGTGCAT
>NZ_NCTE01001372.1 GCF_002114215.1 Streptomyces sp. 13-12-16 | reverse complement strand
CGCCGGGCCGGCCGCTCGCCGCGGTCGCGCGGCGCGGTGCACGGCCCGTCCCACAGCGTGCCGTCGGTCCGGTCACGCGGATCGGGGTCGATCAGCACCACGCCGATCACCGTGATGCGCTGGTCCGCGAGCTGCCGCGCCACGGTGTGCAGCCACGCGGCGCTGCCGTGCCCGGCCCGCACGACGAGCACGGTCCGGGTGCCGAGGTGCCGCAGGTCGGTCCACGCGGTGCCGGGTGCCACCGAGCCGACACCCACCCGGAGCTCCCCGGGCGTCACGGCCGCGGCGTCCGAGGAGCCGACCACGGTGGGGTCTCCCGGCTTCGGGCGGCGCCCGGAGAGCTGCGGACCGGGCAGACCGTCGACGACGGCCACCGGCCCCTTTGCCCCCAGTGCCCCGGCGAGGTCCAGGGCGATCGCGCTCGCACCGCGCGCACAGCCCAGTTCCAGCAGCGACACCGGTTCCGCGGAGCCCCGTACGGTACGGGCCAGGGACGCCGTGAGCCGTTCCCGCGCCGCCCGGACCCGC
>NZ_NCTE01001371.1 GCF_002114215.1 Streptomyces sp. 13-12-16 | reverse complement strand
CGTCCACCCGCGGGGGCGGCGGCCGCAGCAGCACGCTCTGCGCGGTCTCCGCGGCCCGGCGGGCCAGCCGCAGCTCGCGCAGCAGCCGGCGCCGGACGTGCATCACCAGGCCGGTGACGAGCGCACACATCACGGCGCTGCTGACGAGGCGCGCGCCGAGGGCTTCGTCGTGGGCGAGCGGGCAGGTCAGCCGGTAGGCGACCGCGGTGGCGCCCAGGGCGGTGGGCACCGCGAGGGTGGGTACCCGTGAGGACAGGAACCGGGGTGGCACCCTGCGGGGAGCCCCAGGCTTGAAACGGATCATGCCGATGGCCCCCCATATAGGCCCGGACAGCGCAGACCGGCCTCGAGAGGCCGGTCTGATTCTGTCGACCATGTGGCCTGATCCGGACGTATCGACCCGGATAGTCACCCGAACGAGTGAGGTGACCGGTGGGGTGAGGGGAACGGGGGGCGCGGGAGGCGTGCTGTGCGCCTCCCGCGCCCCCCGTTTCCGGCGGTTATCGGCCCTGCGGGCCGGTCCTTGTGCGGTTGTCCTCGGGGGCGGGGTGAGGGGCTTTGTGTTTTTTCGCCCCCGCCGCCCCTTCCCGTCCCGTCCCCCGGACCCCCCTTGTCCTCAGACGCCGGACGGGCTGATGGGACTGGACGGGGTCAAGGGAACAGGACCGGCCGGAGTGGGGTGTCAGCCCCTCAGGACCGCTCCGGTGCGGTCGCCCGCCAGGGTGACCGCCGATTCCCGGGCCGCCGAGGCCTCGTCGACGGTCAGGGTGCGGTCGGTCGCGCGGAAGCGGAGCGCGTAGGCCAGGGACTTGCGGCCCTCGCCGAGCTGTTCGGCGTTCTCGTACACGTCGAACAGGCGGATGGACTCCAGCAGTTCACCGGCGCCCTCGCGCAGTGCCGCCTCGACGTCCGAGGCGGGCACGAACGCGTCGACGACCAGCGCGACGTCCTGCGTGGCGACCGGGAAGGTGGAGATGCCCGGTGCCTGCGGGGTGTCGTCGCCGACCTGCTCCAGGGCGTCCAGGTCCAGCTCCATCGCGCAGCTGCGCGCGGGCAGGCCCAGGGCCTTCAGGACGCGCGGGTGCAGCTCGCCGGCGTGGCCGATGATCCGGTCCTCGCCGTCGACGGTGACGGTCAGCTCGGCGCAGCGGCCCGGGTGCCAGGGGCCGTACTGGCCCTTGCGGACGCCCAGTTCGGCACCGGCCTCACGGGCGACGGTCCGGGCGGCCTCCACCGCGTCGGCCCAGTCGGCCGCGCGGCCCCTGCCCCACCAGCCGGCCTGCTCGCGGGCGCCGGCCAGCACGACG
>NZ_NCTE01001370.1:527-7611 GCF_002114215.1 Streptomyces sp. 13-12-16 | reverse complement strand
GGCGTTCTCGCCGCCGCCCGACCCCCCGCCGCTCGTGCCGTCGCCGCCGCCGTCCGACGAGGCACCGGTGGAGCCGGAGTCCGCGGAGGAGCCCGACGTGTCGTCGTCGGAGCCGCCGCACGCGGTCAGCGCGACGGCGAGGCCCGCCGCTCCGGCCGCCGCCACGACGGTTCGACGGGCGGGTCCCGATGCGGATGTGAGCGATGCGCTGGTCATGCCGGTGTGTCCCTTCCGGGGTTGCGTGATCTGGGGAGAGGTACGGTCAGCGGGCCCACGCTGTTCATGCGATGCCGAGAGCTTGGCGTGTCCGCGGTCTGGCGGGCGTAAGTCACGGCTGTCGTTTCGCTGTCGGGCCCCGGGGCGTCCCGCACGGGTCGCCTCCGACGTGCGGCGACACGCCAGTAGCCTGGTGCGATGCTGAAGGAAGTCACCGCGACCCGTTTCATCGCGCCGCTGCGCGAGGGCGGCTCGCTGCCGGGACTGATCGAGGCCGACGACCTCGGCGCGTACGTGCTGAAGTTCGCCGGCGCCGGGCAGGGCCGCAAGACGCTGGTCGCCGAGGTCGTCTGCGGGGAACTCGCCCGCCGGCTGGGGCTGAGGGTGCCCCGCCTGGTCACCGTCGAGCTCGACCCCGTGCTGGGGCTCGGCGAGCCCGAGCCGGAGGTGCAGCGGCTGCTGAAGTCCAGCGGCGGCACCAACCTCGGCATGGACTTCCTCTCCGGTGCCCTCGGTTTCGATCCGCTCGCCTTCGAGGTGAGTCCGGAGGAGGCCGGGCGGATCGTCTGGTTCGACGCGCTGGTGAACAACGTCGACCGCTCCTGGCGCAACCCCAACATGCTCCGGTGGCGCGGCGAACTGTGGCTCATCGACCACGGCGCGACCATGATCTGGCACCACAACTGGCCCGGCGCGGCAGCCTCCGCCGCCCGCCCCTACGACGCCTCCGACCACGCCCTGAAGCCGTTCGCGCCGGACGTCGCGTCCGCCGCGGCCCGGCTCGCGCCACAGATCACCGAGGAACTGCTCGCCGAGGTCACCGCGGAGATCCCCGACCTCTGGCTGACCGGCGAGCCCGGCTTCGACACCCCGGACGAGCTCCGGTCGGCCTACGCGCGGCCGCTGATCGCCCGCGCGGCCACCGTCCACCACGACATCCACGGCCTCGAGGGGGACCAGTGAGCGACCGGTACGTCTTCGAGTACGCGCTGCTGCGGGTCGTACCGCGCATCGAACGCGGGGAGTGCGTCAACGCCGGGGTGCTCGTGTACTGCCGCCCCAGGTCGTTCGTCGCGGCCCGCACCCATCTCGACGAGGCGCGGCTGCTGGCCCTCGACCCGAAGGCCGACGTGCCCGGCGTACGGGCCGCGCTGCGCGCCGTCGAGGGTGTCTGCGCGGGCGGGGACGCGGCGGGACAGGCGGCGCGGGACGACGCCGGACGGCGCTTCCGCTGGCTGGTCGCACCCCGGTCCACCATCCTCCAGCCCGGCCCCGTGCACACCGGGCTCACCGCCGATCCGGCGGCGGAGGCGGAACGGCTGCTGGAGTCGCTCGTACTCGTACGCTGACCGAGGCCGTCCACGTCCCGTCAGGCCCGGTGGCGTTTCACCAGACAACCGATCGCGGCCACGGCGCCCGTCACGAACGTCGCGCCGATGCCCAGGTCCCAGTCGCTCGGCCCGGACCCCGACGAGCCGCCCAGCCCGCCCTGCACACCGCGCGTCGGCGCGACGGAGGCGGGAGTCGTGGGCGCGACGGATGTCCTGGTGGGGGTCACGGTCGGGACGGGAGTCGGGGTCGGGGCCGGGGTGGGAGTCACGGTCCGGGTGGGCACGGCGGCCGTCGGCGACGGTGACCGGACGGGCGGGGCGGTCGTCGGTGACGATGACGGTGACGGCGGCCGGGCCGGTGCCGGGGTGGAGGGGGCCGGACGGAAGGTGGACGACGTGAGACCGCGCCGGGGCAGTGCCTCGCAGGCCACTCCGTCGTCCGGGCCCGGGTCCTCGTCGAGCCGGTGCGGATCGCTCCGGTCCGTGTCGAAGAAGACCTGCGCGTCCTCCTGGTAGGTGAAGTCGCCGCAGTCCAGGTCCTGGGCGTGAGCGGTGTCGGCCAACGGCACGATCGCGGCGAGCGCGATCAGCGTGCCCATGGCACCGGTGCGACGGCGCATGAACGCCTCCTTTCCGGCCGCGGGTGGCTCGCGTCTCGACGCTAGGGGCCGGCCGGCGCGAGGGCGCGCAGCGCTGGGCCGTTCGGGTGCTCCGCGCGGATGCCGGGCGTGCGACGGCCACGGCGGGCGGAAGAAGGCCCCGCGCGGGGAATGGATCACACACGCGCGGTGTGCCGTTGACACCGGGTGCCAGGGCTTCTAGCGTCACGTCTGCTGAAGGTACTAAGCGGTCGCTCACCGATTCCGGTCCGGCCGCAGGAGCCGCATCCCAAGCGCGAGGAGAAGCAGCAATGTCCACCACTGAGCAGCGGGTCGCGGTCGTCACCGGCGCCGCGCGCGGCATCGGCGCCGCCACCGCCGTACGACTGGCCGCCGAGGGCCGCGCGGTCGCCGTGATCGACCTCGACGAGGCCGCCTGCAAGGACACCGTCGAGAAGATCACCGCCGCCGGCGGCAAGGCGATCGCGGTCGGTTGCGACGTCTCCGACGAGGCGCAGGTCGAGGCGGCCGTCGCGCGGATCGCCGAGGAGCTCGGCGCGCCCACGATCCTCGTCAACAACGCGGGCGTGCTGCGCGACAACCTGCTGTTCAAGATGAGCGTCTCCGACTGGGACACCGTCATGAACGTGCACCTGCGCGGCGCGTTCCTGATGTCGAAGGCCTGTCAGAAGCACATGGTGGACGCCGGGTTCGGCCGGATCGTCAACCTGTCGTCCTCCTCCGCGCTCGGCAACCGCGGCCAGGTCAACTACTCGGCGGCCAAGGCCGGTCTCCAGGGATTCACCAAGACCCTCGCCAAGGAGCTCGGCAAGTTCGGCGTCACCGCCAACGCCGTCGCCCCCGGCTTCATCGCCACCGAGATGACCAAGGCCACCGCCGACCGCGTCGGCATGGGCTTCGAGGACTTCAAGGCCGCCGCCGCCACCCAGATCCCGGTCGCCCGCGTCGGCGAGCCCGAGGACATCGCCAACGCGATCGCCTTCTTCACGGGCGAGGCCGCCGGCTTCGTCTCCGGCCAGGTGCTGTACGTCGCCGGCGGACCGCTCGACTAGGAAGACCGGGAACATGACTGCTGTGGAACTCTCGGGCAAGGTCGCCCTGATCACCGGCGCCAGCCGCGGCATCGGCTACGGCGTCGCCGAGGCGCTGGTCGCGCGCGGCGACCGGGTCTGCATCACGGGCCGGGGCGAGGACGCCCTCAAGGAGGCCGTCGAGAAGCTCGGCGCCGACCGCGCCGTCTACGTCGCGGGCAAGGCGCACGACGAGGCCCATCAGGCCCTCGCCGTCGAGCGCGTGATGGAGGCCTTCGGCCGGGTCGACTACCTGGTCAACAACGCCGGTACCAACCCGGTGTTCGGGCCGATCGCCGACCTCGACCTGAACGTGGCGCGCAAGGTGTTCGAGACCAACGTGATCTCGGCGCTGGGCTTCGCGCAGAAGACCTGGCACGCCTGGCAGAAGGACAACGGCGGCGCGATCGTCAACATCGCCTCCGTCGCGGGCATCGCGCCCTCGCCGTTCATCGCCGCCTACGGCGTCAGCAAGGCCGCGCTGATCAACCTGACCCAGCAGCTGGCGCACGAGTTCGCGCCCAAGGTGCGGGTCAACGCCATCGCCCCGGCCGTGGTGAAGACCAAGTTCGCGCAGGCGCTGTACGAGGGCCGGGAGGCGGAGGCCGCAGCCGGCTACCCGCTGGGCCGGCTCGGCGTGCCCTCCGACATCGGCGGTGCCGCCGCGTTCCTCACCTCGGACCAGTCGGACTGGGTCACCGGCCAGACCCTGGTCGTCGACGGCGGCATCTTCCTCAACGCCGGCGTCGCCTGAACCGGACGTCCCGCGCGGTGCGGCACGTGTGCCGCGCGGGACGGTTCCACGCGCCGCGCGGGTGACGCGAGTGCCCGCGCGGGGCCCCTGTTCGACGATCCGGCACGGGCGTCCGTCGACGAAAACGGCGCCCGTGCCGGCGTATCGGGGTCGCGACGGTGCGTGACAACGTAGTCATCGGGAAGTCGATCTCAAGGGTCGTACAGAGAGGGGTCAACGGGGCGAACACTGCGGTATGGTCTGCCGACTCTTGGGACGGCAGATCGAGGAGCGTGCGCGTGTTCAACCGGAACCGATGCCTGCGGCGGGTGGCGGCCATCGCGTCCATATCGTCCTTGGTGACCGGATGCGGCGTCCTGTCGTCCGACACCTCGGACGACGAGGGACCCATCGTCGTGGGAACCACCAGCTCGCCCAGCACGCTGGATCCTGCCGCCTCCTGGGACAGCTCCTGGGAGCTGTTCCGCAACATCTACCAGACCCTGCTGAGCTACCCGGTCGGCGCGAGCACCCCGCAGCCGGACGCCGCCAAGAGCTGCGAGTTCTCCGACGGCTCCAACCAGGTGTTCCGCTGCGAGCTGCGCGAGGGGCTGACGTTCTCCGACGGCAGCACCCTCGACGCCAAGGCCGTCAAGCACTCCATCGACCGGATCCGGAAGATCAACGTCAACGGCGGCCCGGCCGGTCTGCTGGGCAGCCTCGAACGGGTGCAGGCGCCCAGCGAGCGCGAGGTCGTCTTCTACCTCAACAAGCCGGACGCCACCTTCCCGTTCGTGCTCGCCACCCCGGCGATGTCCATCGTCGGCCCCGACGCCTACCCGGCCGACGCCCTGCGCGAGGACGACGGCGTCGTAGGCTCGGGGCCCTACACCCTCCAGTCGTACAAGGAGGGCGAGGAGGCCGAACTCGTCCGCAACGACCGCTACGAGGGCTTCGCCGAACGCCAGAACAACGCGGTGACCATCCGCTACTTCCAGGACTCCGGCACCATGGTCAAGGCACTGCGGGACGACCGGATCGACCTGACCTACCGGGGTCTGGCGGCGGACGACATCATCGATCTCCAGGGCAAGACCTCCAAGGAGGAGGAGCTCCAGCTGATCGACGGCACCGGGACGGACATCAACTACCTGGTGTTCAACCCGGAGGACCCGTGGGCCGGCAGGAAGGCGGTGCGCCAGGCCGTCGCCCAGGTCGTCGACCGCGCGGCGATCGCGCACAAGGTCTACAAGGACACCGTCGACCCGCTGTACTCCATGGTCCCCAAGGGCCTGACCGGGCACACCACCGGCTTCTTCGACGACTACGGCGAGCCCAGCGTGTCCAAGGCCCGGCGGATCCTCGCCGAGGCGGGCATCACCGAGCCGGTCCCGCTCACCCTCTGGTACACCACGGACCGCTACGGCTCCGAGACCGCCCTGGAGTTCAAGGAGCTCGAGCGGCAGCTGGAGGCGTCGAAGCTGTTCGACATCACGCTCAAGAGCCGTCCCTGGAAGACGTACGTCGAGGGCTACCAGAAGGGTGAGTACCCGGTGTTCGGGCGCGGCTGGGCCCCCGACTTCCCGGACGCGGACAACTTCATCGCCCCGTTCGTCGGCAAGCAGAACGCGCTCGGCACACCCTACGAGGCGACCGAGATCACGGACGACCTGCTGCCCAGTTCCCGCCGGGAGAGCGACCGCGGGAACGTGGTGAAGCAGTTCGAGGAGGCCCAGCAGATCCTCGTCGACCACGTGCGGCTGCTGCCGCTGTGGCAGGGCCGGCCGTACGTGGCGGCGAGCCGCGACATCTCGGGAGCGGAGCGGTCCCTGGACCCGTCCACGATCATGATGTTGTGGCAGCTCTCCCGGAAGACGAGCTGGTAGAGGCCGGGTACGGCCGTCCGCCGGGCGGGTTGTCAGTGGTCGCCTGTAGGTTCTGTGGTCTGGAAGCGACCGCACACGTAAGGACATTGACGTGACCGACATCGCCATGCTGCCCGAGTCCTGGCGCGGGGTTCTGGGCGACGAGCTGCAGCAGCCCTACTTCAAGGAGCTGACCGAGTTCGTCGAGGAGGAGCGGGCGAACGGTCCGGTCTACCCGCCCCGCGAGGAGGTCTTCGCGGCGCTGGAGGCCACGCCGTACGACAAGGTGAAGGTCCTGGTCCTCGGCCAGGACCCCTACCACGGCGAGGGCCAGGGGCACGGCCTGTGCTTCTCCGTCCGCCCGGGGGTGAGGATCCCCCCGTCCCTGCGCAACATCTACAAGGAGATGCACGCCGAGCTGGGCACGCCCGTCCCGGACAACGGCTATCTGATGCCGTGGGCCGAGCAGGGAGTGCTGCTGCTCAACGCGGTCCTCACGGTCCGCGCCGGTGAGGCCAACTCGCACAAGGGCAAGGGCTGGGAGCTGTTCACCGACGCGGTGATCCGCGCGGTGGCGGACCGCCCCGACCCGGCGGTCTTCGTGCTGTGGGGCAACTACGCGCAGAAGAAGCTGCCGCTGATCGACGAGAGCCGGCACGTGGTGGTCAAGGGGGCGCACCCCTCGCCGCTGTCCGCGAAGAAGTTCTTCGGGTCCCGGCCGTTCACGCAGATCAACGAGGCGGTGGCCGCGCAGGGCCACGAGCCGATCGACTGGACGATCCCGAACCTGGGCTGACGTCACCTCGCCGGGTGCGGAGCGCTCCATCGGCCCGCACCCGGACCGCTCGAGGCGCTACGGAGCGGCTTGTCCGGTATTGCCCCGGCCTGCGGTTAGCGTCGGGGGCGACAGTCGGCGAGCGGTGCGGAGGACGTGGTGGCGGAGCGACGGGAGCAGGCGGCGCCGGACGCCGTGCTCACACGGATCGGTCAGGTCGTGATGCTGCACCACGCGGGGGACCGTGAGGAGGCCCGGCACCGGTTGCTCGGCCTGTGGGCGGAGATCGGCGAGCACGGGGACCCGCTGCACCGCTGCACCCTGGCCCACTACCTCGCCGACACACAGGACGACCCCGAGGACGAACTGGCCTGGGACCTGCGGGCGCTGACGGCGGCCGAGGAGGTCGCGGACGACCGCGTCGGCGGATACGGGGAATCCCCCGCCGTGCGCGCGCTCTACCCGTCCCTGCAG
>NZ_NCTE01001370.1:0-395 GCF_002114215.1 Streptomyces sp. 13-12-16 | reverse complement strand
ACCCGGGCCGCCGACTCCCCCCGCCTCGGCCGCCCCGACGCCGCCCGCACCCATCTCCACCGGGCCCGGGGCGCCGCCCGCACCCTGGCCGACGACCGCTACGGCGAGGGCGTACGGGCCGCCATCCGGCGGCTGGAGATCCGACTGGACGAGGACGGGGCGCCCGAGGGCCGGTGGCCGCCGGAACGGCGCTCCTAGGACCGGCACCGCTTCGGCCGGTTCAGCCTCCGTACGTCCTCTCGCAGATGGTCGCCTCCGGGCTGCCAGGGCGCCAGCCGCCGTACCGCCTGCCCAGCGCGCACACGTCCGCTCCGCCGGCGGAGCCGCGGCGCATCGACTCCGCCACGTCGGGGAGGTCCGTCGCGGGAGGCCGCGGCCGGCCGTTCCCGCCGGTT
>NZ_NCTE01001369.1 GCF_002114215.1 Streptomyces sp. 13-12-16 | reverse complement strand
CTGGCCGCCCGGCTGGCCGGTGCGCCGGAGCGGGCGGAGGACGCGGCGCGGGCGGCCGGGAGGCTGCGGGAGGCGGTCCCCGCCGAACTGCTGGACCGGCATCCCGAACTCACCGCGCTGCTGCTGGACCACCTCGGCTCCGCACGGCTGTGGGCCGGGCGCTTCGAGGAGGCGCGGGCCGCCCTGTCCACCGTGGCGGACTCCGCCCCGGGAGCGGCCACGGCCCTCCCGCGCGAGGACTCGCTCGGCCGGCTCGCCCTGATCGACTACCTGGACGGCTGGCTCGGCAGGGCCGAACGCAGGGCCCGCGAGGCCCTCGCCGAGACGGAGAGGTTCGGGCTGCCCCGGCCGTCCGGCTCCGGCGTCGAACGGCTCGTCCTGGCCGCCGTCGCCGTGGACCGCGACGAACTGGGACAGGCCCAGGCCCTGCTCGACACGGCGGCCGAGGCGCACCCCGCGATGCGGGACCCCGTACTGGAGGCCGGACGCGCCCTGACGACCGCGCGCCTGCACCTGGCGCGCGGCGATCCGGGGGCCGCGCTGAAGGCGGTGGAACCGGAGGTGCCCGCCGACGCCGTCTCGCCGTGGGCGCGCGGGCAGACGG
>NZ_NCTE01001368.1 GCF_002114215.1 Streptomyces sp. 13-12-16 | reverse complement strand
CACCTGGACGTGCTGCGCGCCCGGCACACCGCCGCCCTCGCCCTCGGCGACGCCGAGCAGTCCCTGCCCGAGCTGACCGCGCTGTGCGACGGCCACCCCCTCGACGAACCCCTCCAGGCGCTGCGGCTGCGCGCCCTGCGCGACACGGGCCGCACCGCCGAGGCCCTGGCCGCCTACGAGGACGTACGACGCCTGCTCGCGGACCGCCTCGGCTCCGACCCCGGCACCGAACTGCGCGCACTCCACGCCGAGTTGCTGAGACCCGGGCCGGCGGCCGGAACCCGGGCCGGTGCGCCGCCCGGCAACCTGCGGGCCCGGCTGACCTCGTTCGTCGGCCGGGAGGCCGACATCGAGACCATCCGCGCCGACCTCGCCGCCGCCCGCCTGGTGACCCTGCTCGGACCGGGCGGGGCCGGCAAGACCCGGCTGTCGCAGGAGGCCGCCGAGACCGTACGGCAGACCCTCCCCGACGGCGTGTGGCTCGCCGAACTCGCCCCCGTCGACGACCCCGACGCCGTCCCCGAGGCCGTCCTCACCGCCGTCGGCGCCCGCGAGACCGTGCTCTACGGCGCCGGCGCCGAGAGCATGCGGGCCGTCACCGACCGGCACGACGACCCGGTGGAGCGCCTCGCCGAACACTGCGGCCCGCGCCGCATGCTGCTGATCCTGGACAACTGCGAGCACGTCGTCGAGGCCGCCGCCCACCTCGTCGAGGCGCTGCTGGAACGCTGCCCCCGGCTCACCGTCCTCGCCACCAGCCGCGAACCCCTCGGCGTGCGCGGGGAGTTGCTGCGGCCGGTGGAGCCGCTGCCCGAGCCGGTCGCGCTGCGCCTGCTCGCCGACCGGGGGGCCGCCGCCCGGTCGGCGAGCAGG
>NZ_NCTE01001367.1:974-1711 GCF_002114215.1 Streptomyces sp. 13-12-16 | reverse complement strand
CGGACCGTCCGCCCAGCACAGCAGGGACAGCCGGGTCGTCGCCGACCCGGTGCCGGCCGCGGTCGCCCGCACCTCCACCGGGCAGCCGGGTGCCGCCGCGGCCGGGAACCGGGCGAAGCTGAAGCCCGCCGGGCTCACCGTGCGGGGCCCGGTACCGGTGCCGGGCAGCATCCCGGCCAGGTCCAGGCTGCTCACCCCGGCGTGCCGCTCGCTCTCCAGCCACCGGCGGCGCAGTCGCTCCGCCAGCGCCACGACCGGCTCCTCGCCGTCCGCCTCGCACAGCAGCGGCAGGGTGTCGGCGAGCGGACCGACGAGCCGGTCCACTCCGTCGAACCGGTCGTCGCGGCCCGCCCTGGCCACGTTCACGGCGATGTCCCGGCGCCCCGTCCACCGCGCGAGACAGCGCACGTACGCGGCGAGGAGCAGGTGGAACAGGGAGACGCCGTGCGCGGCGGCGAGCCGTTCGAGACCGGCACTCGACTCCGCGTCGAACGCGCCGTGGTGCTGCACGATCGGGCCGGTCGCGGGAGCGTCGGGATCACCGTCGTAGGGCAGCCGCAGCGGTGTGCCGCGCGCGGCGAGGCGCTCCGCCCAATAGTGCCGGACGGCGTCCGGCACACCGGAGTGCCGCGTGCTCGCCGCGTACCGCGCGAAGTCCGGCGCCGCCGGCACCGGTCGCGGCGCGGGCCCGCCGTGCCACAGCGCGGTGTACGAGGTCCACAGTTCCTCGGCGAGGA
>NZ_NCTE01001367.1:0-702 GCF_002114215.1 Streptomyces sp. 13-12-16 | reverse complement strand
CCCGACGCCAGGTCGAAGGGCCGGTTGCACACGGCGGACTCGGTGCCGGCCAGGTCCTCGGCGGCGCAGTCCCGCACCTCGTACCAGTCCGCCACCGGAACCGGCGCCGCCACCCGCTGCGCCGGCCGCGCGCCCGAGGTGTCCACCCGCAGCCGCAGCATGCCGTGCCGTTCCGCCAGGTGCGCCAGCGCCCGGCCGAGGAGGCCGGTGTCGAGCGGGCCGCGGATCGTCAGCCGCAGATGGCCGCGCGCCGGGACGTCCGGGTGGAGCAGGCTGCTGGTGTGGAGCGCGAGCTGGACGGGCGTCAGCGCGAAGGGCTCGCCGTCCGGGCGGTCCGGGACCCGGTCGTCGAGGTGGGCGGCGAGCTCGCGCACCGTCCGGTGCTCGAAGAAGAGCGTGGTGGGCAGGGACCGCCCCAGCTCCCGCTCCAGCCGTTTGACGAGGTCGACGGCGCCCAGCGAGTCCAGACCGAGGGTCAGGAACGGCGCGTCGTCGTCGACCGCCGCCGGCGGGATCTCGAGGGACCGTGCCAGCAGCTCCCGCAGTACGGCGGCCGTACCGGAGGAGGCCGGGGCGCGCCCGCCCGTTCCGTCGGCCGCGGGCGGCGGCGCCGGGGTGACCGAAGGTGCCGGGGGCGCCCCGGGTGCCCCCGGTGCCAGGTCGGCGAGCACCAGCTGTGCCGCGTCCGTGCCGCAGGCCGAG
>NZ_NCTE01000142.1 GCF_002114215.1 Streptomyces sp. 13-12-16 | reverse complement strand
CACGGCGCGGCGGCAGACCCGCCCGCCGGGCCGCGGCCTGGGCGGTGCACAACCGGCGGGCGTTCAGCGAGGGGTACGCCGGGGCGGGCGGGGCGGACCCCCGGCGGTCCCCGGTGCTGCTGCGCGCCTTCGAGGCGGACAAGGCGGTCTACGAGGCGGTGTACGAGGCCCGTAACCGTCCCGACTGGCTGCCCATTCCGCTGGCCGCGATACGCCGCCTCGTCCATGAACGCCCGAGCGCGGCCTGAAATCCGCGACAGGTCAGGAAGTCGCCCGTATTTCATTGCCCACCGACGGCACCCATTGACACGATTTCACGAGTCCGGACCGGCGTGGAACAGGAGACAATTCGATGATCCACCAGTTCATTCTGGCCGCACCCAAGCCGGGTATGACGGCACAGGAATTCCAGGACTACTGGGTGAATGTGCACGCCGTGCGGTACGCGGCGAAGATTCCGCAGATCCGGAAGTACATGGTCGACACCGTCGTCGACGTCGAGGGCGACCTCGGCTCGCCGGCCCTCCCCCACCAGGGCATCGCCGAGATCTGGCTGGCCAACGGCGAGGAGCAGCTCGCCTCGCTGCAGACCGACGAGTTCCTGAACGGCGCGCGGCCGGACGAGCCGAACTGGGCGGCGTTCTGGCTGACGATCGTGGTCGACACCACCGCGCACGAGATCGTGCCCGGTCCGGGGGAGGGCCGCGACCGGGACTGGGTCAAGCTCACCGTGCTGATGAAGCGCCGTCCCGGTCTCGACCTGGACGACTACCGCAAGCGGAGCCTGGACGGCTACGCCTCCGAGGTCCGCGGCGTCCCCGGCCTGCGCCGCTATCTGCACGCGCACACCGTGGACGGCGCCTACGTCTTCGGCGAGGCGGCCTTCGACTCCGTCGAGCAGCTCTGGTTCGACGACACCGAGGCGCTCCGGCAGGCCTTGCGCTCCCCCCACTTCACCGGGCGGGTCAAGGCGGCACGGGACGAGATCACGGACCCGAAGCACGTCTTCTCGCTCGCCGCGAAGGAGAACTGGATCATCGGCCCCGAGGCCCGCTGATCCCCCCGTTCAGGTGGCCGTGGCGCCGGCCCCTTCCGAGACGGCGCCCGGCCACCGACCCCGCACCGATTACCGAAGGAGCAGGCGTGGCCAGAAGGAACGCCAGGAAGATCCTCGTGGTTCTGTCGGAGTACGGCTACTGGGGCGAGGAGCTCGTCGGGCCGCTGCACCACTTCGACCGGCAGGGCTACGAGGTCGTGTTCGCCACCCCGACCGGCAAGCGCGCGCACGCGCTGCCGCCGTCGATGGACCCCGGGTACGTCGACCCCCCGCTGGGCCGCTCGGTGACCTCGGAGAAGGTCGCCCGGCTCACCCAGGAGATCGACGCCTCCGACCGGCTGGACGACCCGGTCGACCTCTCGGCCTGGCTGCCGGAGCGCCCGTACACGGCCGACGACGACTACCTGCGCAAGCTGGAGGCGTACCACCGCGCGGTCGACGTGGTGGCGGAGGAGCTGGAGGAGTACGACGCCCTGCTGATCGTGGGCGGTTCGGGACCGATCGTGGACCTCGCCAACAACGAGCGGGTGCACGAGCTGATCCTGGCCTTCCTGCGCGCCGGCAAGCCGATCGGGGCCGAGTGCTACGGCGTCGCCCCGCTCGCGTTCGCCCGGGACTGGGAGGACCGCAGGTCGATCCTCTGGGGCAAGCACGTCACCGGGCACTGCAAGGAGTACGACTACAAGGACGGCACCGGCTTCCTGGGCACCGACTTCGTGATGGGCCCGCCGCCGTACCCGCTGGAGTACATCCTGCGCGACGCCACCGGCCCCGACGGCCGCTACCACGGGAATTTCGGCAAGGAGACCTCGGTCATCGTGGACTACCCGTTCATCACGGGCCGTTCCACGCCGGATTCCTATCTGACCGGCGAGAAGATCGTCGAGGTTCTCGAGGACGGGCTCCGCCGCTACGGCTGGTGACCGCCGGGGGAAATCACCGGGGTCCCAGGATTCCCAGAATTCCCAGGAGTCCCAGCGAGAAAAGGAAGAGACATGGCCAGGCAGGGCAATGCGGCGATCATCGAGCAGTTCATCGCCGATGGAATTCCTTACATGTTCGGAAATCCGGGAACGGTCGAGCAGGGTTTCCTGGACGCGTTGGAGAACTACGACGAACTCCAGTACGTCCTGACGCTCCAGGAGACGGTCGCCGCCGGCATCGCGGACGGCTACGCCCGCGCGACCGGCCGCCCCGCCCTGCTCCAGCTGCACAGCGGCGTCGGCCTCGGCAACGCCATCGGCATGCTCTACCAGGCGAAGCGCGGTCACTCGCCGCTCGTCGTCATCGCCGGTGAGGCGGGCGTGAAGTACGACGCGATGGACGCGCAGATGGCGGCCGACCTGGTCGCCATGGCCGAGCCGGTGACCAAGTACGCGACCCGGGTGACCGATCCGGGCTCGGTGCTGCGGGTGCTGCGCCGCGCCATGAAGATGGCGATGACGCCACCGCGCGGCCCGGTCTTCGTCGCCCTTCCGCTGGACGTGCTGGACGCGGTCAACGGCGAACCGGTGGTCCCGAGCACCTTCCTGAGCACCGAGTCGCTGCCCGTGCCCTCGCTCGTGGAGCAGGCCGCGCGGCTGCTGTCGGGCGCCGAGCACCCGCTCGTCCTGGTGGGCGACGGCGTCTCGGCGTCCGGCGGCCAGGCGGAACTGACGCGGGTGGCCGAGCAGTTGGGCGCCGATGTGTGGGGCGTGGACTTCTCCGAGGTCAACCTGGACGCCCGGCACCCGCTCTACCGCGGGCAGCTCGGGCACATGTTCGGCGAAGTGAGCACCGCACGCGTGAAGGACGCCGACGCGGTGCTGATCGTGGGGACGTACGTCTTCCCCGAGGTGTTCCCGGACACCGGCAGCCCGTTCCGCGCGGACGCGCGGATCGTGCACATCGATCTCGACGGCTACGAGATCGCCAAGAACCACCCGGTCACCCTGGGCCTGGTCGCCGACCCGAGGGCCACCCTGGCCGCGCTGTCCAAGAGGCTGGAGGACAGCCTCTCCGACGTCGACCGGATGCGCGCCGCCCGCCATCTCGACCTGCGCCGGCGCGAGCAGCCGGAGCGGCCGGCCGACGACGGCACCCTGCTCTCGGCGTTCCTGCGGGAGCTGGCCGACCGGGCCCCCGAGGACCTGATGGTGTTCGACGAGGCGCTGACCGCGGCCGGGGCGCTGGGCGCCCATCTGCCCGGCCGGCTCCCCGGCCACTGGTTCTCCACCCGCGGCGGCTCGCTCGGCGTCGGCATCCCGGGCGCCATCGGCATCAAGCTGGCCCACCCGGACAAGACGGTGATCGGCTTCACCGGGGACGGAGGGTCGATGTACACCTTCCAGGCCCTGTACACGGCCGTCCGGCACGACGTGGGCGCCAAGTTCGTGATCTGCAACAACCGCAGCTACAAGCTGCTGGACCTGAACATCGAGCAGTACTGGCGCGAGCGCGGCATCCCCCTGCACCCCCACCCGTCGCCCTTCGACCTGTCCCGCCCGGAGCTGGGGTTCACCGAGCTCGCCCGCGGCTTCGGCGTGGACGCGGTACGGGTCGACGAGCCGGAGCAGGTGCCGTACGCGGTCAAGCGGATGCTCGCCGACGACAAGCCGTTCCTCATCGACCTGCGCACCGCCGAGGGGGCCTGAGCCATGTCCGGAACACCGTCCCGCGACGGGGTGCTCTCCGGCCGCCGCATCGCGGTCCTGGCCGAGAGCGACTTCTACGAGCCCGAGATCGCCTACTACCAGCGCCGGTTCGCCGAGGAGGGCGCCCGGGTCGACTTCCTCACCCGGCTGTGGGGCAACGAGGCGATCACCTTCACCGGTCACGAGTACCGGGCGCCGCTGACCGTGACCGGCAGCCTGGAGGACCTCGACGACCGCCGGCTGCGCGAGTACAGCGCGCTGATCGTGCCGTCCGGCATGGTCGCCGACCGGCTGCGCTACACCGAGGACATCGAGCGGCTCGCGCCCGCGACCGACCTGCTGCGGCGGGCGTTCGCCCGCTCCGGGGTCGTCAAGGGGATCATCTGCCACGGCATGTGGCTGGCCTCCTCGATCCCCTACGTGGTCCGCGGCCGCAAGGTCGTCTGCCACAACAACCTCATCGGCGACGTGCGCAACATGGGCGCCAACTACGTGGACCAGGACGTCGTCGTCGACGGCGACCTGGTGACCGCGCGCACCGGCGACCACTGCCATCTGTTCGCCAGGACCATCATCGACGAGCTCGTGCTGCGAGGTGCGTGAGACATGACCGGCAATCCCGGCACCCCCGACTTCACCTTCTCCGACACCGTCGCCGGCCGGGTCACCGGCTTCGACGCGGCCTCCCGCGAGGCCACCCTGGCCACCGCCGACGGGCAGGCCGTCACGATGTCCCTCGACGGCGGCCCGGCCGCGGAGCTGCTGCACAACCTGGGCGAGCCCTACCAGGACGCCTCGGGACACATCGACGACCTGCTGACCCCCGGCCGTTTCCTGCTGGCGTACGGCGTCTACTACCCGAAGGGCGGCGGCCTGCGGTTCGAGGCGAAGCGGCTGGTCTTCGTCGGGCGGGACACCGACGACTACCGCTTCGAGGAGGGCGGCTGGTGGATCCGGCAGATCCGGGAGATCGCCGCGTTCTACCGGCGGGCCCAGTTCGGCGACGGACCCGTCGACTTCACCGCCTACCGCACCGAGATACGGCTCGGCGGCGACAAGACCGCGAGCCACGTCCAGGAGACCGACACCATCTCCCGGCTGGT
This sequence comes from Streptomyces sp. 13-12-16, assembly GCF_002114215.1. Taxonomy (GTDB): domain Bacteria; phylum Actinomycetota; class Actinomycetes; order Streptomycetales; family Streptomycetaceae; genus Streptomyces. Next base: position 4,191 of record NZ_NCTE01000142.1, on the reverse strand, counting down.
GTACGGCATGGCCTCGGCGTTCCTGCTCACCGGTGAGGACGAGTACCTGGAGGTCGCCGAGCGCGGCACCGAGTACCTGCGCGCCCACATGCGCTTCGTCGACACCGACGAGAACGTCGTGTACTGGTACCACGGCCTGAAGGTCGACGGCGACATCGAGACCAAGCTGTTCACCTCGGAGTTCTCCGACGACTACGACGCGCTGCCGGCCTACGAGCAGATCTACGCGCTGGCCGGTCCGGTGCAGACGTACCGGGTCACCGGCGACCCGCGGATCAAGGCCGACGCGGACGCCACGCTCCGGCTGTTCGACCGCTTCTACCTCGACCCGGAGCACGGCGGCTACTTCTCGCACATCGACCCGATCCTGCTGGACCCGGGGCACGACTCGCTGGGCCCCAACCAGTCCCGCAAGAACTGGAACTCCGTGGGCGACCACGCCCCGGCGTACCTGATCAACCTGTACCTGGCGACCGGTGAGAAGTCCTACGCCGACATGCTGGAGTACACCTTCGACACCATCGTCGAGCGGTTCCCCGACCCCGAGCACAGCCCCTTCGTGCAGGAACGTTTCCACCGCGACTGGTCGCACGACACCACGCACGGCTGGCAGCAGAACCGCGCGGTCGTCGGCCACAACCTGAAGATCGCCTGGAACCTGATGCGGATGCACTCGCTGCGCCCCAAGAGCCGCTACCTGGAGCTGGCCACCGGCATCGGCGAGACCATGCCCGCGGTCGGCAGCGACCGCCGGCGCGGCGGCTGGTACGACGTGGTCGAGCGGCTGAAGGCCGACGGGGAGGACGTCTTCCGCTTCGCCTGGCACGACCGCAAGGCGTGGTGGCAGCAGGAGCAGGCGATCCTGGCCTACCTCATCCTGCACGGCGTCACGGGCCGTGAGGAGTTCCGCACCGAGGCCCGCGACGCCCAGTCGTTCTACAACGCCTTCTTCCTCGACCACGACGAGGGCGCCGTCTACTTCAACACCCTGGCCAACGGCCTGCCGTACCTGCTCGGCGTGGAACGCCTCAAGGGCAGCCACTCGATGTCGATGTACCACTCGGCCGAGCTGTGCTACCTCGCCGCCGTCTACAACAACCTGCTGATCGACGGCCGGGCGATGGACTTCTGGTTCAAGCCCGACCCGGCGGTGCTGCCGGACCGGCTGCTGCGGGTGGCGCCCGACCTGCTGCCGGCCGGCTCGATCCGCGTCGAGAGCGTGGAGATCGACGGCGAGCCGCACACCGACTTCGACGCCGAGGCCCTGACCGTGCGCCTGCCCGAGACCTCGGGCCGCGTCAAGGTCAAGGTCCGCCTCGCCCCCGGCTCCCCCACGGAGGTGACGGGATGACCGTCAAGCTCACGTCCCGGACGGAGGGCGCGGCCTGTGTGGTCGCCCTGGAGGGGGAGATCAACTCCACCACCTCCGGCGGGCTGCAGGCCCAGCTCCTGCCGTTCATCGGCCAGGAGGGCAAGGTCCTGATCGACCTGAGCGGCGTCAGCTACATCTCCAGCGCCGGCCTGCGCACGCTGCTCATCGTGCACCGCCGGGCCCAGCAGGTACGGGCCCGGGTGACCCTGGTCGGCCTCTCCGAGGAGGTGCGGTTCGTGATGTCCGCGACCGGCTTCCTGGACTTCTTCGAGGTCACCGACGACCTCGACGACGCGCTGGAACGTGCGGGCCGATGACCGTCGAGGAGCTGCGCGAGCGCGTCGACGGCTTCCCGACGCGCCGGATCCACGGCTACCGGGTGCGCGCGGGCCGGCCCTTCCCGTACGGCGCCCACCGGGTGCCCGGCGGGATCACCTTCTCCGTGTACTCCGACCGCGCCACCTCGATGAGCCTGGTGCTCTTCGAGCGCGGCGCGAAGGAGCCCACCGCCGAGCTGCCGTTCCCGCCCGAGTTCCGGGTGGGCAGCGTGTACGCGATGACGGTGTTCGGCCTGGACGCCGAGAACCTGGAGTACGGCTTCCGCGCCGACGGCCCCTTCGACCCGGCCGCCGGCGACCGGTTCGACGCCTCCAAGGTGCTCAGCGACCCGTACGCCCGGCTGGTGTCGGGCCGTGACGTGTGGGGCGCGGAACCCGACTGGGACGACGTCTACCCCTACCGGGCGCGGATCCCCGACGACGACTTCGACTGGGGCGACGACACCTCGCCGGGCATCCCCACCGAGGACCTCGTCATCTACGAGACGCACGTGCGCGGCTTCACCCGGCACCCCTCCTCGGGGGTGTCGGCGCCCGGCACGTACGCGGGGCTGCGGGAGAAGATCCCCTACCTGCGGGAGCTCGGCGTCAACTGCGTGGAGCTGCTGCCGGTCTTCGAGTTCGACGAGCTGGACAACCCGCGCACCGACCCGCGCACCGGGGAGCGGCTGTACAACTACTGGGGCTACAACACCGTCTCGTTCTTCGCGCCGAAGGCCGGCTACGCGGCCACGGGCCGTTTCGGGATGCAGGCCGACGAGTTCAAGTCGCTCGTGAAGGAGCTGCACCGGGCCGGCATCGAGATCGTCCTGGACGTGGTGTTCAACCACACCGCCGAGGGCAACGAGCAGGGGCCGACGATCTCGTTCCGCGGCCTGGACAACGCGACGTACTACATGCTCACGCCGCGCGGCGAGTACTACAACTTCAGCGGCACCGGGAACACGGTCAACTGCAACCACCCGGTGGTGCGCGACTTCGTGCTGTCCTGTCTGCGCTACTGGGTCGCCGAGTACCACATCGACGGCTTCCGGTTCGACCTCGCGGCGATCCTCGACCGCGCCCCGGACGGCACGCCGCTGCCCAACCCGCCGCTGCTGGAACAGCTCGCCCACGACCCGGTGCTGCGGCACACCAAGCTGATCGCCGAGGCCTGGGACGCGGCCGGCCTCTACCAGGTGGGCCACTTCCCCAACTACGGCCGCTGGTCGGAGTGGAACGGCCAGTTCCGGGACACGGTGCGGCGGTTCGTCAAGGGCGACGCCGGTCTCGTCGGGGAGCTGGCGACCCGGATGGCGGGCTCACCCGACCTGTACCAGGGCCGCACCTCGTCCGCCTCCGTCAACTTCGTCACCGCGCACGACGGATTCACCCTGAGCGACCTGGTCTCGTACAACGGCAAGCACAACGAGGCCAACGGCGAGGGCAACAACGACGGCGCCGACGACAACCACAGCTGGAACTGCGGCGAGGAGGGCCCCAGCGCCTCCGCGCACGTCCGTGAACTGCGGACGCGGCAGATGAAGAACATGCTGACGATCCTGCTCACCAGCCAGGGGGTGCCGATGCTGCTGGCCGGCGACGAGGCCGGCCGCACCCAGCTCGGCAACAACAACACCTACTGCCAGGACAACGAGCTCTCCTGGTTCGACTGGGGACTCGTCGAGGGCCCCACCGCCGACCGCGAACTGTTCGACTTCACCAAGGCGCTGATCGCCTTCCGGCACGCCCACCCGGTGCTGCGCAGCGCCGGCCACCCGATCGGCGCCGACCGGGTGGGCAGCGGCTACCCGGACATCAGCTGGCACGGCGTACGCGCCTGGTCGCCGGACTGGTCGGGCCACTCCCGGACCCTGGCCCTGATGCGCTGCGGCCGGCACGCCAAGGACGGCACCGTGCGCGACGACCACGTGTACGTCGCGGTCAACGCCCACTGGGAGGGCCACGACCTGGAACTGCCGCACCTGCCGCCCGGCGACGCCTGGCACCTCTTCGCCGACACGACGATGACCGCCGCCCGGCCGCTGGGCGCCGAACCGCCGCTGGAACACCCCGGCCGCTACCACCTGGGACCGCACTCCGCGGTGGTCCTGGTGGGCCGGGCGGCAAACCCCCGCTGACCGCCGTACCGCCCGACCGTCCCGCACCGCGACGCAGAAGGAGGGGCCACCGTGTCCTTCGACATCAGGCTCAGGATCAACGAACGGATCGCCGTCATCGAGCTGACCGGCGAACTCGACGCGGCGGCCGCCGGCCGCTTCCACGACACCGTCGACGAGGCCGCCTCGGCGGGCGCGATCGAGCTGGTGATCCACGCCGCGCACCTCTCCTACCTGTCCAGCGCGGGCCTGCGCTCCCTGGTCTTCGCCCGCCAGAAGATGGGCGACGAGGTGCGGATCGCCGTCGTCGGCGCACCCGAACCGGTCGCCCGGACGATCCGCCTGGCCGGTTTCGACCACAGCATCAGCCTCGTCGACGCGT
>NZ_NCTE01001366.1:1002-1257 GCF_002114215.1 Streptomyces sp. 13-12-16 | reverse complement strand
GGCCCGGCGTGCCGCGTCGGCGAGCATGGCCGCCTCCGCCGCCAGCCGGGCCTCGTGGGGGGAGCGGCCCGCGCGCAGGGCGGTGTCCCGGACCCGTTCGCGGACCCGGTGGTCGAAGTACGGCGCCAGCGCGAGCAGCGCGTCGTGGATGGACACCTCACGCCACTGCAGCCGCGCCCGCGGTAGTTGCCACCAGGCGGCCTGCGGTTTGGGCGCGGTCGGCACCGACCCCACCAGCGACCACAGCGGGCCCAG
>NZ_NCTE01001366.1:0-867 GCF_002114215.1 Streptomyces sp. 13-12-16 | reverse complement strand
GCCCCCCCGCCACTGCGCGAGGACGGGCGGCAGCAGCCTCGGCAGCACGAACCCGGCCGAGCACAGCAGCGCGCCCAGCGAGGCCATCGGCGGGGCGACCGTGGTGGACAGGAAGTCCAGCTCATGGCCCGTCCAACGGGCCACCAGGGCCGTGTACTTGGTGAGCTGGAACCCCACCACGTCCAGCAGTGCCCCCACGAGGATCAGCCGCAGCCCGGTCCGCAGCAGCCCGCCGACCTCGCGCCCCCACTTGACGCAGACGGCGCACATCACCAGCATCGCCGCGCTGTGCCCGACCAGGTAGAGCAGGATCATCTCCCGCATGAACGGGGTGTTGGCGTAGTACGTGTCGAGGTCGGTCAGCCGTTCGGTGTCCGCCTCGGCGAGCGCGAACAGGACGACGATGGCGGCGACCAGCAGCCCGTAGGCGGCCACACTGCGCAGCACCATGCGCCGCACCCGCTCCCGCGACCCGCCCCGCCAGTTGATCAGCAGCACCAGCACCGCGCAGCTGTACGCGGAGAGCATCCCGTAGGTCAGCGGGGCCCCGAAGTTGGGGACGCCGGTGAGGGAGTTGACGCGGGCCAGGGTGGCCGGGGCGGCGCACACGAAGACCAGGGCGCCCAGGATGACCGCCGCGCAGGTGGACAGCGTCAGCGGGTTGCGCGGGGCCGCCGTGCGCGGGCGGCGGAACAGCAGCACGGACGTCATCCCGAAGACGAGGGCCGCCAGGTAGACGACGAGGCTCATACCGGCCGGCTCCTCTCGTGCGGGGCCCGGTTCACGCGGTCCCCGCCGTGGTCGTACCGCTCGGCACCGCACCGGCCGCCGGCGTCGGGGCCGCGCCGGTCAGCGCGTCGGCGATCC
>NZ_NCTE01001365.1 GCF_002114215.1 Streptomyces sp. 13-12-16 | reverse complement strand
CCGTGGCGCGGCCCGAGGACTTCACCGCCTGGCCGCCGCCCGGCGCCACCGCCCTGGCCGCCGACGGCTTCTACGACCTGCTCGCCGGCCGCGGCTACGAGTACGGCCCCGTCTTCCAGGGCGTCCGCGCCACCTGGCGGCGCGGCGACGACGTGTTCGCCGAGGTCGTCCTGCCCGACCAGGTGCGCGGCGACGCCGCCCGGTTCGGCATCCACCCCGCCCTGCTCGACGCCGCCCTGCACGCCGCGGGGCTCGCCCCCGGCGGCGACGACCGCACCGTCGTCCCCTTCGCCTGGTCCGGAGTCTCCCTGTACGCCACCGGCGCCACCGCGCTGCGCGTACGGATCTCCCCGGCCGGCGAGGACACCGTCACCGTCCACCTGACCGACCCGAGCGGCGCGCCCGTCGCCGTCATCGACTCGCTGGCCGTCCGCGAGGTGGCCGCCGAGACCCTCGACCCGTCCGCACGGGCCGCCCGCGACTGGCTGTTCCACCTCGACTGGACTTCCCTTACGCCCGCCGCCCCCGCCGCCGCCACCCGCTGGGCCGTGCTCGGCACCCCGGACACCCCCGCCACCGCCCCCGACGGCACCACACCGCTGCCCGTCTTCGCCGGCCTCACGGCTCTCGACGACGCCACCGGC
>NZ_NCTE01001364.1:516-2560 GCF_002114215.1 Streptomyces sp. 13-12-16 | reverse complement strand
CCACCGCCGCCTACCTGCACGGGATGACCGGCGCCGCCGACCTGGTGCTGGGCCTGGCCACGATGAGCCGGCTCGGCAGCGCAGCCCTGCGCACCCCGGGCACCGCCTCCGACGTCCTCCCGCTGCGCGTCGCCGCCGCACCCGGCACGCCCGTGGCGGAGCTGGCCCGGGCCGTCGCGGACGAACTGGAGGTCCTGCGCCGCCACCAGCGCTACCGGGGTGAGTTCCTCCGCCGCGACCTGGGGCTGCTGGGCACCGGACGCCGGCTGTACGGGCCGGTGCTCAACATCGTCCCGTTCGACGAGTCGCCGGTCTTCGGCGGTCACCCCACCACCTGGCACCACCTGTCCGGCGGAGCCGTCGACGACCTGCAGATCTCGGTGCGCCCCGGTGACCGCCCCGGCGAGCTGTGGCTGGCCTTCGACGCCAACCCCGCGCTGTACGAGGAGGACGAACTCGCCCTGCACCGCGACCGGTTCGTCACGCTGCTGCACCGGCTGGCCGAGGCGGAGCCGACGACACCGCTGCGCGACCTGGACCTCCTGCTGCCGGGCGAACACCCCCGCGACACCCCCGTACGCGCCTTTCCCGTCGAGCGGACCCTCACCGAGCTCTTCGAGGAGCGGGTGGCGACCGGTCCCGGGCGCACCGCCGTCACCTGCGGAGGCGAACGGCTCACGTACGCCGCACTCAACGCCGAGGCCAACCGCCTGGCCCGGCTGCTGACCGAGCACGGCGCCGGCCCGGGCCGGGTGGTGGCCCTGGCCCTGGAGCGCGGGACGCGGCTGCTGCCCGCCCTGCTGGCCGTGCTCAAGACCGGCGCCGCCTACCTGCCCCTGGACCCCGGTCACCCGGCCGAGCGGCTGCGGCTCGTCGTCGAGGACGCGGCCCCCGTCGTCCTCGTCACCGAGCAGGCCCACGTCCACCTCGCCGGGGACACCGTCCCCGCCGTCCTGCTGGACGATCCGGCGGTCGCGGCCGACCTCGCCCGCCGCTCCCACGCCGACCTGAGCGACGCCGACCGGCACGGGCCGGCGAACCCGTCCGACATCGCGTACATCATCCACACCTCCGGTTCCACCGGCCGCCCCAAGGGCGTGCCCGTCCCGCACGCGGCCGTCGTCCGGCTCTTCGCCGCCGCGGCCGAACACTTCGACTTCCGCGCCGACGACGTGTGGACGCTGTTCCACTCCTACGCCTTCGACTTCTCCGTCTGGGAGATCTGGGGCGCCCTGCTGCACGGCGGCCGGGTCGTCGTCGTGCCGTACTCCGTCAGCCGCTCGCCCGGGGAGTTCCTGGAGCTGCTGCACCACGAGGGCGTGACCGTCCTCAGCCAGACGCCGTCCGCGTTCGAGCAGCTCGTCGACGCCGACCTCGAACGGGGCCGGGACACGGGGGCGTTGCGTTACGTCGTCTTCGGCGGCGAGGCCCTGCGCCCGGCGCGGCTGCGCCCCTGGGCCGACCGGCACGGCCTGGACCGCCCGGCGCTGGTGAACATGTACGGCATCACCGAGACGACCGTGCACGTCACCCACCACCGCCTCACCCGGGCCGACCTGGACGACCCGCGCCGCGGCAGCGTCATCGGCACCCCCCTCGCCGACCTGCGCGTCCACCTCCTGGACCCCGTGGGACACCCGGTGCCGCCCGGCGCGACCGGCGAGATGTACGTCTCCGGAGCCGGCGTCGCCGCCGGGTACCTGAACCGGCCCGGGCTGACCGCGGAACGCTTCCTCGACGACCCCTACGGCCCGCCCGGCGCCCGCATGTACCGTTCCGGCGACCTGGCCCGGCGCCGCCCCGACGGCACGCTGGACTACCTCGGCCGCGCCGACGCCCAGATACAGCTGCGCGGCTTCCGCGTCGAACCCGGCGAGATCGAGGCCGTCCTCGCCGCCCACCCGGGCGTCGCGCGCGCCGCCGTCGTACCCCGCAGCTCCGGCAACGGCGCGCTGCACCTCGTCGCCTACACCGTCCCCGCGGGCGACGAACCCGTGAACTCCGCCGCACTGCGCGCACACGCCGCCGCCCACCTGCCCGAGCA
>NZ_NCTE01001364.1:0-356 GCF_002114215.1 Streptomyces sp. 13-12-16 | reverse complement strand
CCGCGAACGGCAAGCTCGACGTCCGGTCCCTGCCCGCCCCCGACTTCCCCGCCGCCGCCTCCGGCACCCGCCCCGGAACACCGCAGCAGGCACTGGTGTGCGCCCTCTTCGAGGCCGTGCTGAAGCTGCCCCGAGGCTCCGTGGGCACCGACGTCAACTTCTTCGACCTGGGCGGCGACTCCCTCCTGGCCACCCGGATGCTGGCCCGTCTGCGGCACGAGACCGGCACCGAGATCCCCATCACCGCCCTGTTCGAGACGCCGACCCCGGCCGCCCTCGCCCAGCGCGTCGCCGCGGGGGCGGACGGCGCCCCGCCCCGGCCGGTCCTCGGCGGCCTCGTGCGCCCGCAGCGGGTG
>NZ_NCTE01001363.1 GCF_002114215.1 Streptomyces sp. 13-12-16 | reverse complement strand
GGTGCTGCGCGAGGTGCGGCGGGTGCTGCGGCCCGGCGGCCGGCTGGTCTTCTCGGTCACGCACCCGATCCGCTGGGCGTTCCCGGACGAACCGGGATCGGAAGGGCTGAGCGTGTCCGCGTCGTACTTCGACCGCACGCCCTACGTCGAGCAGGACGAGGGGGGCCGCGCGGTGTACGTCGAGCACCACAGGACGCTCGGGGACCGCGTCCGTGACGTCGTCGCCTCGGGGTTCCGGCTGGTGGACCTGGTGGAGCCGGAGTGGCCGGCCTGGAACACCTCGGAGTGGGGCGGCTGGTCGCCGCTGCGCGGGAACCTGATCCCGGGGACGGCGATCTTCGTGTGCGTACGGGACTGAGTGCGTGATCCGTTACGACGCCCTGGACGCCCTCCCCGTACGCGAGGCCCTGCCGGGGCTGACCGACGCGCTCGACGCGCACGGCACCGCCGTCCTGGTGGCGCCGCCCGGCACCGGTAAGACGACGCTGGTGCCGCTGGCGCTGGCGGGACTGCTCGGGGACGGGCCCGCGCGGCGGGTGGTGGTCGCCGAGCCGCGGCGGATCGCGGCCCGCGCGGCGGCGCGGCGGATGGCGTGGCTGC
>NZ_NCTE01001362.1:651-1174 GCF_002114215.1 Streptomyces sp. 13-12-16 | reverse complement strand
TCGCGCCGCTGCCGGGTGACGTGACCCGGCTGGCGGCGACCAATCCCGTTTTCCTGCTGTGGGGCGTCCGGCTCCCGGCGCACAAAGAAGGAGTCGAGAAGTGATCGGCCTCATCTCCGCCACGGCCGCCGGAGCGGCCGCGCGGGACCGGCTGGCCGCCGTGTGGCCGGACCGTACGCGCGTGTACGAAGGTCCCGTGCCGGATGCCGTACGGGCCGCGTTCGCCGAGTGCGAGCAGCTCGTGTGCTTCCTGGCCACGGGGGCCGTGGTGCGGCTGGTGGCGCCGCTGCTGCACGACAAGGCGAGCGATCCCGGTGTCGTCTGTGTCGACGAGGGCGGGCGGTTCGCGGTGTCGCTGGTCGGCGGGCACGGCGGCGGGGCGAACGAGCTGGCCCGCGCGGTCGGCGAGGTGCTGGGCGCCGAGCCGGTGGTGACGACGGCGACCGACGCGGTCCGCCTGCCGGGCCTGGACACCCTCGGCCTGCCGGTGGAGGGGAACGTGGCCGCCGTGTCACGGGCCCTG
>NZ_NCTE01001362.1:0-515 GCF_002114215.1 Streptomyces sp. 13-12-16 | reverse complement strand
GAGGCGGTGGCGTTGCGCGCCGAGGTGACCTGGCCGCTGCCGCCGCTCCCGGTCGTGGACGAGGGGTCGTACACGATCCGGGTCACGGACCGGCTGGTCGAGCCGGACGAGCGGGAGGCGGTGCTCCGGCCGCCGACCCTCGTCGTCGGCGTCGGGGCCTCGAAGGGCGCCCCCGTGGACGAGGTGCTCGGCCTGGTCGAGGACGCCCTGCGCGGGGCCGGGCTGTCGGCGGCGTCGGTCGCCGAACTGGCCACCGTGGACGCCAAGGCCGACGAGCCCGGCGTCGTGGAGGCGGCGCGGCGGCTCGGGGTGCCGCTGGTGACGTACACCGCAGGGGAGTTGGCGCGCGTCGAGGTGCCCAACCCGTCCGACGCGCCGCTCGCCGCCGTCGGCACACCGTCGGTGGCGGAGGCCGCCGCGCTGGTGGGCGGGGGCGAACTCCTCGTGCCGAAGCGGAAGTCGGCGGCCCGGCCCGCGATGGCGACCTGTGCCGTCGTACGGCGGCCGGGGCGCGG
>NZ_NCTE01001361.1:921-9290 GCF_002114215.1 Streptomyces sp. 13-12-16 | reverse complement strand
GGCGGTCCACTGGACGGGGGTGAAGGTGAGGTGGGGGCCTTCTATGTGCTTGGAGTCGCGTACGTGGATCGTGTCCGGGGTGGTGGCGACTTCCACGCAGGCGGGGCCGTCGTCGGTGCTGTGGCTGCTTTTGAACCAGGTCAGCTCGGTAAGGGACTTCGCAGTCATGTCTCTCCCAGGATCTTCTCGATGAAGGCCAGCGACTCTCGTGGCGGGAGGGCCTGCGCCCGGATGACCCCGTACCGCAGTTCCAGGATCTGGATCTCCTTCCTCTCCGAGATCAGCCGGCTGGTCCGTTGAACCTCGTTGTGCGCCACTGTGCTGCCCTCCTTGAGCCGTAGCAGATGGAACGGACCGCCGAGCCCGGCGTTGTCCTCACGATCCAGAGGAAGGACCTGGATCTCCACATTCCGCCTCTGCCCCACATCCAACAGCCGTTCGAGCTGTCGGCGCAGCACCATTTTGCCCCCGACTCGTCGCCGCAACGCAGCTTCATCATGCACGAAGCTGAAGGACGTGCTCGGCTGGCTGCCCTCGACGATCCGTTGCCGGGCCAGACGGGCGGTGACCAGTTGGTCGACCTCGTCCTGCGAGAAGGCGGGCCGCCGTGACCCGAACACCGCCCGCAGATAGTCCTCGGTCTGGAGCAGGCCGTTGACGACGGAGTTGTCGTAGGCGCAGATCTCGACGGCCTCCGCCTCCAGCTTCGCCAGGTCGCGCACCTTCTTCGGGAAGCGGGCCTTCTCCACGTCCTTCTTCAGTCCCCCGATGAGGCCGTCGGCCTCGAGGACCCGGTCGGCCGCGTCGAGGAACTCCTCCATCGGCGCCCGGCGTCCGCGCTCGACGGACGAGACCTGTTCCTCGCTGTACCCGATGTGCGTGCCGAGGGCGGCCTGGGTCAGCCCCATCCGCTCCCGGCACATCTTGATGACCCGCCCGACGGTCCGCAGAACGGCCGCCGACTCCTCGTCCGCCCCGTAAGGTTCCACGCTCATGTCCCCACACCTCCGTGGGTTCAACACGCGGCGGGTGCGGGACGTCACGCGTCACGACCCGGACAGGCCCGGACACCTTCCGTACGGCGCTCCCGGGTACGGTCGCCGGGACTGTTCACGGCGGAGCCGGATGGCCACGCTGAGTGACATGAACGTCGATATCGTCCCGCCCGTCGAACACGTCGACCCCGTCCGTCACTTCAGCATCAGGCTCTCGGCCACCGCCCGGGGCGCACGCCTGGCCCGTCACCTGTCGGCCGAGCAACTCGCTTCCTGGGGCTGGCCGTACGACAGCGAGGCCAACCGCACGGCGTCCCTGCTGGTGGCCGAACTCGCCGCGAACGCGGCGGTGCACGGGCGGGTGACGGGCCGGGACTTCAGGCTCCGTCTGACCCTCCACCCGGAGGACGCCACGCTCCGTATCGAACTCACCGACGCCCGCCCCGACCGCCGCCCACCGACGCCCGGCGCACTCGCCCCGGCCGAACTCGACACGGAGTCCGGCCGGGGGCTCCTCCTCGTCGAGGCACTGGCCACCCACTGGGGCACCACCTGTGGGAACCCGTACACCAAGACGGTGTGGTGCGAAGTCCTTCTGGGCCGGGGCGACGAAGCCCCGCGGGGCTGACGAGCTCGTCAGGTACGGGAGAACGGCGCCCAGCGGGAGAGCCCGAACCCGCCGCCCTCGCGCCGGATCTCGAAGGCGCCGTGGCCGGGCAGGTGGGCGGGGAGCACGAGGGCGTTGTGGTCGGCCGCGTAGGCGAACATCCGTGCCCGGCTGGCGCGGGCGCCGTCCTCGTCCTCCTCGAAGCAGCTGTTGAGGTGCGGCTCGTGGATCTGGATCGCGCCGTGCAGCAGGTCACCGGCGAAGACCGCGCGGTCACCTCCGGACTCGAGGTGGACGACCGAGGAACCCGGAGTGTGCCCGGGGGCCGGTTCGAGCCGGAGGTTGGCGTCGATGACGTGGGAGTCCTCCCAGGTCGTGACGAGCCCGGCGTCGATCACCGGCTGGACGCTGTCCTCGTAGACGTTCTGGTTCCCCCGGCCGAACTTGGTGCGGTGCAGGTTCTCCGGGTGCCAGTACTCGACGTCGGTCCGCGGCATCAGATACGTCGCGTTCGGGAAGGTGGGCACCCAGTCGCGTCCGTCGAGCCGGGTGTTCCAGCCGACGTGGTCGTCGTGCAGATGCGTGTTGACGACCAGGTCGACGTCCTCCGGCCGGACGCCGGCCGCGGCGAGGTTCTCCAGGTAGTCCGTGTTCAGGTACGACCAGATCGGCTGGAGCGGGCGGTACTTGCCGTTGCCCGCTCCGGTGTCGATCAGGATGACCCTGCCTTCGCTGCGCAGCACCCAGGACTGGGTGGCGACGCGCGACAGGTCGGTGCGGGCGTCCCAGTGGTCCGGGTCCAGCAGCGCGGCGTGGCGCCGCCATTCCTCGGGCTCGCTGCCGGGGAAGAACACGTCGGTCGTCATCGGGGAGGTCTCCGAGAACTCGATGACGCGGGTGATCTCGACGTCCCCCAGTTCCACCGTGGTGACCCGGGGTGCCGTGGAGACGGCCGCCTCCGCGGGCGAGGACGGCGCGGGCGGGGTGGTGGGCATGGTGTCTACCTCGTTCGTGTGCGGTGCCCGGGGCAGGGCCGCGATGCGTACGGCGGTGCCGTGGGGGCGGGTGAGCAGGGGATGCGGAGCGGCTTCTCGCCGCGATCCGTACGACCGACTCTGGAGGCCACCGGCCGAGGTGACCAGGCCCGCTCCTGCCTACCCCTGACAGGTGCAGGCGGCGGACACGTCTGCCGCGCATACTTGCCGCCATGAACCGCAGATCACCGCTCGGTGAGTTCCTGAGGGCGCGGCGGGCCCAACTGAGCCCGGACGACGTCGGGCTGCCCCGGTACGGGGACCGGCGCCGGGTGCCCGGGCTGCGCCGGGAGGAACTCGCGATGCTCGCGGGGGTCAGCGCCGGCTACTACACCCGGCTCGAACAGGGCCAGTCGCTCAACGCCTCGGCCGAGGTCCTCGACGCGATCGCGACCGCCCTGCACCTGACCACGGCCGAGCGGGAACACCTGCACGTCCTGTCGACGACGAGTCACCGGACCGGGCCGGCGGCGCCTCCCGAGGAGCACGCCTCCGCGGATCTGCGGACGCTGCTGGCCGCCATGGGCGACGTGCCCGCGCTCGTCGTGGGCCGCCGCAACGACGTGCTGGCCTGGAACAGGGCCGGGCACGCCCTGCTCGCCGGACACGTGGACCCCGCCTCGCCCGACGACCCGGTCACCCGGCCCAACCTGTCCCGGCTGGTCTTCCTGGACGCGCACACCCGCGCCCTCTACCGTGACTGGCCCGCCAAGGCCCGTGCCGTGGTCGGCAACCTGCGCATCCTGACGGCCCGCAACCCCGAGGACGCCTGCCTCGCCGCGCTGGTCGGCGAACTGGCGATCCACAGCACCGAGTTCGCCTCGCTGTGGGCCGAGCACACCGTCGAGCCCTGCGGCCGCGACGTCTACGACCTGGCGCATCCGGTCGTCGGGGACCTGACCGTCACGCAACAGACGTTCCACGTCCCGCAGGAACCGCACCAGTCCCTCGTCACCTTCACCGCGGAGCCCGCATCCGCCTCCTCCACGGCGCTGACGGTGCTGCGACAGGCTTGCGGCATGGGCATGGGCATGGGCATGGGCGAGGGTGCGGGGCGGGGACCTAACCCGTGAACTCGGGCCGTTCGTAGGGCGTCCACCAGCTCAGCAGGCCCCAGACCCCGAGCGCGAGCGCGCCCGTCGCCAGCACGGCCGCGAGCCACGGGCGGCGCGATGTGCGCAGGACGAGCAGCCAGACGGCGAGCGGGACGAGCGCGCCGCCGGCGGCGACGAGGGGGAGGTCGACGTAGAGGACGCTCAGGTCACGGTGCGTGCCCTCGAAACCGCCGTGGACGTTGACCCGTGCCCTCGGCGCCCAGGAGAGCACCGACACGACGGCTCCCACGGCCGCCAGGAGGATGCCCGCACAGCCCCGTCCCTCTTCCCTCATGCCTTGATCCGACGCGATCGTCCCGCCGGTGGTTCCCGGCCTCCTACTGCCGGTATCCGCCGAGGAACCGCCCGATCCGGCCGATCGCCGCCTCCAGGTCCTCCGCGTGGGGGAGGGTGAGGATGCGGAAGTGGTCGGGGGAGGGCCAGTTGAAGCCGGTGCCCTGGACGACCTGGATCTTCTCCCGCAGGAGCAGGTCGAGTACGAACTTCTCGTCGTCGTGGATCCTGTGCACGGACGGATCGATGCGCGGGAACGCGTACAGCGCGCCCTTCGGCTTCACGCAGCTCACGCCGGGGATCTCGTTCAGCTTCTCCCAGGCCACGTCCCGCTGTTCGCGCAGCCGGCCGCCGGGTGCGGTCAGTTCGTGGATGGACTGCCGGCCGCCGAGCGCGGCCTGGATGGCGTACTGGGCAGGCGCGTTGGCGCACAGCCGCATGGAGGCCAGCATGGTCAGGCCCTCCAGGTAGTCCTTCGCGTGCTGTTTGGGGCCGGTGACCACCATCCAGCCGGAGCGGAAGCCCGCCACGCGGTAGGTCTTGGACAGGCCGCAGAAGGTGAGGACGACCAGGTCGGGGGCGAGCGCGGCGGCCGAGTGGTGCACGGCGTCGTCGTAGAGGATCTGGTCGTAGATCTCGTCGGCGAGGACCATCAGGCCGTGGCGGCGGGCCAGGTCGAGGATGCCCTCGACGATCTCCTTCGGGTAGACCGCGCCCGTGGGGTTGTTGGGGTTGATGACGACCACGGCCTTGGTGCGGTCCGTGATCTTCGCCGCCATGTCGTCCAGGTCCGGGTACCAGTCGGCCTGTTCGTCGCACAGGTAGTGGACCGCCTTGCCGCCCGCGAGGTTCGTCACCGCGGTCCACAGGGGGAAGTCCGGCGCGGGGATGAGGACTTCGTCACCGTCCTCCAGCAGGGCCTGTACGGCCATGGAGATCAGCTCGGAGACGCCGTTGCCGAGGAAGACGTCGTCGACGTCGACCTCCAGGCCCAGGGTCTGGTAGCGCTGGGCCACCGCGCGGCGGGCGGAGAGGATGCCCCGTGAGTCGGTGTAGCCGTGTGCCCGGGGGAGCATCCGGATCATGTCCTGGACGATCTCCTCCGGCGCCTCGAAACCGAACAGGGCCGGATTGCCGGTGTTCAGGCGCAGCACGCTGTGCCCCGCCTCCTCCAGCGCGTTGGCGTGCTCGATCACCGGACCGCGGATCTCGTAACAGACCTCGCTGAGCTTGCTCGACTGCCGGAACTCCATGCGCCGCTTCCCCTCACGTGGTGTTGCTTGGTTTTACCAAGTGGGAGCTTGGAAAGTCCAACAACATGTCTAGACTGCGTCGCATGTCACCTCGCCGAAGCTACGACCAGTACTGTTCCGCCGCCCGCGCGCTCGACGTCGTCGGCGACCGCTGGACCCTGCTGATCGTCCGCGAACTCCTCGCGGGCCCGCGCCGCTACACCGACCTGCACGCGGACCTGCCCGGCGTCAGCACGGACGTACTGGCCTCCCGGCTCAGGGACATGGAGCGCGACGGCCTCACCACCCGCCGCCGGCTGCCCCCGCCCGGAGCGGCGTACGTGTACGAACTCACCCCGCGCGGCGGCGCGTTGCTGCCCGTGCTCCAGTCCCTCGGCACCTGGGGCGAGGCCGAACTGGGCGAGCGGCGCCCCACGGACGCGGTACGCGCCCACTGGTTCGCGCTGCCCCTGCTGCGCGCCCTGGAGGGTGAGGGCCTCGTCGAAGTCCGCCTGGACGAGGGCAGGTTCCACCTGCGCGTCGGCGCCGAGGACGGTCCCGTGTACGGTGACGGCCCCGCCCCCGGGGAACCCGACGCCCTGCTCGCCCTGGACACCGCCACCTGTACGGCGATCGGCCGCGGCGAGCTGACCCTGGCCGACGCGGTCCGCGCGGGACGGGTCGGGGTGACGGGCGAGGGCACGCTCGCCAAGGCGCTGCGCGGGACGTGAGGCGAGAAGCCGGAAGGCCCGCACGGGGGCGGGCCTTCCGGGGGGACGTCACGCGGTCGGTGGCACCCCGGGCGGGCGCCCGGACCCCCGCGTCAGCCGGTAGCCGGCGACACCCGCCAGGGCGGCCAGCACACCGCCCGCCGCCGTCCATATCCAGCGGTCGGACCACCAGCCGGAGGTCCAGCCGTCCTCGGGCTCCAGGCCGGCCAGCACGGCGGACGGCGAGTCGTCGTCCTCGTCGGCCTCGGCGCGCGTCGCGATGCCCGGCACCAGCGGTTCGGACAGCGCACCGTCCACCGCCGCCGCGCCGCCCATGTCCTTGGACCCAACACGCAGTTCGGTGCTCACCGGCTGGCCGAGGTCGGCCGTGGACAGCCGCAGCGCCGTGAGACGGACGTAGTACGTGCCCGGCAGCGGGTCATCGGCCCACGGCTCCGACCAGGCGCGGACCGTGCGCAGCACGCACTCCAGCTCCACGGAGGGCGTGTCCGCCCCGGCGGTGCGGGTCTGCGCGCCGTACTGGCAGGCCTGGCGGCGGCGCAGACCGTCGTACACGTCGATCTGCCAGGTCTCGGCGGCGTGGCTCTCCGGCAGCTTCACCGTCGCGTGGACGGTGGGGCGCTGCCCGGCGTCCGCCGGGAACGACCAGTACAGGTAGTCGCCCGTGGAGGCCCGCGCGGTGGCGGTCTGCCCCTGCTCGACCTCCGTCGCCGTACGGAACGAGGTGCCCGCGCGGGTGGGCGCCCCGTCGTCGCCGGACGCGCCGGGGGAGGGGGAGGAGTCGGCCGCGGCGGGGGCGGCGGCCAGCCCGAGGGCCAGGAGGGCGGCACTCAGTACACGTACGGCGCGCATCAGTTGGTCCTCCAGACGGCGACCCGCCAGCGTGACAGCCAGCCCCAGACGAGACCGGCGAGGAAGCCGGTGAGGACCAGCGCGCCGAGCAGCCACCAGCCCCGGCCGAGGCCGAAGGAGGCCACGTCGTCCGCGCCGTCCGGGCCGTCCACGACGTCGACGGTCAGCTCCAGCGGAAGACCGGGCGTGGTCTTCACCCCGGAGTCCACCGAGAAGGAGTTGGTCACCGCCAGGCACACGACCTCGGCCGCGGGCTTGCCGCTGTCGTCGTCGTCCCGCTCGGGCTTCGGGTGGCGCAGCCCGGTGGACAGCACATCCGTACGGCCGTTGCCGGCCGCCTCGCCGCGCACGATCTCCCGGCCGTGCACCGTGACGGCCCTCAGCAGCACCCCGTAGTCCGGGCGCACGGCGCGGTCCGCCGCCACGCTCACCGAGGCGCGCAGCTCCTGGCCGGCGAGCAGTTCCACGCGGTACCAGCGCTGCTGCCCGAACTCCTCACGGTCGGTGTAGAGGCCGGACTCCAGCACCGGCGCCTCGGCGCACGAGCCGGCACCCTGGACGGCCACCGGCGTCACCACGGGCTCGGCCGCGCGGTCCACCAGCTCGTTCACCCGGTCGGTGAGCTCGTCCTGGTGCTCGACCGAGGTGTACGTCCCGCCGGTCGCCTCGGCGATGCAGCTGAGCTGCCGGCTCAGCTTGGCGTTCGGCACCAGGCCCAAGGTGTCGATGGTCAGGCCGATGCCCCTGGCCGCGATCTCCCGGGCCACCTCGCACGGGTCGAGCGGGGCGCAGGTGTCCTCGCCGTCGCTGATCAGCACGATCCGCTTGGAGCCGTCGCCGCCCTCGAGGTCGTCGGCCGCCTTCAGCAGGGCGGGGCCGATCGGGGTCCAGCCCGTCGGGGCGAGCGTGGCCACCGCCGTCTTCGCCTCGGTGCGGTCCAGCGGGCCGACCGGGTAGAGCTGCGCGGTGTCCTTGCAGCCCTCCTTGCGGTCGTCGCCGGGGTAGTTCGCGCCGAGCGTGCGGATGCCCAGCTCGACCTCCTCCGGCGTCGCGTCCAGCACCTCGTTGAACGCCTGCTTCGCCGCCGCCATCCGGGACTGGCCGTCGATGTCCTTGGCCCGCATCGAGCCGCTCACATCGAGGACCAGGTTCACCTTGGGGGCGTCCTGACCCGTGGGTTCACCGGCGGCCGCCCCGGCCGGGAAGGCGAACCCGGCCGTCAGTGCGGCGAGCAGGGCACAGGCGCCTGCCACCGGCCGTTTTCTTCTGATCATCGGCGGATCCTATTGATCAGGAGCGCCGCGCTCCAAAACGGGGTGTCACGGGGCCTCGTACCGGAGCGGATTGGGCAGTTCCGCCCATTGGTCCCCCGATGTCCGCGGTGACAGCCGCATCAGCGTCAGCGCCTTCGCCGGCAGCGGGCCGTCGAGCAGGGCGGCCAGGTCCGGGGTGCGCGGCAGATCCCGTACGGCGCCCTCCAGGGCCGCCCGCAGCGCCGGTCCCGACCCCGCCGTCCCCGCCAGCGCGCCG
>NZ_NCTE01001361.1:0-569 GCF_002114215.1 Streptomyces sp. 13-12-16 | reverse complement strand
CCAGCTCCAGCAGCCGCAGCCCGACCGTGAGCGCGAGCCGCGCGAACCGGCTCGACCAGGCGGGGGAGTGCGGCAGTCCGGTGGTCGTCAGCGCCGCCACCGGGACGACCCGCTCCCCGGGCGCCGCGTACACCTCCGGCGACTCGCGCAGCACCGCCGCCAGATCGGGCGACCCGGCCGCCACCGCGCCCAGCGTGCGGGTGACGTGCAGCAGCCCGTCGGTGCGCGCCGCCACCGCCTCCCCGAAGTCCGACAGCGCCGCCGACGCGGCCACCGAGCCGAGCGAGATGTCCCGCACCGAGGACGTCAGCCGGGCGCTCAGCGCCGTCTTGACGTGCGGACCCCCCGGCAGCGCGAGGGTGCGCAGCGCCATCAGCGGATGCGCCGGGAGCCGCTCCCCGCCCGTCCGCTTCAGCACGTGCGCGGCCTGCCACGGATGCACCGGGACCACCACCCGCCCCGCCTCCCGCAGCCACCCCGGCCACACCCCCGACACCAGGCACCCGTCCTCCGGCACGGGCACCAGTCCCAGCTCCACCACCGGCCCGTGCTCGGGCCCGTAGGCGAGC